>JAQGIW010000206.1 GCA_028290905.1 Caulobacteraceae bacterium | reverse complement strand
CTATTTCGAGGGCGTGGCCGGCGAGCGCTTCGCCGTCCGCAACTCCGGCGCGGTGGCGGTGGTCGAGGGCGTCGGCGACCACGGCTGCGAATACATGACCGGCGGGGCGGTGGTGGTGCTGGGCGATACCGGGCGCAACTTCGCCGCCGGCATGTCCGGCGGCGTCGCCTACGTCTACGATCCACAGCGCCGCTTCGCGTCCCTGTGCAACACGTCGATGGTGACCCTGTCGTCGGTGCTCGACGCCCCGCTGTCGGAAGCCGACGAGGGCGCGCCTCGCGCGCGCTCTCCGAGCGTCGCCGACTCCGGCATAGGCGATCCCCTGCGCTTCGACGCCGCCCGCCTGCGCCTGCTCATCGAGCGCCACCACCGGCACACCGGCAGCGCCCGGGCCCGAGCCATGCTGGACAACTGGGAGAGCGCGCTGAGCGATTTCGTCAAGGTGATGCCCAACGACTACCATCGGGCCCTTCTCGATCTCGCCGGCGAACGCACCACCGCCCGCGCCGTGGCCGCGGAGTAGGGCCATGGGAAAGGACACCGGCTTCCTCGAGATCGAGCGGCGCGACCGCGACTCCGAGCCACCCACGAGGCGGCTGAGGACTTGGCGCGAATTCGTCAACCCCTTGCCCGAGGTAGAGCTGTCGCGGCAGGCGGGACGCTGCATGAACTGCGGTATCCCCTACTGTCACACCGGTTGCCCGGTGAACAATCTGATCCCCGATTGGAACGACCTGGTCTATCGCGAGCAGTGGAAGGCCGCGCTCCAGACGCTGCACTCGACCAACAACTTCCCGGAGTTCACCGGCCGGATCTGCCCGGCGCCCTGCGAGGCCGCCTGCACGCTCAACATCGACGACAATCCGGTGACAATCAAAACCATCGAATGCCAGATCGTCGACCGCGGCTGGGCCGAGGGCTGGATCGTCCCGGAGAGCCCGGCGGTGCGCACCGGGCGGAGCGTCGCCATTGTCGGCTCGGGGCCGGCGGGGCTCGCCTGCGCCCAGCAACTCGCCCGTGTCGGCCACTACGTCACTGTGTTCGAGAAGAGCGACCGCATCGGCGGCCTGCTCCGCTACGGCATCCCCGACTTCAAGATGGAGAAGCCGCTGATCGACAGGCGGATCGCCCAGATGGAGGCCGAGGGCGTCCTCTTCCGCCCGGGCGTTCACGTGGGTGGTGGCCGTTCGCTCGACGAGCTGTGGGCGGACTATGACGCCGTGGTCCTGGCCGGCGGCGCCGAATGGCCGCGCGACCTCGACCTGCCGCCGCACAAGCTGACCGGCGTCCATTTCGCCATGGAGTTCCTCACCCAGCAGAATCGGCGGCTGGCCGGCGATCCAGAAGACGTCGCCGCCCCCCTGGGGACGATCAGCGCGGCGGGCAAGCATGTGGTGGTGATCGGCGGCGGCGACACCGGCTCGGACTGCATCGGCACCTCCAACCGCCAGGGCGCCGCCTCGATCGTCCAGCTGGAGATCATGCCCGAGCCGCCGGCGCGGGAGAACAAGGCGCTCACCTGGCCGAACTGGCCCCTGAAGCTGCGCACCTCGTCGTCCCAGGAGGAGGGGTGCGAGCGCGACTTCGCCGTGGCGACCAAGCGGGCGCTCGGCTCCGAAGGGCGGCTCGAAGCTTTGGAGTGCGTGCGGCTGGAATGGACTGAGGGCCCGGACGGCCGGCAGCGGATGACCGAGATCGAGGGCAGTGAATTCACTCTCAAGGCGGATCTCGTGCTCCTGGCCATGGGCTTCCTGGGGCCGCATCGCGACGGCCTGCTGGAACAGTCGGCGGTCGCCCTGGACGCTCGTGGCAACGTCGCGGCCAATGTCGTCGACTACAAGACCTCGGTGCCGGGGATGTTCTCCTGCGGCGACATGCGGCGCGGCCAGTCCCTGGTTGTGTGGGCGATCCGCGAGGGGCGCCAGTGCGCACGGGCGGTCGACGAGCACCTGATGGGCGCGAGCGTCCTGCCCCGGTAGCTGGGGGACTCTAACCGCCCCGGTGAGTGGCGATCTGCCAGAGGTTGCCCCAGCGGTCCTGGATCGTCGCCCTGCGGTCGCCATAGGGCGTGTCCAGTGGGGCCTCGATCGATGTCGCACCGGCCGTCATCGCCCGCCGATAGGTCTCGTCGGCGTCCGGCACATAGACGTAGAGGAACGCCGCCGAGGCCGGCCGCAGGCCGCCGCCGTCGCTGATCATGACGGTGGAATCGCCGATCGCGACCTCCGAGGGCGCGTCCGTGCGATGCTCGCCGCCAGCGCCGAACACCGCATTGACGAAGCCGATCAGGCCACCGGGATCGGGGGTGATGATGCGTGGCGTCACGGTGTGACGGCCATCGGGTTGGAAACCGCTCATGTGGCGACCTCATCCAGCGCAAGGAACGCTCGCACGCTTGGCGCAGGCCGCCAAGTCGCTATCGTCCCCACATGAGCGTCACCCCCGCCGCCGGCGCCACCCTGCAGGGCGAGACCATCGCCGGTTTCGCGTGGGCCGACGCCGACCTCACCGAGGCGGTGTTCGTCGACTGCGTCATCGAGGACCTCCAGCTGGGCGCCGTCGTTCTCGGGGGCGCGCGCTTCGTCCGCTGCCGTCTCGGCCGCTGCCGCCTGGCGCGGGCCGACCTGCGTGAGGCCGTGTTCGAGGACTGTATCCTGACCGACCCAGCCGCCCACGCCGGCGCGACCTTCGCCTTCAGCCGGCTGGACATGGCGCGCTTCCTGCGCTGCGATCTCAGCTTCACCCGTTTCGATCGCTCCGAGTTGCACGGCGTCAGTCTGGAAGACTGCAACCTGCGCGGCGCGAAATTCGAGAGGGCGGACTTCACCCGCAGCCTCGGGCGCCAGAGAACCCGAGCCAGCGCGGTGTTCCGGCGGTGCAACTTCCACCTGGCCGACCTCTCCGAGGCGAGCCTGCCCGGCTGCGACCTGGCCGGCTCGCGGTTCCGCGAAGCCGATCTGTCGCGCGCCGACTTCGAAGGCGCCGACCTGCGCGACACCGACCTCTTCGGCGCCATCATCGCCGAGGCCAGGCTCGCCGGGGCCGACCTGCGCGGCGCCGAGGTGAGCGGCCTCGACCTCCTCGCCCTCGCCACCCGCGCCGGCCTGAAAATCACCCTCGACCAGCAATACCCCCTGCTCACCGCGATGGGGATCGACGTGCATGTTGAGTGAGAGCGCCACCACCTTTTGCATTGCGAATTGACAGCTTACCTCCGCTCATCCCCGCGAAACAGGCTGTGTGAAAAGTCGGAGTTGTCACATTTCAACGCAATAATATTCTGCATTTGCCGTGAGACCGGAAAATCGTTTCGCAAGGCGCGCGTGCGCGGCGCGTAGGAGATGAAAAATTGCGCGGGAATGTGACAGCCTCGACTTTTCACACAGCCTGGAAAGCGGGGACCCAGCGTTTTCCAGCCCGGCGAGACCGTCACTCACACCGTGTCTTGCCCACACGCCTATTCCTGGACACCACTGGGTCCCCGCTTTCGCGGGGATAAGCGGGAGTTGTGAGCCTTTGCCTTTCTCATTCCCACCCAGCGCGGAGCGGGGTGCGCGGATCAGAGCAGGTCCCCCCCGCATGCCGACGCCGTCGTGCCGGTAGCCTCATAGGCCTTGATGACGTTGCGGCCCACCGTCCAGCGGTGGACCTCGTCGGGGCCGTCGACCAGGCGCTGGGAGCGGATGTGGGTGTACCAGGCGGCCAGGGGGGTGTCGCGGCTGTAGCCCAGGGCGCCGTGCAGCTGGATGGCGGTGTCGACCACCTTGTGCACCATGTGGGCCAGGAAGACCTTGGCGATGGAGTTCTCCTGGCGCAGGTCCATCTTGTGCTCGGCCTTGTAAGCGATGTGCAGCAGCATCAGGCGCGCCATGTAGAGCTCGCTGGCGCAGTCGGCGAGCATCCACTGCACGCCCTGGCGCTTGGAGAGCTTCTCGCCGAACGTCGAACGCTGGGTCACGTGGGCGGCGGCCAGATCCAGCGCCCGCTGGGCCATGGCGACGTTGTGCATGCCGTGGCGCAGGCGCCCGTAGGCCAGGCGGTGCTGGCCCATGTTGAAGCCGTTCCCCTCGCCGCCGAGGAGGTTCTCGGCTGGCACCACCAGGTCCTTGATCTCGACCTCGGAATGGCCGCCGCCCAGGATATGCGACAGCGGGCCCTCGGCGGCCATCGTCTGGATATCTCGAACGATACGGTAGCCGGGGTTGGGCAGTTCGACGATGAAGGTCGAATACTGCTGGTGGCGCGGGGCGTCGGGGTCGGTCCGGGCCATCACCACGGCGATGTCGGCGACGCTGGCGGCCGATGAGAACCACTTCTCGCCGTTCAGGACATAGTTCTCGTTGCCGTCCTTCTCGGCCCGGGTGCGCATGCCGGTGGCGTCGGCGCCGGCCGCCTTCTCGGTCATCGAGTAGCAGATGCGCTTTTCGCCATTGAGGAGCGGCTTGAGGAACTTCTCCTTCTGGAACTCGGTGCCGTGCTCCAGAAGGGTGAGCATGGTGGCGTCGTCGGGGCCTTGGGTGTTCATCGAGAGCGCGCCCAGATAGCTTTCGCCGAGCTCCATCTGGACCAGGGCGTTGGCCAGCGGCCCCAGGCCCATGCCGCCGTACTCCTTGGGGATGAAGGGGCACCAGAGGCCCTGGGCCCGGGCCTTGGCGCGCAGCTCGCCGAGCAGGGGCTTGTAGTCACGCCCGGCCAGCAGTTCCTTCTCGGCCGGGATGCATTCGTCATGCACCCACTGGCGCACGCGCTCGCGGATCGCCTTGGCCTCGGCGGGGATCTCGAAATCGATGGACATTGCGCTTCCTCGGCGTGTGCGTTCTTCGCGCCCGCGGGGCGCGCTTCGCCGCGACCATGGCGTTTCCCGAGGGGCGGCTGCAAGACCTATTCGGTTTACCGCCGCCCCCGGGGGGGTGTGGTTGACGTCGGGACTCCGTCTAGCTAATTTAGCTAACCAAGGAGCTCTCCAATGCCGCAGGTCACGGTCCATGTCGCCAAGACCACCCTCTCAAAGCTGATCGAAGCCGCGCTGGCCGGCGAAGAGGTGGTGATCGCCAAGGGGAGCAAGCCGGTGGTGAAGCTGGTTCCCATCCCTCAAGGCCGGTTCCAGATCGGCCTGCTGAAAGATCAACTGACCGAGCCCGGGCCGGACTTTCTCGAACCGTCGGAAGACGCCGACCTGGACCTCTGGGAGGGGCGCGATTGAGGGTCGTCCTGCTGGACACCCACGTCTGGACATGGAGCCTGGCCGACGACGCGCGTCTGAGCCGAAAGGCGCTTGCCGCCATCACCGGCGCCGAGACGGTGATGGTCAGCCCCATCTCATTCTTCGAGATCGGCCAGAAGGTTCGGCTCGGAAAGTGGCCGCAGATGGAGCCGTTCGTGGACCGCCTGCCGGCGCTTCTGGAGACCCAGGGCGGCCGTATCGCAGAACTCGAGGGCGTCATCTGCCTTGCCGCCGGCACGATGGCCTGGGCGCATCGCGATCCCTTCGACCGCCTCCTCGCCGCCACCGCCCTAAGGCGCGACGTGCCCATCATCTCGGCCGACGCGGTGTTCGACGGCGTCGTGGACCGGGTATGGTGAGCGGCCAGACGGGCATGGCGCCGGGCGTCTGCATCCCCTAACGTTTCAGCCTCCTGCACGTGGGCCACGCGGCGGACGCGATCGCGGCGGGCAGCTGCCCGGTGGCCCCGGTCACCTTGGCGGGGCGACCCCAGCAGCGCGGCGGCGAGCTGGGCGGCGCGCCGGCGATTGGTCCGGCCGAGACGCCGGAGGCCGGATTCGAGGAAAGCCCAGTCGGTCCACCGCAGCGTAGCCGCGATCGAAATAGACCAGCGGTCCGGCGTCCCGGCTCTCCACAGCCTCGACATCGAGAATGAAGATGGAGTGGCTGCCGGCGTCGATCCGGCGGCTGATCGATCCGCAGACGCTAATCAGCGCGCTGTCGAACCGCGGCGGCCCGCCTTCGGGAATGCGCCAACCCGGCGTCGTGAAGCGCGCGCCCGCCGGATCGGGGCGCGAAAAACGCTCAGCCTCGTCCACATCATCTTCGGTCAGGACCGAGAGGCTGCACCGGTCCGCGCGAAGCAACGGGTCGTGGGTCGAAGCAAGCTGACGCACGCAGAACAACAGTCGAGGCGGGTCGGTCGACAGCGAGGTCAGCGAGGAGACCAGCAGGCCACGCGGTTCGCCCCGATCGAGGCAGGCGACGATCGACACCCCGCCCGCCAGACGGGCCATGGCTTCGCGGAATCGCGCCGCGCCGACAAAATCACGAACAGAGGCAACCGGCTGATGGGCGCTCGGCGGCACGTGGGATCCGCCTCAGCTTGCGGCGCGGACCGGATTGGCGTCTCGCGCGGCGACCAGGTCGCGGACCAGCGGAATGAGGTCGCGCCCATAGGCGATGGCGTCGTCGAGGGGATCGAAGCCGCGGATCAGGAAGGTGGTGACGCCCAGGTCATAGTAGTCGAGCATGGCCTCGCCCACCTGCTCCGGCGTTCCCACGAGCCCGGTGGAATTGCCCGCCGCGCCGGTGATCGCGGCGACGCCGGTCCAAAGGCGTTTGTCGAGGCGCGTCCCCTGAGCGGCGGCGGCCAGCAGGCGCTGGGAGCCGGCGTTGGGTGGGATGTGCCCGCTGGTCTTCAGCCCGGCCTTCTCGCGCAGCTCGCGGGTGCGGTCCTCGATGTCCCTGGCGCGCTTCCACGCGGCCTCCTCGGTGTCGGCGATGACCGGTCGAAGCGATAGGCTGAAGCGGGGATCGCGCCCCCACTTCGCTGCGGCGGCTCGGACGCGGGAGATGGTCTCGTTCACCTGGGCCTGGGTCTCGCCCCAAAGCGCATAGATGTCCGCGTGCTTGCCCGCCACCGGGATCGCCGCTTCGGACGAGCCGCCGAAATAGATCGGCAGGTCGGCGCCGTTGAAGGGCTTCACGGCGCCGAAGGCGTTCCGCACGTCATAGTACTTGCCCTTGTAGTCGAAGGGCTTCGGGCTGCTCCATTCCAGGCGGACGATGTCGAGATATTCCTCGGTGCGCGCGTAGCGTTCGTCCTTGGTGAGGTGGTCGCCGTCCTGGCGCAGCTCCTGGTCGGAGCCGCCGGTGATGATGTGGACAGCCACCCGACCGCCGGTGAACTGATCGAGCGTCGCCAGCTGCCGGGCGGCGAGGGTGGGCGCCGTGAAGCCCGGGCGGTGGGCGATCATCAGGCCCAGGCGCCGGGTGACCGACGCCGCGTGATTGGCCACCAGGATGCTCTCGGGCGAGGTCGAGTGGAAGGCGACCAGGGCCCGGTCGAAACCGCCCTGGTCATGGGCCCTGGCCACCGTCTCCACATAGTCCCGGTCGATGACCGGCCCCTGGTGAGGGTGAATCTCGGACGCGTGGCTCGTTCCGATGAAGCCGATGAATTCGACGGGCATGTGCGGGGCTTTCACAGCAGGGGTGAGATGTCGAGGGAAGGATAAGCGCCCGTTGGCCTCGACGAAATTCAGTTCTTCTGAAGTCGACGATAGGCGGCGCTCAAGCGAGGTTCGGGGCGGTGGCTCAGATCACGTAGAATCCATGGGTTGCGTCGCGCGCCAGTTGGTCGACCAGGCCGAATTCCCAATCGAGATAGGCCTGCATGGCGCTGACGGCGTTCTCGGTTCCTTCGTAGGGTCGCTTGTAGACGTCCTCGGGGGCGCTGGCGGACCGGCCGAGCCCCGTCTCCAGCGGCAGACCCGCGCCGACCCACGCGGCGGTCCCCCCCTCCAGCACCAACGGGGCCGCGCCGGTCAGCGTTTCGATGTCCGCCACCGCGAAGCGGGCGAGCCGGCCGTCGGGAGACGTCAGGACCAGCGGGGGACCCGCCTCGACCTTGGCCAGATCCGTGGCCAAGCGGGCGCGGATGGCGAACCAGGCGCCGGGAATGTGAACGCGGCGGTAGGCAGGACTGGGACCCAGGTCCAGCACCGTCGCCTCGCCCGCCTCCAGTCGAGCGGCCAAGTCATCAGGGCCGATGGCTGCGGCTGGCGGCGGCTCGGGCGCGAGGCGTGGGGCGGGGCCGCGGGCCGCGAAGGCCGCTTCCGGGGCGTCGACAACGTAGACCTCCCAGCCCATCTGGGCGAGCCACGAGGCCGTCATGTCGGCGCGGACGCCGCGGGGGTCGGCCAGGACAATGCGCGCCCCGCGCACCGGCGCGACGTGATCGGTCTCCTGGACCAGCTGGCCGCCGGGTGCGTTGCGAAACCCCGGCAGGTGGCCGGCCTCGAATTCCTCCGGCTGACGCGGATCAAACTGGTAGAGGGTCCGATCCGGTTCCGCGCTCAACGCGCTCAGGTCCGCCGGCTGCAGCCGGCGGACCCCGGCCCGGTAAGCGACGTTCCGGGCGGCGCGACGCGCTTCGCTCTCCTGCGCCTCCCCCGGCTCGCCGTAGCGGCGGCTTTGCCCGTGTTGGAGATTCTGGCCGGCCAAGGTCCAGCCGATCGAACCGTTGCGAAGGGCGACCACGGGGTTGGGGACTCCGGCGTTGATCAGCGACTGGGCGCCGATGAGGCTGCGCGTGCGGCCGGCGCAATTGACGATGATCGTGGTCGCTGGATCGGGGGCGAGGGACCTGGCGCGCAGAACCAGTTCGGCTCCCGGGACGCTGACTCCGGTAGGAATGCTCATGGTGCGGTATTCGTCGAACCGGCGGGCGTCGAGGACCACCGTCGGCTGCGGACCTTCGATCAGCGCCTTGGCCTCCGGCGCCGGGAGGGAGGGCGTGTGGCGGCGCGCCTCGACCAGCTCGCCGAAGGCCTTGCTGGCGGAATTGACATCCTGGAAGAGCTCGAAACCGGCCGCCGCCCACCCCGCCAGGCCCCCGCGCAGGGCGCGGACGTCGCTGTACCCCAGGGCCGCCAGCCGTTCGGCCGCGAGGTCGACGAGGCCCTCGCCGTCGTCATAGAGCACGATGCGCACGTCCCTCCGGGGCAGCCGCTCGAAGGCGTCGATCTCCAGACGGCTCAGGGGGAAGTTGGCCGCGAACAGGGGATGGCCACGGGCGAAGGGATCCTCCTCCCGTAGGTCGAGGATGGCGATTTCCCGCCGCGTCAACAGATCGCGACGGATCTCGGTGGGGGCGACCTGGATCGTCATCGGAGGCTGGCTCCATGGTGTTCGGAGGGGTGGGGGAGCGTGGGCGGGAGGGATGAAACGGGCTCCCAGAGGGCGGGTGTCACCCGGCTGGAGTAGCCGGAGACAAAACGTCTCGCCTTGCCGGCCGCGTCGAAGGCGGAGCGCTCGAGGCTGCCGATCTTGCCGCCATAGACATGGATGCTCACCGACTCGCGGTCGGCCAGGCCGTTGGCGACCCTGTGCACGTCGCCAATGCGGGGAGAGACGGCTTCCACATCCCCTGGCCGCAGGTGGCTGGGGACCCCGGCCTCGAGGCCGGAGGGCGTGAGCGCGAAGGGCTGGGAGATCTCCAGGCCGCGGAGCATCCCGACCAGACCCCAGACCGTGTGGTTGTGGACGGGTGTGGCCTGCCCAGGCGACCAGACGAAGCTGACGACGCTGAACCGCTCGGCCGAGTCGCAATGCAGGAGATACTGGGCGTAGGGCGGCGACGGCGCGGCGAAGGCGTCCGGGAGCCAGTCGTCCTCCGACACGAGCGCGCGCAGGAGTGCGCCGCCGCGTTCCAGGATCAGCGCCTCGGGCGGATCGCCCTCCAGAAGCGCGGCGAAATCGACCACAAAGCGCCTGAACCGCCCCAGGTTGTTCCGCGTCATGTGTTCACCAGCGCCTCCAGCGCCGGATTCAGGGCCGGATCCCAAAGCCCGGACACGTCCAGCCGCGCCGGCAGGACCCCCGCCTGGGCGAAGGCGTCCGCCACGGACTGCTGGGACGCGATCGCCGCGGCGTCCACCGGGGCGAGCGAGGTCGGGGCGCTGCGCTCGCGGCGCTGGCGCTCGTAGAACGCGGCCGGCACGCCGGTGGCCAGGGACGATCGGCGCGCCCACTCGTCGGGGTGGGCCTCGACCCACCGATTGACCCGGTGAATGCGTCCCAGAAAGTCCCCGATCGCTGCCCGGCGCCCCGCATCGCGCAGGGCGCTCCGAGCCGCCGCAAAGAGGTAGTTGCCCGACAGCCGCCCAAGGCCGGTGGCCAGGACGCGCGCCCCGGCGCCGGCGCGCACGGCCTGAGCCTGGACCCCGTAGGCGACCCAGGCATCGAGGCTGCCGCGCTCGAAGGCGGCCCGCCCGTCCTGCGGCGACAGGCCGACGGGCTTGATGTCGGCGAAGGTGAGGCCCTGCTCGGCGAGAATCCTCAGCAGCAGATAGTGCGACGTCGTCGCCCGGACGTAGCCGATCGTCTTGCCCCGCAGCCCGGCGAGACCGGTGATTCGGGAGCCGCGCGGAACCAGCACGACCTGGCTGTTCACGTCACCCTTCAGCACCGCGACCAGCCGCATGGGGGGGTTGGAGGCGGCCACGAAGATGGGCGGGATCTCGCTCATGGACCCGATGTCGATCGCCCCGGCGATGATCGCCTCGGTGATCAGGTTACCCGCGCCGAATTCGGCCAAGCTCAGCCGATAGGGGGTGGCGGCCTGTCCCGCGGGCTGCAGAAAGGTCTCGGCGCCGCCCCTGAAGACAGCGGCGCGCAGGGTCCGGTTCGCCAGGTGACTGTGTCGCGCGGCGCCTGAGCATGCCCCCAGCCCGGCCCCCAGCGACACGCCGACGCCAGCGGCCAGGGCCCCCGCCACGGCTCGCCGGCGGGGGCGGAGGTCGCCGGAGAAGCTCATTCGAACAGGTCCGGTTCTTCCTCGCTGACGACATCCCAATAGGGCTGGAAGGCGTAGACGGCGCCCGCCTCGCTTCCGACCTGTCCGGCGGTGTGGCGGGCGACAGCTTCCGGCATGGGTTTGGTCGGGCCGGCGGCCTCGGCGAGCAGTTGCACCTGGCAGGCGTCCTCCATGGCGAGATACCGCCAGACCGCGCCCTCCACCGACTGGGCGACGGTGAGAATGCCGTGGTTCTGCAGGATCACCGCCTTCCGGCGCCCGAGGGTCTGGGCGATCTTGCGGCCTTCAGACGGGTCGAGCACCACCCCGGAGAAAGCCTCGAAGAGGGCATGGTCGTCATAGAAGGCGGCGGAGTCCTGGGTCAGCGGATCGAGCAGCCGGCCCAGGGCCGACCAGGCCTTGCCATAGAGCGAATGCGCGTGGGCGGCCGCGACCACGTCCGGGCGCGCCTTGTGGAGTTCCGAGTGGATGGCGAAGGCGGCCCGGTTCAGGCGGGGCCGCGCCGTCATGGGGGGCTGGACGATCTCGCCGTCGTGATCGACGAGCATGAGCTCGGAGACCGTGATCCGGCTGAAGTGGACGCCGAGGGGGTTGACCCAAAACCGGTCGGGATATTCCGGGTCGCGCGCGGTGATGTGCCCCGCCCCGCCCATGTCGAAGCCCCGCCGCGCGAACAGCCGATAACCGGCGGCCAGGCGCTGCTTGCGGTGCAGGCGCTCCAGTTCGGGCGTGGGCTGGCGAGGGAGCTCGCGCGCGCCATAGGGCGGCAGGACGGTTTCGACCTTGTCCGGGTGGGGGCCCCGGGGCACGGCGGCCGGCCGGCGGGAGAGAGTGATGGTCATGGCTTGGCTCCGGTCAGTAGCCGCGGGCGGGATCGACGACGTCGGCGAGGGGTGCGCCGGCGCGGTAGCGGCCGAGGTTGTCGGCGAACTGGGCGGCGAGGTTGATGCGTGTCTGGGGCGTGTGCACCGAGGTGTGAGGCGAGAGGCGCACGCCCGGGTGGCTGTAGAACGGATGGCCCTCGGGGAGCGGCTCGGGATGGGTGACATCGAGGCTGGCCAGGGAGAGCTGTCCGCTGTCCAGCGCCGCCAGCAGCGCCGCGTCGTCGACCAGGGCCCCACGGGCGACGTTGATCAGGTGAAGTCCGCTCTTGGCGCGCGCGAGAAGGGCGCGATTCACGATCCCCGTCGTATCGACGGTCGCCGGGGCCGCCAGGACCACGTGGTCCGATTGGGCGAAGAGGCTGGGAAGATCGGCCACCCGCTCGACGCCAGCGACGGTCAGGGGCGCGTCCGAGCGGCGCGTGGCCAGGACTCGCATGCCGAAGGCCAGGGCGCGCGGCGCCAGGGCCTTGCCGATGGCCCCGAAGCCGAGGAGGCCGAGGGTCTGGCCCTCGACGATCTGCAGCGGGGTGGGCGTCCAGCCTTCCGGGCCATCGATCCAGACGGCCGGCAGCCGCTTGGCCGCCGCCAGAATCGCCGCGAAGGCGAACTCCGCCAGCGCCACGGCCGACGATCCACGCGCCGAGGTGACCACCGGCCCCTGGAACAGCCACTCGGGATAGAAGTCGATGCCGACGGACACCAGCTGGACCCACTTCACATCGAAGGGCCAGCCGGGTGGAGGAATGCTCGGCAGGACCCCGCCGGCCTTGCGGAAAGGCGCCGCCAGCAGAATCTCGGCCGCCGGCGGCAAAGCCCGGGGCGGGCCCGGCGGCAGGGGGAGGATGGGCACGTCGCCCACGTGCGCCGCCAGGGTGGCGTTGAAGGCCTCGTTCAGCTGACTGGCGATGACCAGGTCCCCCACGGCCGGTCCCCTCAACCCGCCGCGGCGGCGGCGAAGGCCGCCTTGCCGGCGCCGGTCAGGATGACGTCGGCCTGGGGCGTGTGGATGCGGCCGCACAGCACGTCCCGATAATGGCGCTGGAGGGGGTTGTGGCGCGACAGGCCGGGGTTGCCGGACGCAGCGATGGCCTTCTCCACCGCGGCGATGGCGTTCTCCGTGACCAGGTGCTTGACGAGAGCCGCTTCGGCCACCGGCAGGCGGGCCTCGGCGGCGGCGTCCAGCAGGACGCGGTTCTGCAGGAGCAGCGCGTCGATCGACCCGACCAGCTCCTGAAAGCGCGGGAGGGTGGAGAGCGACGCGCCCAGGTTGGCGGGCTTGCGCCCGGCCAGCCATGTGACGAACCAGTCGCGCGCCGCGCGGGCCACGGAATCATAGATCGCCGAGGTCAGGACTGCCGACCAGGCGGCGAACCGGGGGTCGATCTGGGGCGGACCGCCGAGGGGTTGGGGCGACAGGGCCCGGTCGAGAGGAACCGGAACGTCGTCGAAGACCACGTCGTGGCTGCCGCTGGCGCGCAGGCCAGTGTGGTCCCAGGTCTCCTCGATCCGCCACCCCGGCGTGTCCCGGTGAATGAGCCAGGAGCCCACCCGCGGCTCGGGCTCGTCGGTGCGGGCCCAGACCACGAACCACGTCAGCGCCGGGCAGCCCGTGGAATAGATCTTGCGGCCGGACAGGCGCCAGCCGTCCGCCGTCCGCCGCGCCACCGTGGCGGGAAGGCCGCCGCGGGCCGGTGTGCCCAGCTCGGGTTCGACCCGTAGGGCGTTGATGAGGCCGCCGTTTTGAATGGCGTCCTCGGCCACCAGGGCCTTCAGGTGCGCCGGCCATCCCGCGCGGCCGTCGAGGGAGCCAAGGAAGAGGTATTGCATGACCAGGACGAGCGCCGTCGCCGGCTCGCCCCGCGCCACCGCCCGGATCACCTTCAGGGCCGTGGGCAGGTCGGCGCCCGGCCCACCCAGGTCGACGGGCGCCGTCAGGGCCAGCAACCCGGCCTCGTGCAGGGCCGCGAAGTTCTCGAACGGGAAGGAGGAGTCGCGATCGTGGGCGTCGGCCGTCGCGGCGAATCGCGCGGTGAGGCCGGGCAGGACAGCGTCGAGATCGGGGAGCCGGTCGGCGGTCGGCGGCGGGCGGGTGAGCGCGAGGAGGCTCATGCGCAGGCCTCGCCGGTCGGGAACGCCAGGAGCTCCGCCGCCTGGGCCGGGGGCGGCAGTTCGAGGCCGAGCAGGCGAAGCAGACGCCGGCGAATGCCCTGGAACTCGGGT
>JAQGIW010000288.1 GCA_028290905.1 Caulobacteraceae bacterium | reverse complement strand
GAGCGCGTCGCTGAAGGCGCCGGTGCCCGGTTCGGTCAGGAAGACCGTCCCCTCCTGGAAGCCGATCGGCAAGGTGGTCGTGCCGACGAAGAATTCCGGCGCGGTGCTGTCGTTGAACGACGTGAATGTGACGGCGACCTGCCCCGGGACGAGCACGTTCACATAGTCCGCGAATGTCTGAGCGCTCGCGGCGCCCGCCAGCAAGGCGCCGGCCAGGGCCGCGCCCCCGAAAATCGCCGTCTTCATCATGGACCTCACTGTTAGAGCCAAGGTTGAACAGCCACCCCGTATGATCGGGCTCGATGAGATTTGAATTAAATAACCCCACTGTCAAGTCGTGGTTCCCAATTCGATCACACATTTGACAATTGTGGCCGCCATTATGCCAAAAACCATGTGTTCGCTCCCTGACATTGCGAGCTCATCTGCCCAATGGTTTCTATAGCGATGCGCTTTCCGATATACCGGAATCTATGATCCTCCCCCGAAGAAGGTTCTATTTCGTACATTCGTTGGAACCTTGCCTGACGTGGTGCTTCTGACCGCCCGGGTTGGTTCCCTGCGTTCAGATTGGGAAGCCGAATTAGGGCTGGGAGAGGGAGACAGACCCCCCTCTTCCGGCCTGCCGTTCTGTTCGCGCACGTTGTTAGACAGCCGTCGCTGCTCAACCGTTCTTTCGCAACCCTATGAAGCTCACCTGCCTAAGCTTCCTCGCGACCGGGCCTCTTCGCCCCTTTGGCCGCCGGAGGGCTCGCCGTAGAGCCTGAAGACCGCAGGTGCGGCTGTCTTGGTAAGCTTTACTTGTATCCGCTGGTTCGCTGCGGCACGTTGAAGGGGGGATGGATTTCGAGCGACCGCGCCGTGGGGGAAACGCCTTGCGCCTGAACCCGTTCGACCTCAGTCCGCACGGGGAGACGCTCGTCGCCGTCGTGGTGGGCGCGCTGCTGGCCACGATCAGCGGGGTGGCGGCCAATCAGCTGGAGGCCTACTTCAGGCGTCGCGACCGCGAGCGGACCGCGGCGCTGCTGTTCGGCGAGGTGCTGTCGGGCCTGCGGGTCCTGCTGGAGGGAGCGGACCGGGCCCGGCGCATCGGCGAGCCCTATGGCCCGTTCACCCTGCGCATGCTGCACGCCGCCCGGCGCGAGATCGACATCTACGAACGCAACCGGGAGAGCCTCCTGGACCTCCGCAACGCCGCGCTGCGGGTGGATGTGCATGTCATGATGGTGACCATCGCCATGCCGCTGGACGGGATCATCGACTCCATCGTCAACCCAGGCAGCGCGGACGATCAGACACGGGACGAGGCCTTCTCCTTCATCATCGACGGCCTCGCGGCGCTGCCGCCCCTGGTGGCCCGGCTGGGCAAGATCGCCAGGCACCGTTTCGAGGATTTCGACCGCATTCCGCGCGGCGCGGCGCCGTCGACAAATAAAATAAATCCTGCCTGAACCTTCCTGTCTCCATAGTGTTGGTTCAGAGGCCATCTCGGCATGGAGACTATTTCCGTGGCGTCCACACAGACTATCCTGCTCGTCGAGGACGAAATGATGATCCTCGATCTCTTGCATGGCGCGTTCATCGACGCCGGCTACGCGGTCGTCATGGCCAGTGATGGTCGCGAGGCCCTCTTGGAACTGGAGATCGACGCGGATCGATTCGACGGTGTCGTCACCGACATAAGACTCGGGCCGGGTCCGGACGGCTGGAGGATCGGCCACCGCGCCCGCGAACTCTCCCCTCACATCCAGGTCGTCTATGTGAGCGGCGACAGCGGTCACGATTGGCTCGCCAAGGGCGTGCCCGATAGCACGATGGTCTCCAAGCCGTTCGCCGTCGACCGGATCGTTACCGCATTTCCACCGTCATGGTTCAGGAGGACGCCCGGGGGGCCGGGCCGGTGAGCCGGGGTTGGTCACCTTGGTTGTGAATTCGTTCTTCGTTTGTTGGCGAAGGTGGTAGCCTTGGCGCCGACCGACTCGCGACACTTCTCATACGTCCGCTCTCATAGGTCCGCTCTCATAGGTCCGCGTCTGTCGCCGGACGGCTTTCATTCCGCGAGCGTCCGGAATTCACGAAAGGCCCTCGATGGCCACCGATGTTTCCAAGCCCGATCCCGCCCACAGCCTGGTGCTGGCTGTCATCGCCGCGTCGACCGCTCCCCTGGTGCTGCTGGACGCCGAGCTGAAGGTCGTCGCCGCCAGCCGATCCTTCTACGGCGTCTTCGGGATCGAGGCCGCCGAAGCGGCGGCGCGCCTTTTCTTCGACCTCGGCGAGGGCGAATGGGACAAGCCCCAGCTTCGATCGCTGCTGAACGCCACGGTGTCGGGGAAGGCGGAGATAGAGGCCTACGAGTTCGATCTGGCGCGAGCCGGGCAGGGGACCCGCCGGCTGGTCCTCAACGCCCACAAGCTCGACTATGAGGACACCCAGAGCGCCCGGGTGCTGCTGTCGATCACCGACACCACCGACGCGAGGGTGGCCGAGAGGCTGAAGGACGATCTGATTCGGGAGAAGGCCGTCCTATTGCAGGAAATCCAGCACAGAGTGGCCAACAGCCTGCAGATCATCGCCGCCGTGCTCCTCCAGAGCGCCAGGCGGGTGAGCTCCACCGAAACCCGCGCCCATCTCGAGGACGCGCATCAGCGAGTGATGACGGTGGCCGAGGTTCAGCGGCACCTCGCCTCGACGCACGGGGAGGACGTGCGCCTGAGGTCCTATTTCACTACGCTGTGCGAGAGCCTCGGCGCCTCGATGATCCGCGACCACAGTGTGCTGGTGCTCGATGTGAAAGCGGACGAGTCGACCGCCGCGGCCGATGTTTCGGTGAGCCTGGGCCTCATCGTCACCGAGCTGGTGATCAACGCCCTGAAGCACGCGTTTCCCGACAGCCGCATCGGCAGGATCACGGTCGGGTACCAGGGGCGCGGACCGAACTGGACGCTCTCGGTGGCCGACAACGGCGTCGGCATGCCGTCCGGCTCGGAAGCGCCCAAGGCCGGGCTAGGCACCAGCATCGTCGAGGCCCTCGCCCGGCAACTCCACGCCCATGTCCAGGTCGTCGACAACCATCCCGGGACCAGGGTCTCGATCGTCCATGCGCAGATCGCCGCGGTCGAAGATGAAGACGCCAAGGAATTCCACGGACCGGCGGTTTAGGCCCCCGCGGGGCAAAGTTAACTATTTGATATTGAAGAAGTCGCGGCCCCGACGTTAGCGCCCATCGGCTTCACTTGCCGCATCTGCGGGTGTCTTCCCGACAGCAGGGCGGAGATGGCCGCCACGATTTGTGCAACGTCGAAAGGCTTGGACGCCATCACGCTGTTGGGCACGCCCTTGGCAGGCCAATCACGGCCGCTTTGGCCGCTCATATAGACGACCTGAATATGGGGAGAGAGCTCGCGGGCGCGGCGCCCAACTTCCCAGCCATCCGGGCCTGCTCCCAGCGCTATGTCGGTGATCAGCCCACCGAAGCGGGCGGCGCCGGTCTTCAACTGCCGAAGGGCATTCCTACCGTCGCTGGCGACGGCCACGTCGTAGCCGGTGTCCGTGAGCGCGTCATGCAACGCATTTTGGATCAGTGTATGGTTCTCGACGAGAAGAAGAAGCTGGGTGGATGCCACGATGATCCTCCATACCCAAGCTTGGGGTCCGCGCCCGCGTCGACCGCAAGGACGATGGCGTCGGAACGCCAAGTTGTCGTGTGAACCAACACTATCACGAGTGTTGCTTTCCCGGGGAAGAAATCTTTTTTCCGCCCCGAGAACTCACCCAGTGGCATGCCGGCTGGAGGGGGGGTCGAAGTTGATCCTAAACTATCAGTAAAATCTTAGGGATCTTGATCTCCACCTTCACGGACATCGACGAACTCCATTAATATGAGTAAGCCATCGGAGGCCGCAGGGTTCCGCGCGGCTGTACTTAGCCCGGGCGCCATGGCGACAGGACTCGATCGCCTGCGTCGCGGCGTTGCGTCATTGCCTGAAGCTCAGCTTGTGCCCACCTCTATGTCAGCGACCGCACTTCCGCCCCCCGATGCGATTGCCCGCGGATCGCGGCAAGTAAGTCGCGGTGCGCGGCGCGTGGCGGTCGCATCGAGGATCATGAGGGACGAGACCCTCAGTCCTCCGCCAGGCACGGCGAGAAGAACAGGTCGCCCCGCCACGCGCCGCGCACGGTCCGCGCGCCGACGATCAGCCACAGGGCCGCCAGGGCGATAACCAGCGCGCCGCCGAAAACCGCGAAGGCCGGGATCGGTAGGATGGTCGCGAGCTTCAGGGTCGCCACCGCGTAGACGCCGAGGGGGAAGGTGTAGCCCCACCAGCCGATGTTGAAGGGCAGCCCCTGGCGCAGGTAGCGCAGGGTGATCAGGACCGCCGTGGCCATCCACCACAGGCCGTAGCCCCACAGCAGCACGCCGCCGATCAGGCCGATCCCGCTTGCCGCCGGGCCGTAGTCGGCCAGGCCATTGGCCGCGAACACGGCGGGGGCGGCGCCGCCGAGCACCAGGAGCCCCAGGGCGCCGGTGCCGATCGGTCCGAGGGCCAGCCAGCTGGTGGCGGCCATGCCGACCGGGGGCAGCTTGTGGATCGCCATGCGCAGCACCAGGATCACCAGGATGCTCATCGCCAGGGGCGCCGAGCAGGCCCAGAGCGCATAGCTGGCGATGAGGACGTCCAGCTGCTGGCGGGCGTCGGCGAGATGCGGGGTGAGCAGGCCGCCGCTGACGGCCGCCACCTCGGCCGTCACCACCGGCAGCAGCCAGACCGCGGTCATCTTCTCCAGGCCGTGGCTCTGGCGGGTGAACATCAGGAAGGGCACCGCGACGCCGCACAGCAGCGCCAGCCCGGCGTCCAGCCACCACAGGGCGCGGGCGATATCGACGGCGACATGGCCCCAGCGCGCGACGCCGAAGGCGAGGAAGCCGTTGATGATGGTCGCAAGGCCCATCGGAATGCAGCCGAAGAACATCGAGACCACCGAGTGGCCGAAGATGCGCCGGGCGCCGTCGAAGAAGAAGATCCACCGCGCCGCATAGAGGACGGAGAACAGGGCGAAGAGGCCGATGTTGAACAGCCACAGGCCCTCGGCGACGCTTCTCAGGCCCTGGACGCGGGCCGGGAACTGGGCGAGGGCGAGGGCGAGAATGCCCGTACCCATGGTGGCGGCGAACCAGTTCGGGGTGAACTGGCGGACCACCTCGCGCGGGCTGCTCAGGCGCGACAGCGGCTTCAGGGGGAAGGCGAAAGTCCTAAGGGCGGCGTCGGTCATGGGGAACTCCAGGTCGGGGGCTCGCCGCGGAAAATGGTGGCGCGAACCGTTCTGGTCCAACGCGGGTTATCGATGTGAATGTTCGATTCTGGATGACGGTCAGGTCGCCAGGGCGATGAAGGCCTCGCCTATCCGGCTTCGGTAACGCTGCTTGTGCCGGAGGAGGTAGTAGGAGCGTACCGGAAGGTCCCACGGGATTTCCACCAGGGCGCCGCTGGCCAGGCTCGCGAGGGCCGCGTTCCTGGAGATCACCGTGGCGCCGGCGCCGGCCTCGACCGCGACGCGGACAGCTTCATTCTCCGGCAGGGTCATGGGGACGTCTAGATCGGCGACCGTCAGCCCCGCCTTCGCCAGCGCCACCTCGAACGTCGACCTTGTTCCCGATCCGGGTTCTCGCAGCACCCAGGGCGTGTCGGCGAGCGGGAGGGGATTGGGCGGCGGCGCGGCCGCCCAGGGATGGTCGCGGCCGACAACCAGCGCCATCGCATCATGGTCGATGACGGTGCGGGCGAGGACCGGGTCGTCAACCTCGCCTTCCACGAGCCCCAGTTCGGCGGCGCCCTCCGCCACCGCCCGGGCGACCTGGGCGGTGTTGCCGATGGCGACCTCGAGGGTGATCCCCGGATGGTGGCGGTGAAAGGCGACGAGGCGCGCCGGCAGCCAGTAGCTGGCGATGGTCTGGCTCGCGTGGATGGAGAGCCGCCCCCGGACGAGGCCGCCGAGGTCGTCGAGGGCCGCCTCGGCCGCCGCCACCCGGGCGAGGACCGCCCGGGCCTCGACGAGGAAGGTCTCGCCGGCCTGGTTGAGGACGATCCCCCGCCCGATGCGGTCGAACAGCGCGACGCCGTGGCGCGCCTCCAGCACGGTCACCGCGCTGCTGACCGCCGACTGGGTGAGGTTCAGCGCCTCGGCCGCCCGCGTCACGTGCTGGCGCTCGGCGACAGCGACGAAGATGCGCAGCTGTTCGAGGGTCATGCGCCGAGCTTAACAGGCGATCTGCCCTCGCATAGTCTCGGCGCGTTGGAGCGAGGTTGCGAACCATGAACGTGAGAGCGGCCGAGGGCGCCGACGTCGAGCCGCTCGGGCGCCTCTGGTGGGCCGGCTGGCATGACGCGCACGCGGAGATCCTGCCTCCCGAGCTGACCCGCCTGCGTACGGTGGAGAATTTCACGGAGCGGCTGCGAGCCGCGCTTTCGGCGGTAAGGACCATAGGCCCGCCGGGCGATCCCATCGGCTTCCACTATGTGAAGGGAGAGGAACTCTACCAGTTCTACCTCGCCGCCGAGGTGCGCGGTTCCGGCGTGGCGGGGGCGCTGATCGCCGACGCCGAGGCCCGGATGTCGGCGCGAGGCGTCGAGACCGCGTGGCTCGCCTGCGCGATCGGGAACCTCCGGGGCGCGAGGTTCTACGAGAAATCCGGATGGCGCCTCGCGGCGACGGCGTCCGTTCTCACCGAAACCTCGGCCGGGCCCTACCCCCTGGATATCTGGCGCTACGAAAAGCGCCTCACCCTCTCAAGTGGCCGCAGCCGATGAGGTTGGAAACTGAACGTCTGATCCTGCGGGGGTGGATCGCCGAAGACCTGGAGCCGTTCGCGGCGATGAGCGCCGACCCGCGGGTGATGCGCTGGCTCGGCGGCTGCCTGAGCCGGGAGGCTGTCGACGCCTATGTGGCCCGGGCGGCCCTGAGCTTCTCGACTCTGGGCATGGGCCGGTTCGCGATCGAGCGCCGCGCCGACGGCGCCTTCCTGGGGGCCTGCGGCCTGATGCCTGGGCGCGATGACCTGCCGATCGCGCCCTATGTCGATATCGGCTGGCGGCTGACGCCCGCCGCCTGGGGCCAGGGCTATGCGAGCGAAGCGGCGGCGGCGGTGCTGCGCGACGGGTTCGGGCGCCTGGGGCTTGCGGAGATCGCCGCCATCACCATGCAGGCCAACCAACGGTCCCGCGCGGTGATGGAGCGCCTGGGCATGGCGCGCGACGCCGCCAGCGACTTCGACGATCCGTCGCTGGCGCCGCCCGAGGATCCGCGCACGGTGGTCTACAGATTCAAACGATCAACATAGTCCGCGCCCGATTGTCGGAATGCCGACCGTTCGTTCGTCCAGGGGATGACCGCGCGGCGTGGGGCCGCGCCGAGACCATAGGAGCGCCTCTCATGATCACCGTCACAGCCTTTCGCTGGGTTCCGCCGTTCGCGCGTGGCCAGGTGCGCGACCTTCGCGTGCGCTGGGCGATCGAGGAGGCGGGTCTCCCCTACCAGGCGCGGCTGCTGGAGCAGGGCGACCAGGACAAGCCCGAATACCGGGCGGTGCAGCCGTTCGGCCAGGTGCCGGTGTTCGAAGAGGACGGCCTCACCCTGTTCGAAAGCGGCGCCATCGTCGTGCACATCGGCGAACGCAGCGAGGCCCTGCTGCCGATAGACGCCGCCGCCCGAGCGCGGGCGACGCAGTGGCTGATCGCGGCGCTCAACTCCATCGAGCCGCACATCATGAACGTCGCGGCCGTCAAGCTGTTCTACGCCGACCAGGAGTGGGCCAAGCTGCGGGCGCCGGGCGCGACCGAATTCGCCCGCCATCGCGTGAGTTCGCTCGCCACGTCGCTGGGGGACAAGTCCTATCTCGACGGCGGGCGCTTGACCGCCGGCGACCTGATGATGGCGACGGTGCTGCGCATCGTTCCCGAGCTGATCGTCGAACCGAACCTGAAGGCCTATGTCGAGCGCTGCACCGCCCGCCCGGCCTTCCAGCGCGCCCTCGCCGCGCAACTCGGCGACTTCAAGGAGGCGGCCTAGGGCGCGACGGCCTCGGGTGGGGCGACGAAGCCGTCCCAGGTGGCCATGTACTTCAGGAACCGGCGGCCGAGGCCCTCGCCGGCCAGATAATCGGCGGTGACCGGCAGGGGGACCGGCTGGAAGGCGGGATCGGCGCGGGCGCGACGGGGAAAGTCGTGGTGCAGGATGGCGGCCCGTCCGATCATCACGAAATCCGCCCCGGCCTCGAGCATCTGGGCGGCGAGACGGGGCGTCATGATCTTGCCGGCCACGCCCAGGCGCACCCCGTGTCGGGGAAGATCGGTGAAGTAGGACATCAGGGTCCGGCCCTGGAACGCCCCCTCGGCCGGCTCCTTGCGCGCGTCCCAGAGCGACAGGTCCAGGTAGTCGATCTGGCCCCGGGCCATGATCTCCGCAGCGAGCTCGCGCATCTCCGCAAGCCGCAGGCCGTAGCGCTCGGCCGACAGGCGAAGGCCGAGCTGAAAGTCCGGCCGGCAGGCCGCGCGCACGCCGTCGATGATCTCGAACAGGATGCGCGCGCGGTTATCCAGGGAGCCGCCATAGCGGTCGTCGCGGCGGTTGTCGGCCGGGGAGAGGAACTGGGTGAGGATGTAGCCGTGGGCGCCGTGCAGCTCCACGCCGTCGAAGCCGGCCTGCTGCGCCCGCCGGGCCCCACTGACGAAGTCGGCGACCAGCTGCTCGACCTCTGCCGTCGTCAGTCCCCGCGCGCCGGACTCGGGATCATCGGACGGGCCGACGGGCTGGGGGACGCAGCGCTTCGGCGAGCGATAACCGGCGTGATGCAGTTGCAGGGCGGCCATCGGCCTATGGGCTTTGATGACCGCGGCGAGCCGGGCGTAGCCATCGATGTGGTCGTCGGAGTAGATACCGAACTGGCCCTGCCCGCCCTTTCCCTGGGCCTGGACATAGCAGGCCGAAGTCATGACGAAACCGAAGCCGCCCTGGGCGCGCATGCCGAGCCAGCGAAGTTCGTCGTCCGTGACCGAGCCGTCCGGAAGCGCCTGGTCGCTGGTCATGGGCGCGAGGACGAGGCGATTCTCGGCAGCCGGACCTCGCTTGAAGGTCAGGGGCTCGAACAGGCTCGGGGTGGTCAAGGCGGCGGCTTCGCTCAGAGGCTCTTCAGCCAAGGGATCAGGCGCGCGTTGACCTCGTCGGGCTGTTCCTGCTGGGTCCAGTGGCCGCAGCCGGGGAGGATGTCGGCGCCGCGCAGGTCGGTGAGCTGGGTCTTCATCAGGGGGATGAAGTCGACGCGGCCGAACATGGTCAGCACCAGGTCGCGGTGGCCGCCGATGAACAGGGACGGCTGGTCGATCGTACGACCCTGGAAGCCGCTCAGCCAGGCGAAGTCGCGGTCGTGGTTGCGGTAGCGGTTGATCGGCCCGCGGAAGCCCGAGCGCTCGAACTCGCCGACGTAGTAGTCGAGATCCTCGGGGGTGAGCCAAGCGGGGAAGGGCTGCGGGTCAGGCAGGCGATGGAGCAGAGTGTCGCCGACGACCTTGTCGGCCGGCCAGGTCCCGTCGGGGGCGTCGCCGCTGATGGCGTAGTAGAATCGCCGAAGGGCGCCGCGAACGTCGGCCTGCATTTCTCTTTCGGCCACACCCTCGGACTGGAAGTAGTGCTGGTAGAAGAAGCGGCCCCGGCGGGTGAACACCTCGTCGATCATCGCGCTCATCGAGCGGGTGGGGACGCCGACGTAGGGCACCGAGAGACCGGCGACGGCGCGCACCCGGTCGGGCCGGGTCAGGGCCGAGTTCCAGACGATCGGCGCGCCCCAGTCATGGCCGATCAGCACCGCCGGATCGCCGGGGCTGAGCACCTCGATGGCGCCGGCGACGTCGGCCACCATGTGCTCCATCGCGTAGGCCGGGACGGGGTGGGGCTTGTCGGAACCGCCATAGCCGCGCACGTCGATGGCCGCCGCGGTGAAGCCGGCCTCGGCGATCGGCGTCAACTGGTGGCGCCAGGAGTACCAGGACTCCGGGAAACCGTGGACCATCAGGACCAGCGGCCCCACCCCTTCGACGGCCACCCGCAGGGAAAGTTCGCCGACGTCGATGGTGCGGAACGCAGGCATGGGCGACCTCACAGCCTTGCGCCGGGGCGGAAGCGGACGGGCATGGACTTGGGGCCGGAGATGAAGGTGGAGGCGAGCCACTCGGGCGCGGCGGGGATCTCGAAGTCGTTCATCCGTGTAAGGACTTCCTTGAGGATGGCGTCGATCTCGATGCGGGCGAGGTGCTGGCCGAGGCACACGTGCGGGCCGCCGCCGAAGGCGACGTGCTCGTTGGGCGTGCGGGAGAGGTCGAGGGTCTCGGGATCCTCGAACTTGTCGGGGTCGCGGTTGGCGGCGCCGAAGTACATCACCACCTTGTCGCCGGCGGCGATGTCGGCGGCGCCGATGCGGGTGTCGCGGGTCGCGGTCCGGCGCATGTAGATCACCGGGCTCGCCCAGCGCAGCAGCTCCTCCCGGGCGCCGTCGAGGCGGGTGTCGAGGTCGGCCATCAGCCAGGTCTTCTGGTCGGGACGCTGCGTCAGGGCCAGCAGGCCGCTGGAGAGCAGGTTGCGGGTGGTGTCGCCGCCGGCGTCGATCAGCAGCAGGAAGAACAGCAGGAATTCCGGGTCGGTGAGCCGCCGGCCCTCCACCTCGGCCTGCAGCAGGCGGGTGGCGAGGTCGTCGGCGGGGTTGGCGCGCTTCTTGGCGATCAGGTCCGTGGCGTAGGCGAACATGGCCATCACCGCCTTGGGGATCGCGCCCTCCGGCATCGTCTCGGGGGCGGAGTGGATGGTCTCGGTGAGGCGGTAGAGCTCGCGGCCGTCGTCCAGCGGCATGCCCATCAGCTCGGCGATGACGTAGGAGGGCATCTCGCCGGCGACCTCGGCGACGAAGTCGCACTCGCCCTTCTCGATCACCTCGTTGACGATCTGGCGCGCCAGCTCGTGCAGGCGCAGGCCCTTGGTCCCGGCGGCCGGCCTGGTGAACTCGGCGCGGATCAGCTTGCGGAAGGCGGTGTGATGGGGCGGGTCCATCATCAGCATCATCTTGGCGTCGCCCAGGGTCCCGCCTTCGCCTATGCCCGGGTCGGAGATCATGATCGTCGGCTCGGACGAGAAGGTCTGGAAGTCGTGGTCGACGGCGTAGACGTCGGCGTAGCGGGTCAGGGCCCAGAAGCCCGGCCCGCCGGGCTCGGGGTTGCGGAACACCGGCGCCTCGCTCCGAAGCCGGGCGTAGAGGTCGGTGGGATGGCCGTGGGCGAATGTCGCGGGGTCCAGCAGATCGTCGGTCACCTTCGCCTCCCATGTCGCGCCCGGCGCGCGCCGGATCTCCATCGGACGCTCTATTGCCACGGGTGAGAGGGTCACGCGAGCCCTCGCGGACCTCTCGGAGCGCCGGCCCTCGCTTTGAATAGAAATGGCCGGCGAGACGCCGGCGCTCCGCGGGACTACCGGCCGAAATCGGCGGCGTCGAGGGGTGGGCCGTCGCCGATGACGTCGAGGTTGCCGCGGCCGGGGACGTGGTTGGCCTCCAGGCGGATGCCGTCCGGATCCTCGAAGAGGACGGAATAGTAGCCGGGCGCCCAGGAGCCGGGCTCGGGGGCGCGGATGATCGGCACGTCGCCGCGCTCGACCAGACCCTGGTGCAGGGTGTCGACGTCGGCGGTGGAGCGCAGGCGGAAGCAGATGTGGTGCAGGCCCACGCGGCGCTGGTCGAAGCCGGCGGCGGAGAGGTCGGGATCGGCCCGCGTGATCAGCAGGCCGGTGCGGCCGCCGATGCAATAGAAACTGCGGTCGCTGTCGTACTGGATCGTCATGCCGAAGGTCTTGTGCAGCAGCCAGTAGTAGAATTCCCGACTTGCCTGGAAATCGCGCACACTGAGCTGCACGTGGGCGATGCCGTTGATGTCGATCACGGGGTTCTGCTCGCCGCCGCTATGGTGGCCCGGGCCAGGGCGTCCAGGGAGTCGGTAAGGGGGACGGAGACGTCCTCCGAACCGAGCACCAGGGGGACCTCGGTGCAGCCGGCGACCAGGGCCTCCGCGCCGGCGTCGACGAGTTCCTGGGCCAGGGCCTTCATGCCCCAGCGCACGTCCGGACCGAGGTCACCGGCCTTGATGGCGTAGAGCAGGGCCATGAACCGCGCCTGGGCGCGGGGCTCGAGGAGGACCGGGGCGACGTGCCGGCGGGCGAAGGCGTGCTGGTAGAGGCCGGCCTGGAGGCAGCCGTCGGCGGCCAGCACGCCCACCCGGGACGCCTTGTGGGAGACGGCCTCGTCGGAAGCGGCCTCGATAAGGTCGACGAAGGGCAGGTCGCTGGCCGCCACGATCGCGCCGGCGAAGGCGTGGGCGGTATTGCACGGCATGACGAGCATCTCGGCGCCGGCCCGCTGCAACCCGCGGGCCATGGCCACCAGCACCGGGGCCGGCGAGGGGCCGCTCCCGGCGACGGCGGCGTTGCGGTCGAGGACGCCGCTGTTGTTGTCGACGATCAGGTGCAGATGGTCCTGGTCGCTGGCGGCCGGGGTCAGGGCGAGGACCCGGCCCATGAAATGCACCGTGGCGGCCGGCCCCATGCCGCCGATGACGCCGACTGTCCTAGTGTTCATGGTCTGGCTTATGGCTCGAGATCGACGTCACTCCCGCAGGATGTCCTGGTAGGCGAAAAGGGCCGGCGAGCCGCCGGTGTGGAGGAAGAGGACGTTGTCGCCGGCCTTGAAGTGGCCGCGCCGCACGAGGCCGATCAGCCCGGCCATGGCCTTGCCGGTGTAGACCGGGTCGAGAAGCACGCCCTCCAGGCGCGCCAGCAGGCGCACCGCCTCGACCATCTCCGGCGTCGGCAGGGAGTAGCCGGGGCCGACCCACTCGTCCAGGCAGGTCACCGCCTCGCGGGGGACGGCGCCCTCCAGGCCGAGCGAGGCGGCGGTGGCGCTGGCCAGGGTGTGGACGTTGGTCTCCTGCTGTTCCCGCGGCCGGCTGACGTTGATTCCGGTGACCGGGATGCCGGACCGGCGCCCGACCAGGCCCACCAGCAGGCCGGCGTGGGTGCCGGCGCTGCCGCTGGGGGCGACGATGTGGTCGAGGGCGAGGCCCATTCCAAAGGTCTGGGCGATGATCTCGTCGGCGCAGGCCACATAGCCCAGAGCGCCCAGCGGGTTCGAACCGCCGCCGGGGATGATGTAGGCCTTGCGACCGACGGCGGGCAGGTCGGCGGCCGCCTGCGCCATCGCCGCCACCAGGTCGGAACCGGCGGGAACCACCGTCACCTGCTCCACCCCCAGAAGGCCGAACAGGAAGTTGTTGCCGCTGGCCTCGGGATCATAGGTCCCGGGGACCCGCTCCTCCAGCACCAGCCGGCATCTGAGGCCCTCCCGGGCGGCCGCGGCGAGCGTGAGGCGGCAGTGGTTGGACTGCGGCGCGCCGCAGGTCACCAGGGTGTCGGCCCCCTGGGCCAGGGCGTCGGCGACCAGGAACTCCAGCTTGCGCGTCTTGTTGCCGCCCGCGGCCAGGCCCAGGGTGTCGTCGCGCTTGATCCACAAGGTCGGACCGCCCAGGGCGCGGCTGAGATTGGCCAGGGGCTCGATGGCGGTGGCGTAGGGGGTGTAGCGGCGGCGGGGGATACGGGCGAGATCGAGCGCGGGCGGGGCGTTTCCCCCCAGGTTGTCGCCTCTCATCACGCGTCCCTCCGGCTTGTCGCGGCGGGTTTATCGTGTCGGAGCGTGTCGCGGGAGGGGGTGTTTGGCCGGGGCGCCGCGATGGCGGCTCGCGGGGGGCGGATAAGCGCGTGATTCGCGCTCAAAAGCCCAATTTGGCCATCATGAGCACAGGTGTTGGCGCCGGGAGCGCCGAATCGCGACCGAGGAAATCAGGATCGCGCCGTAGCCGGGCGGCGGGAATCGGTGAATTCAGGTAAAGAGGCTGATGATCGTCGCCCACAGGCCCGCATTGATCGCCACTAGCGCGACGCGTTCCCAATGGACTCTGCGCAGGATCGACCTTTTCGTCTCGACGGTTCCGATCGATGCCCAGTTGATGTAAGTCAATTCAGCGCTCCGGGTCAAAAGGTGACGGCGCTTGGCCGCACCCCATCCAGGTCTTGACAATATCTTGCCCCATGTAAGGGGTAAAGCTCAATATGTTATAATTGTTAATATTTGAGACTGTCTAAAATTTTATATGAAGTCCTGAGCGGCGGCACGGCAAGGGGGCAATGAGGAAACCTCGACCGGCGATGCCATTTTTGTAGGTGTGGCGCGCGGATAATCCCATTAGGCGGTGGGGATCGCCGCGGGGAAATGCGTTGACGGTTCGGATGAGTTCGCCGGGAGAGCGGGGCGCGTGAAGCGGTTCTCGGCGCTCGCCCTGCTGCGCGCGGGCCTCGAGGGCCAGAAGCGCTGGCCACGCCATTGGCGCGATCCCGACCCGCGCAGCCACTATGATGTCATCGTCATCGGCGGCGGCGGCCATGGCCTCGCCACGGCCTACTACCTCGCCAAAACCCACGGCGTGAGATCCGTGGCCGTGCTGGAGCGGGCCTGGATCGGCGGCGGCAACACCGGCCGCAACACCACCATCGTGCGCTCCAACTATCGCCAGCCACAGCTCCAGCGCCTGCTGGAATATTCCCTGAAGACCTGGGAGACCCTGAGCGACGAGCTCAACTACAACCTGATGTTCAGCCAGCGCGGGGCGGTGTTCCTGGGCCATTCCGACGCCGACATGGGGAAGCTGGCCGAGCGGGGCGACGCCCTGCGCTGCGCCGGCATCGACGCAGAACTGATGAGCCGCGAGGCGGTGGCGCGGCTGATCCCCGTGCTGGACATGTCGCCGGACGCCCGCTTCCCGGTCTTCGGCGGCCTGATCCAGAAGCGCGGCGGCACCGCGCGGCACGACGCGGTGGCCTGGGGCTACGCCCGCGCCGCCGACGCGCTGGGCGTCGACGTGATCCAGAACTGCGAGGTGACCGGCTTTCTCATGACCGGCGGAAGGGTCACCGGGGTGAAGACCACCCGGGGCGAGATCGGCGCCGGCCGGGTGGGAATCTGCGTGGCGGGGAGCTCGGGCCTGGTGGCGGGACTGGCCGGGCTCAAGCTGCCGATCGAGTCCCACCTGCTGCAGGCCTTCGTCTCCGAGCCGATCAAGCCGATGCTGGACACGGTGGTGATGTCGCAGTCGATCCACGCCTACATCAGCCAGTCGGACAAGGGCGAGATGGTGGTGGGCGGCGATCCGGACCACTATCCCACCTATTCGCAACGCGGCTCTCCGCTACGGATAGAAGAGGTCGCATCCCAGGCGATCGGATTGATCCCGGCGATGAGCCGCCTGCGCATGCTGCGCTGCTGGGCGGGGACCACCGACATGAGCTTCGACGGCTCGCCGATCATCGGCCCGACGCCGGTCGAGGGGCTCTATCTGAACGGCGGCTGGTGCTACGGCGGCTTCAAGGCGACGCCGGGATCGGGGCGGCTCTACGCCCACCTGCTGGCGACGGGAAACTCGCACGAGATCGCCGTCCCCTTCTCCCTCAACCGCTTCGAACGCGGCGCCACCATCGACGAGGCGGGGGCCGGCCCCGCCCCGCAGGCGCGATAGGGAAGCCGCGCCATGATGCTGATCGCCTGCCCCCACTGCGGCCCGCGCGCCCATGTGGAGTTCGCCTATGAGCGCACGATGGACGCCATCCTGCCGCTGGACACCACCCCGGAAGACGCGGCCCGCATCCTCTACCAGCGCGAAAACCCCCGGGGGTTTTCCGACGAACTGTGGCGCCACACCCATGGCTGCCGCGCGTGGCTGCGCCTGACCCGCCACACCGGGACGCATGAGATCACGGCTGTGGTTCCCTGGCCTGCGGTGGGGACGGGCGCATGAGCGGGCCTTTCCGAACCCCCGATGGGGGCGTGATAAACCGGTCGCGGCGGATCTCCTTCACCTTCGACGGACGGCGACTGGAGGGCCATCCGGGCGACACCCTGGCCTCGGCCCTGCTGGCCAACGGCGTGCGGCTGATGGGGCGCAGCTTCAAGCACCACCGGCCCCGGGGCGTGCTGGGGGCCGGGGTCGAGGAGCCCAACGCGCTCGTGGGCGTGGGCAGCGGCGGACGATTCGAACCCAACACCCGGGCGACCGACCTCTTCCTCTACGCGGGCCTGAGCGCCGCCAGCCAGAACCGCTGGCCGAGCCTCGCCCTGGACGCGGGGGCGGTGAACCAGCTCATCTCGCCCTTCATTCCGGCCGGATTCTACTACAAGACCTTCTTCGGCGGTCCGAAGCGGTGGGCCTTCTACGAGGGCTTCATCCGCCGCGCCGCAGGCCTGGGTCGGCCGCCGACGGAGCCCGAGGCCGACGCCTTCGAGCACCGGGCAGCCTTCTGCGACGTGCTGGTGGTGGGCGCCGGACCAGCCGGGCTCGCCGCCGCCAGGGCCGCGGCCCTGGCCGGGGCGCGGGTGATCCTGGCGGAGCAGGACGGGCGCGTCGGCGGGGGATTGCTGCGCGACCCGGCGGGGATCGACGGCGAGGACGGTCTCGCCTGGGCGGAGGGCGTCGGCGCCCTGGTGCGCGAGCGCGGCGGGCGCGCCCTGATGCGGACGACCGCGGCCGGCTTCTACGACCATGGGCTGGTGAACCTGGTCGAGCGGCGGGTCGAGGCCGGCCAGGCGCCCGCGTCCGGCGTCGCCCAGCGGATCTGGCATGTTCGGGCCAAACGCGTGGTGCTGGCCCAGGGGGCGCTCGAGCGGCCGCTGCTGTTCTCCGGCAACGACCGGCCGGGGGTGATGCTGGCCTCGGCGGCGCGCACCTATGCGGCGCGCTACGGGGTGCGGCCGGGACGGCGGGCGCTGGTCGCCGGCTGCGACGACCACGCCTACCTCACCGCCCTGGCCCTCGCCGACGCGGGGGTTGAGATCGCCGCGGTGCTCGACACCCGCGACGAGGTGTTCGGACCCCTGGCGGTGGCGGCGAACGACCGCTTCGCCTGTCACCTGAACGCCCGGGTCGTCGCGGCCCGCGGCGGGCGCGCCGTGGCAGGCGCGACGGCGGAGGCGGGCGGTCGATCGGTCGCGCTGGACTGCGACCTGATCGCCATGTCCGGCGGCCAGACCCCGGTCGTCCATCTGCACATGCAGGCGGGTGGCGGCCTCGAATGGGACGAGGCTTCGGGGGCGTTCAATCCCGCCGCGCCGCGGCAGAACCAGGAGAGCGCCGGGGCGGGCGCGGGCGTTCATGGCCTGGCGCGCGCCTTGGAAGATGGGTGGAGGGCGGGGCTCGCGGCGGCGCGGCTCGCCGGATGGACTTCGCCCAGCCGCGCCCCCTCCACCCCTTCGGGGTCCCCCTCCCCCAACGGGGGAGGAAAAGCGCCTCGCTCGAGGCTCTCTTCCCCCTCTGGGGGAAGCACCGGCGACCCCCGCGTACGCGGGGGCGGGGATGGGGGCCGGCTCGCGCCGAGCCAAACCGGCGCCGCCTATGACTTGCCGACTGGGGCCAATCCCAAGGCGGCGTTCATCGACTTCCAGAACGACGTCACCGCCGCCGATGTCGACCTCGCGTGGCGCGAGGGCTACCGGTCGGTGGAGCATCTCAAGCGCTACACCACCCTGGGGATGGCTTCCGACCAGGGCAAGACCAGCAACCTGATAGGCCTGGCGCGGATGGCCGCGGCGCTCGGCAAGAGCCCGCCCGAGGTGGGGCTGACGACGTTCCGACCGCCGTTCACGCCGGTGACTTTCGGCGCCCTGGCCGGCGAGGCGGTGGGCGATCACGTGGCGCCCAACCGGCGCCTGGCCCTGCATGACGCGCACGCGGAGGCCGGTGCGATCTGGCAGCCCTCCGGCTATTGGCGCCGACCGCGATCCTACCCGGGGGCCGGAGAATCCCTGGCGGACGCCGCCCTGCGCGAGGCGCGGGCGGTGCGACAGGCGGCGGGGATGGCGGACGTCTCGACCCTGGCCAAGTTCGAGATCGCCGGTCCGGACGCGGCGGCCTTCCTGGAGCTGATCTGCGCCACCTCCATCGCCCGCCTGGCGGTGGGACGCGGCCGCTACACGATCATGCTGCGCGAGGACGGCGTCGTCGCCGACGACGGCACGGTGTGGCGCCGGGCCGAGAACCGCTTCCTGATGACCAGCTCCACCGGCGGTGCCGATACGATGGCGGGGCATGTCTCCTACGTCCGCCGGGTGCTCGCGCCTCAGTTGCGGGTGATGGCGACGGCGGTCCAGGAGCGCTGGGCCGGGATCGCGGTGGCCGGGCCCCGCGCCCGCGACGTCCTCGCCGAAGCGACCGGCGAGACGCCGCCGAACCACATGTCCATCGCTCACGCCCGGGTTGCGGGAGAGGCGGTCCTGCTGCTGGGCGCCAGCTACAGCGGCGAGCGGGCCTTCGAGGTCTATGTCCCGTCGCACGCCGCCGCGCCGGTCTGGCGGGCGTTGGCCCGGGGGGTGGCGGCGGCCGGCGGCGGGCCCTATGGCCTGGACGCCATGGAGCTGCTGCGCATCGAGAAGGGCCACATCGTGACCGGCGCCGAGGTGGACGGGCGGATGACCCCGCACGACCTGGGCCTCTCCAAGCTGCTGCGCAAGCGCGGCTACGTCGGCTGGGCGGCTCTCCAGCGGCCCGACTTCCAGCGGCCGGACCGCCTGCGCCTGGTGGGCCTGGAGGCCGTGGAGGGGGCGCTCCCCGAGGGCGCGATGATCCTCCCTGCGGACGGCGAGCCTGGCGGCGCCGCGCCGGAAGGCCATGTCAGCTCCGCCGGCCGCCGGGTCCTCGGCGAAGGGGCGATCGGCCTGGGCCTGGTCAGGGCGGGGCCGGAGCGGCTGGGCGAAGTGCTGGTGGTCTCCTCGCCCACGCGCGGCCTGCGCGGCCGGGCGAGGCTGGTCGCGCCGATCTTCCACGACCCCGAAGGGCAGCGTTACCGTGACTGACGCGCCGACCACCGTGCGGGCGCTGGGACCGGCGGCGCTGATCGCCGTCGACGTCTGGAGTGGTCTCGACGCCGCCGCCGCGCGGCTCGGCGAGGCTCTGGGCGGCGAGATGCCGGGCCTTCTCGGCTCGGCCGATCTCGGCGACGGCTGGCGCGCCGTACGTGTCGAGCCGACGGTCTGGTGGCTGGCCGGACCTCCGACGGCCGTGGAGGCAGGATTGGCCGCCATGGAGACGGCGCTGGGCGAGGACGGCGCCGCCGTCGATCTTTCCGGCGGCTTCGCGCGGCTGGAGGTCGCCGGCCCGGCCTGGCGCGAGTTGCTGATGATCGGCGGCGTGTTCGACGCCGAGGATTTCGCCTTCGGCGCCGGCGCCACGGCAGGTACGATCCTTCACCACGCCGGCGTGCGCTACGATGTCGTCGATGACCATCGCGTCCACATCCTGGTCGCGCCGAGCTACGCGCACGATCTGCTCGATCATCTGCGCGCCGTCGCCGCGCGCCTGGAGCCTGCCGGAAGACCGGGCGCCTAGGTGCTGACGGCCCAAAGCGAGGCCGAAACTTACGTCGAGGCAGCCACCGCCCGGCGGGGCGAAGCCTATCGCTGCCGCCAGTGCGGCGCGCCGGTGACGTTCAAGCCGGGGCGAGTGCGCACCGCCCACTTCGCCCACCGCCCGGACGCCGCCTGCGCGTTTGGGGGCCCGATGTCCGCCGCCCACCTGGCCGCCCAGAACCAGATCGCCGCGGCGCTGCGCGCGCGCGGGCTCGAAGTGGAGCTCGAGGCGCCGCTGACCGGGGCGCTGGGCGACCGGCGGATCGACGTCCTGACCTGGCCGCCCGGCCGGCCCGCGGCGCGGATCGCCATCGAGGTCCAGGCCAGCGAGATCGGGGCGGCGATGATCGAGGCCAGGACGGCCAGCTATCAGGCGATGGGCGTCGCGCCGCTCTGGCTGCGCCTCCTGGAGTTCAGCGCCTTCCGCACCGTCCAGACCCTGCCGTTCCGGGGATCGGTGTGGATCGAAGGCTATCGGGCGAAGGCCTGGGAGCGCTGGGCGCATGACCACCTCGGCGGGCGGCTGTGGTTCATGGACGCCGGCACCGGTGATGTCTGGCGCGGACTCTTCGTACCCGCCCACCGCTATCGCGAGCGGGGCCTGCTGCGCGCCGCGGCCGGCGAGGCGCCCGCGCGCGGCGCGGACTGGACGGTGGTCTCGCAATGGGTCGACCTGGACCTGGATGGACCGTACTCGCTGAACGATCTGAGGATCGGCCAGGGCGCGGCGGGAGGTGCGGACGGCCGCCCCCGCCGCTTCGCCTGGTTCGTCCCGGCCGGCGAGGAAGACGTCAAGCCCCCCTTCCCGCCTCCGGTGCGCGTCGAGTTCCGCAACGAGCGGGTCGGCCAGTCGCGCGACCTGCTGGCGCTGGTGGACGGCCGCTGGATCCCGGCGATCAGCGAGGGCGCCCGCAGCGACTGGCGCATGGAGCGCCGCCCGCCCCGGCCGGTGCTGCGGCCCCTCTGAATTCCGCGCATCGCCGAGCGCCACGCGCGGCGCTCGCTCTGGCAGAAACTGCCGGTTCTTCGTCATTGCGATGCTTGCCAGCCCGGACGTAATTCCCGCCGCGCCGGCAGCTGGATCAATCCTCGACAGGAATCGATGGCCGATCGCATGAACCCGAATCCGAGGCTGGGCCCCGTCGGCGAGTTCAAGGACGTCCTGGTGAAGGGCGACAAGACCCACTGGTCACCGATCGGATCGGGTAGAGCGTGTTGCGATCTGATGGAATCAGATCGCCGCTCTAGTCTTTTGTTTTGACGCGCGTTTTGTCCCGAATACCGGTTCCCGCTTTTCGGAACGCGCTTGCCGGGGCCGAGAAGCCCGGAGGCTACGAGGCCCGCCACGCGCCTGAAGGACGCGATCTTTTCATCAAGCGCTGCGGCTCAGACGGTCGGCCGCTCCTCGAAGCCGCCCGATCCTGGATCGTCGGCCTCGAACCGCTCCACCAACGTGACCTGGGCGGCCGGGGGTCCATACCGGCAGGCCTCGATGAGCTGCTCCACCGCCCCTGAGGACCCCGCGGCCAGCAACTCGACCGAGCCGTCCGAGCGGTTCCTGACCCAACCGGCGAGCTTGAGCCGGCGCGCCTGGCCCCGCGCCCACCAGCGGTAGCCCACCCCCTGGACGCGGCCTCGAATGACCAGGCGAACGGCGATTCGGGCCATGACCAAGGAATGGCTTGGGCAGCCGCCGGTTTCAAGCCGGGACTGGCGTCACCGTGGATCACCCCCCACATCCTGTCGGGGCTAAGCCGTGGGAGAGCCGCTTATGGTCGACAAGAGCCGTGTCGTTTGCCCCGCCTGCGACAGCGTCAACGCCGTACCGACGGACCGGCCCGCCGAGGCCGCCAAGTGCGGCCGTTGCCACGCCAAGCTGTTCCAGGGCGAGCCGGTGGAGCTGAACTCCGTCCGGCTGCAGAAGCACCTGGCCAATTCCGACCTGCCGGTGATCGTCGATTTCTGGGCGCCCTGGTGCGGTCCCTGCCGGGCGATGGCTCCGATCTTCGAGCGCGCCGCCCACGACCTCGAGCCGAAGGCGCGGTTCGTGAAGGTCAATGTCGACGAGAGTCCTGACGCGGCGCGCAAATACGGCGTGCAGGGCATCCCCGCCCTCTTCGCCTTCCGCGGCGGCCAGATCGGCGCCCGCCAGGCGGGGGTCGCCGACTTCAAGACGCTCAAGAGCTGGGTCGACGGCCTGGCCGCCTAGATCGCTCCGGCCTTCAGCGCCCCCGCCCCGTCTGCGTGGCTTGTCGCCACCCAGCCCGCCGTTTCGCGCCAGTCCTCCGACAGGTCGGCGAAGCGCCTGATCGAGAGCTTGGAGAGGTCGGCGAAGCTGCAGGCGCCCTCCAGCACCAGATCGCGGATCGCGTGGCCGCCAGCCGGGGAGAGGCCGAAGCCGACGCCGCTCATGGTGGCGACGGTGAGGTTGGCGGGATCGTCCAGGCGGTCGATGACCGGGCGTCCGTCCGGGGTGTTCTCGACCACCCCGGCCCAACTGCGGATCACCCGCAGGTGCGCCGCCTTGGGAAGCAGCTCGGCCACCCGCCGGGAGAGATTGCGCAGCAGGGGCGTCGAGGGTCGACGAGGGGGACCGTCGGGCCCCACCTCCAGCCATTCGTGCGGCCCGCCGCCGTAGGCGAGGTTGCCGCGCAGGGTCTGGCGGCCATAGAGGCCGTTCCCATCGGCGCCGCCCACCGGCATCAGCGGCGCGGGCTCGGTGACGATCATCTCGGCCCGGGCCGGAGCGAGGGGCAGGCGCACGCCGAGTGGCGCCAGCAGCGCCTGGGCGTGCGGCCCGGCCGCAACCACCAGGTTATCGCAGGCGAAGGTCCCCCGCGGCGTCTCGACCGCCGTCACCCGGCCGCCGGCGGCGAGGATGCGGGTCGCCGGCGCGTGCTGCAGGATGCGTCCGCCGAGGTCCTGGAGCGCCCAGGCGTAGGCCTGGACGGTGCGCTGCGGATTGGCCTGGCCGCCGAAGCCGCGCAGGTGGATACCGCCCGTGACGTTGTCTCCGGCCAGGGGCACGAAACCCCGCACCTGGGCCGGGTCGAGGTCGTCGACCCGGTAGCCGAGGTCGCGGCACATCTGCGCCATGCGCTTGTAGTGACCGAGGTGGTGCTCGGTGGTCGCGAAGATCACCCGCTCGCGCCGGTACTCGGTCGTATAGCCGAGCATCTCGTCCATCAGCGGCCACAGGCGCTGTTCCTCATGGAAGAGGGGGCTATGGTAGTGGGATGCGCCGCCGCCATTGCGCCCGGAGGCCTCCCAGCCGACGATCCCCTTGTCGAGCACGAGGACGTCGACCCCCGACCGCGCCAGCCACCAGGCGGCCGAGAGGCCGGTGACTCCTCCCCCGATCACGACGACGGAGGCGCCGGATTTCCCAGCGCTTTTGTTTGAGGGCTCGCTCACAGGTGCATGTCGCCGCCGAGCAGGTTGTCGTAGAGCGACTCCCGCTCGGTTCCGATGTCGGCGTAGGGGGTCCACTGGCCCTTGATGCCGAACCAGACGTCCCAGTGGGCGGCCATCACCGGGTCCTCGTCCCAGGCCGCGAGCACCGACAGCGGCAGGGGCCGCACCGGGGCGCGATAGCCGGCCAGGGGGATCCGCTCTGCCGACTCGTTGGAGGCGCAGGCCAGGATGAGGGCGACCTGCTCGCGGCAGCGGCGGGCCTGGCAGGGCCCCATGCAGGCGCGGGTGAGCCGCTTGATCTGGTCCTGGTTCGCCGGGCCGTCCTCCAGAAGGCGGCCGAGGTCGCGCGCCGCCAGCGCCGGCGGTGGCGCTCCCAGGTAGGCCGGCTGGCGGACCTCGAGCAGCGCCTCGCGCGTGACTTCCTCGCACTGGCAGACGATGACGGAGGCATCGCTGGTCGCCATCAGGGCGC
>JAQGIW010000263.1 GCA_028290905.1 Caulobacteraceae bacterium | reverse complement strand
CGAGGCTCTGGCCGCCGAGGCGCCGACGCTGAAGGCGCGCACCGACCTGCGCCACCTGCCGCTGATCACCATCGACCCGGCGGACGCCCGCGACCACGACGACGCGGTCTTCGCCGAGCCCGACGAGGACCCGGCAAACGCGGGCGGCTGGATCGCCTGGGTGGCCATCGCCGACGTCGCGGCGTATGTGCGCCCAGGCTCGGCCCTGGACCGCGAGGCCCGTGAGAAAGGCAACAGCGTCTACTTTCCGGACCGGGTCGAGCCGATGTTGCCCGAGCGACTCTCCGCCGGGCTCTGCTCGCTCAAGGAGGGCGAGGCGCGGGCCTGCATGGCCGTGCGGATGGTGTTCGACGCGTCGGGCCGCAAGAAGAGCCACCGCTTTCAGCGCGGCCTGATGCGCTCGGCCGCCAAGCTCTCCTACGAACAGGCCCAGGCGGCGATCGATGGCCATCCCGACGAGGCTACCGGGCCGATCCTCGAGGCCGTGCTGAAGCCTCTGTGGGCAGCCTACGGCGTGCTGAAGAAGGGGCGCGACCGCCGCTCGCCCCTGGAGATCGAGTCGGTCGAGCGGCGCATCCTGTTCAGCCCTGATGGCGAGGTGGCCGCGATCACCCCGCGCCGGTCCCTCGAAGCCCACAAGCTGATCGAGGAGTTCATGATCCAGGCCAACGTCAGCGCCGCCGAGACGCTCGAACGGCGCCGCACGCCGCTGATCTATCGCGTCCACGACGCCCCCAGCCCCGAGAAGATCGAAGCCCTGGCCGACTTCCTGGCTACCGTGGGAATCCCGTGGAACAAGGGCGAGCCGCCCCGCACCGAGCGCTTCAACCGGCTACTGGATCAGACGCGCGGCGGGCCGCACGGCGAGATCATCAATGAGGTGGTGCTGCGCACCCAGATGCAGGCAATCTATTCCACCGACAACATCGGCCACTTCGGCCTCAACCTCGACCGCTACGCCCACTTCACCTCGCCGATCCGCCGCTACGCCGACCTGATCGTCCACCGCGGCCTGATCCGGGCTCTGGAGTTCGGGGACGACGGTTTGGGCGACGACGACGTCGCGCGCCTCGCCGACACCGCCGAGCATATCACCCTGGCGGAGCGGCGGGCGATGGCCGCCGAGCGGGACGCCATCGACCGCTACGTGGCTGCCTTCCTGGAAGACAAGGTCGGGGCGACCTTCGAGGGGCGGATCACAGGCGTCACCCGCTTCGGTCTCTTCGTGCGGCTCATCGACACCGGCGCCGATGGCCTGATCCCGGTCTCCAGCCTGGGCGACGAGTACTTCATCCACGACGACCACCTGCACGCCCTGGTGGGCGACCGGAGCGGCGCCCGCTGGCGACTGGGACGGCTGGTGTCGGTGCGACTGAAGGAAGCGACCCCGATCACCGGGGGCCTGCTGCTGGAAATGCTCAGCGAGCCCGAACCGCCGGAGAAGGGAGCGCGCCAACCGCGGCTCGGTCTGCGCGGCCGGGGGCGCATCGGGGCGAGAACCGGGAGGCCAGGGCGGCGTCGATAGGGTCTAGGGCGGCCGCGCCAGGGTGCGGAAGGTGATCGAGTACCTGTGCTCTGTGACGGGTGGGACGCTGTGTTCCCATTCGCGGCGGGCGGGGCCGCTGAGAAGGTAGGCGGACCTGGGCTCGACGGTGGTGGTCCAGCGGTCCCAGCCCTCCCCGGCCTTGCGGCGGAAGCGCAGGGGACTGGCGCTGAGGAGCGAGACGGCGGCGACCTCGTCGAAGTGGGCCTTATCGCGATGCCAGCCCACGCCGGCGCCTGGCCTGTACTCATTGATCAGAACGTGCGCGAACGCCTCTCCCGGTGGTCCCGCGAAGGCCCCGACTTTGTCGCGCAGCGCGGTCAGCCACGCGGGTATGGGGGGCGCCTCGACGACCTCGCGGCTGCCGTAGTCGTAACGGAGGCCAAAGCCGACCACCCGCCGGTTGGCGAGATGGCCGTGGAAGTCGAAAGGCTCGAATTGCAGCTCCGCCAGACTGGCGACCAGTTCCGCCTCCTCCTCGGCGTCGATCAGGCCGGGCTGGTAGCGGAAGCCGGGCGGCCCGATGTCCGCCTCGTCGAAGAGGTCGCCTTGCCGGAAGCCCGACCTAGGCGCCCTGGGGAGGTGGGGTGCGTACATGCCCCCCAGATGGGAGCGCCTGCCCGGGGGCCAAGGGCGGCCGTCCCGGTCAGAAGAGCCCGATGCCTGTCAGGCCGCCGAAGACGCCCAGCAGGCAGGTCGCCCCCGCGACCGCGACCACCACCCAAAGGTACCAGCCCTTGAGCCGGACCCGTTCCGGCAGGGCCCGCATCGCCAGGGCGATGAGGAAGCCCAGCACGATGGGCAACAGGAGGGCGTTCATCACCTGCACGCCGACGTTCAGCGCGACCAGATTGGGCGCGACGCCCACCAGGATGCATCCCAGGACCACGCTGAGGGCGTAGACGGCATAGAACCACCGGGCCTCCAGGGGATGGTGCTCGAGCGAGTGTTTGTAGCCGGTCACCTCGCCCAGGCCCCAGGCCAGGGCCAGGGAGGCGACGATGGCCGCCACCATGCCCGCCCCAAGGATCCCCAGGCCGAACACCAGGCGTCCGACGCCAACCCCCAGGAAAGGCGTCAGCGCCTTGCTGAGGTCGCCCACCGAATTGAGCTCGGGCTTGGCGCCATGGGCCGACAGGGTGGCGGCGGCGGAGATCAGCACGGCGGCCATGACCAGCTGAGTCAGGACCGCGCCCATGGCGGTATCCCACCGGGCGGCGTTGAAATGCTCCGGCCTGAGCCTTTTGTCGGCCACCGCCGACTGCTGGTAGAAGATCATCCAGGGCATGATCACCGCCCCGATGTTGGCCGCGACCAGATAGAGGAAGGCCTTGTTCACGAAGCGGACGTCGAGGGTCTGGGCGACCAGGGTCTTCAGGTCCGGGTGGGCGGCCCAGGCCACGCCGAAGAAGGCGAACTCGAAGAGGCCGACGCAGATCGCCGCCCGCTCCACCCGGCGGTAGGAGCCGGTGATCACCATGGCCAGCAGGGCGGCGCCGGCGATGGCGAGGCTGACGCCGCGGGGCACGCCATAGAGTTCGCCCACCCCGGCGACACCGGAGAGCTCGGTGAGCAGGGCGCCGCCCGTTGCCACCGCGAGGCCCGCCACCGAGACCCAGGCCCAGGTTGGACCGAAGGTCTCCTTGATCAGCTCGCCGTGTCCGCGGCCGGTGAAGATGCCAAGACGGACCGTCAGCTCCTGGACCATGTAGAGGATCGGAATCAGCACCAATTGCAGCAGCAGGAGGCGGTAGCCCCACTGCACGCCGCTCTGGCCGGCGGTGATGATGCTACCGACGTCGGTGTCGGCCAGCATGACTACGATTCCCGGGCCGAGCACGGCCAGGAACCTCGTCAGCCTCCCCGTAGAGGAGCGGTGTCGTGACTGGTGGGCGAAAGACTGAGCCAGGGAACACCGGACCGAATAGTTGCGAACGCTTCGCAGGTAGAAACTCAGTAGACTTCCGGCAACCTCTGTCAATAGGGGCCGCCCTCCTCTTGCAACGCGTCAACCGCCGCTGAGGGCGCCGAAAATCAGCACCTCGTCGCCCTCGCGCAGGGACGCACCCAGGTGGCGGACCGCCTCGCGGCCGATGAAGATGCGCATGTGACGGCGAATGCGATCCTGCTCGTCGACGACCCGGAAGCGGATCCCGGGATACAGGCGGTCGAGGTCGCGCAGCACCGCATCGACGGTATCGCCGCTCGCCTCGACACGCGTCGCGCCCTGGCAATAGGACTGCAGTTGCGAAGGGATGAAGACCCGGGTCATGGCGCCGGGGCGGCGACGACCGAGTAGATTTCCGGCAGGTGGGCGGCGATCTGCCGCCAGGCGCCGCCTTCGTCGCCGCTCATCCACACCTCGCCGCCTGTGGTCCCGAGGTAGAGCCCCAGCGGGTCGCCCCCGTCGGCGCAAAAGGCCTGCCGCTTGACGGTGAACCAGGCCTGCTCGGGTGGAAATCCACGATCCTGGCGCTCCCAGCGGGCGCCACCGTCGCGCGTGCGGTAGACCGCCGGCTTTCCACCCGGGCTGGTCCTGGGCCAGACCGTTGTCCCGTCCATCGGAAACACCCAGGCCGTGTCGACGTCGCGCGGGTGCGGCACCACCGAAAAGCCGATGTCGCCCACCTCCGGCGGCATGGCCAGGCCAATGCGGGTCCACAGGTCGGAAGGCCGGTCGAGCCGGTACACGCCGCAGTGGTTCTGCTGGTAGAGACGATCCGGATTGAGCGGATGCACGGCGATGGAGTGGGCGTCCTGGCCGAATTCCGGATAAGGGTCGGGGAGGAAGTTCGCCTCCACCCCCTCGTTCAGCGGCGCCCAGGACGCCGCCCGGTCGCGACTTTCGAACACGCCGCCGGTCGAGGTGGCGATGTACATGTGAGCCGGATCCCGCGGGTCGATGGCGATCTGATTGAGCAGAGGGCCGTCGGGCGTGCCCTCGCCCGGGGGACACCACTTCCAGTACATCGGGTGGTCGTTGAAGCCGGCCACCCCCTCCCAGCTGACGCCGTCGTCGATGCTGACGAACAGGCCCGGCGGCGATGTGCCCGCCCACCAGACGCCGGGCTCGTTCGCGTGGCCCGGCTCCAGCCAGAAGGCGTGGTCGACGGCGCGCGCCGTGGCCGGATCGCCGGACTTGGCAAAGGCGGGCGGCATGCCGGCTTCCACCCAGGTGGCGCCGCCGTCCGTGGAGCGGAAGATCGTGGGGCCCAGGTGGCCGGTCTTGGCGGCCATTAGCATCGTGCCGCCGCCGCGCCGGTCGACCACCAGATGGTTGATGATCTCCCCGAGGTGGATGGGACCTGCGATCCGCCAATCCTGCCGTGACCTATCGCCGTCAAGGACCCACGCGCCCTTGCGCGTGCCGATCAAGAGCCGAACGCCACCGTCCGCCATCCTCGCCATCCTCCCGCCGTTCCGGGAACAATCTACCCCGTGGGAGCGCCCGGTAAAGTGAGAGGTCCTCGCCGCCTTTACGCAACGACAGACTTTCCGAGGTCCACGCGCGGCGCCTATGGTCGGGCATGACCAACGAAGCCTTCGATGACCTGGGCGATGGACTGCCTCCGCCGCGGCCGGGCGCTACGCGGGCCGTGCGCCCGCGCGACGCCGCGACGCTGATCCTCGTCAGGCGCGGTGGGCCCAAGCCACGCGTAATGATGGGCCGCCGCCACAGCAGCCACAACTTCATGCCCGACAAGTGGGTGTTCCCCGGCGGCCGCATCGACCGCGCCGACTTCAGGGCGCCGTACGCCACCGACCTGCGCCCGGAGGTGGCCGCGCGGCTGGCGCGAACCGCGCC
>JAQGIW010000261.1 GCA_028290905.1 Caulobacteraceae bacterium | reverse complement strand
ATCGTCGGTCCAAGCACGATATAGGGGAAGATGTTGTCGACCTGTAGGTAAAACATCCGACCGACGTTGAAATACATGTAGTTAAAGTAGATTCTGAAGTAGTTGCGCCGGACGTTGGCGAACAATTCCTTCACGGTCGGCGGTCGGGCGCGGTCCGGATCGTCCTCCCCGTAGACCAGCTCCTTGCGATAGGCGGCCTCGACCCGCTGGTTTCGGAACTGTAGGCCCGGCAGCCTGACGCCGATGAGGGCCAGGAAGGCGGTCCCGAACATCGACCAGAACAGCGCCACCACCACCAGCGCGTGGGGCACGGCGCCGACCAGCGGCAAGACCGTGACCTTGGACGACAGCGCCATGAGCACCGGCAGGAACGCGATCAGCGTCATCACCGAATTGACCAGGCTTACGCCAAGGTCCTCCACGGTGCTGGAGAAGCGCATGGTGTCTTCCTGGATGCGCTGAGAGGCTCCCTCCACTGTCCGCAGCCTGGCCCAGTGAGACATGTAGAAGTCGTTCATCGCCGTCCGCCAGCGGAATACATAGTGGCTGGTGAAGAACAGGGTCAGCACCCCGGCGGTCACCGCCACCAGGGCGATCTGCGCGAAGGTAAGCAACTGGCCATAGAACTGGGCCAGGGTCACATGTCCCGCGTGGCTGAGCGCGGCCTGCACGAGATCATAGAAGGGGCCGTACCAGCTGTTGATTGCGACGCTGACCTGCACTTGCAGGTAGGTCATGAAGACGATCAACGCCGAGCCCCAGATCGACCAGCGCGCCCAGGGATGGGGCGCGATCAGGCGCCACGCGCCCGCGAAGATCGCGACGCTCGCCCAGTAGTAGAGATAGAACCATAGAAACGGTCTGGACCAGAAGATCGCCACCCCGATGACGGGCGCCCGCCCCCTGGCGAGCGGCGCCAATCCGATCAAACCGCCCCAGTCCTTGGCGCCGAGGACCCAGACGATCACGCTCAGGCCGATCCAAAGGAGCGCGGACGTGAAGAAGAGCCGCGGGCGCGGAAAGAAGGATACGAACACGAATTCAAAATCTCCGATGCGGCGCCGCGCGTTGCGGGCGCCGGGGTTTCCCTCCTTCCGGCTGCGAAGATAGGTGTTCGGCCTCGCCATTTCCCACCCCGCGCGCTAAACGGCCGCAGAAAGGCCGACCGCGGAGGTTCGGGTCGCCTTTCCGCGCGCGTGTGCGCTGGAGGCGAGGCGACTTGGGTAATGTGACGGTGATCGGCGCCCAGTGGGGCGACGAGGGCAAGGGCCGGGTAATCGACTGGCTGGCCGACAGGGCCGACGTAGTGGTGCGGTTCCAGGGCGGCAACAACGCCGGCCACACCATCGTGGTCGGCAATTCGACCTACAAGTTCGCCCTGCTGCCGTCCGGCGTCGTGCAGGGCAAGCTGAGCGTGATCGGCAACGGCGTGGTGGTCGATCCCTGGTCGCTGCTGGACGAGATCGAGCGTGTCCGCGCCCAGGGCCTGACGATCAATTCCGACATTCTGGTGCTGGCCGACAACGCCGCCCTGGTGCTGCCGCTGCACCGCGACCTCGACGCGGCGCGGGAGGCGCGGGCCGGCGCGGGGCGGATCGGCACCACCGGGCGGGGCATCGGCCCGGCCTATGAGGACAAGGTCGGCCGCCGCGCGATCCGCTTCTGCGACCTCTCCGACCCGGCCGCCCTGGAGACCAAGATCGAGCGGCTGCTGGCCCACCACCAGCCGCTGCGAGCCGGCCTCGACCTGCCGGAGGTGACGGCCGACGACCTGATGGCCCTGCTGCGCGACGTGGCGCCGAAGGTGGCCCCTTACGTGAAGCCGGCCTGGCGGGTGCTGGACCAGGCGGTCAAGGACGGGCGGCTGATCCTCTTCGAAGGCGCCCAGGCGACCATGCTGGACGTCGACCACGGCACCTATCCGTTCGTGACCTCGTCGAACACCGTGGCCGGGCAGGCGGCCACCGGCTCGGGCGTCGGGCCGTCCGGCGGCGGCTATGTGCTGGGCATCGTCAAGGCCTACACCACCAGGGTGGGGGAGGGGCCGTTCCCCTGCGAGCTCAATGATGAGATCGGCGAGCGGCTGGGCGTGCGCGGCCACGAGTTCGGCACCAACACCGGCCGCAAGCGGCGCTGCGGCTGGTTCGACGCCGTGCTGGTGCGCCAGTCGGTGGCGATCAGCGGCATCCAGGGCGTCGTGCTGACCAAGCTGGACGTGCTGGACGGCTTCGAGACCTTGAAGATCTGCACCGGCTATCGCCTGGGCGACCGGGTGCTCGACTATCTGCCGGCGGGCCTCAGCGAGCAGGCGGCGGTGGAACCGATCTATGAGGAGATCGAAGGCTGGCAGGGCGCCACTCGCGGGGCGCGGTCCTGGCGGGACCTGCCGGCCGCGGCGGTGAAGTACGTCCGCCGTATCGAGGAACTGATCGGCGCCCAGGTCGCCGCCGTGACCACCAGCCCCGAGCGCGACGACATCATCATCATGCGCGACCCGTTCCGGGGGTGAGCGCTTTTGTCCGTATTGCGGATCGTCTGCGGGCTTGAGACACTCCTGACGCCGACCGGAGCTGAGTTGCGCTCGTGATAGACGGTCGGCGGGGGCCCGCCACGTGACCGACATCATCGTCTCGAGCGGGCAGACGCTCAGCGGCGCGACGCTCGCCAGCTTGGGCGACACAGTTCAGGTGCTCAACGGCGGAGTCCTCTTGTCGGCCCACGGGACCGCGGGTCAGGTCTTCGTCTCTAGCGGGGGCGAGGCCAACGGCACACTGCTGACCGGCTCGGGCGCTGTCGAGACCTCCGAGACGGGAGGATTCACCAGCGGGTCAGTGCTCTCTTCAGGGGGCGAGGAGATCGTCTCGGGCGCGGCTCTGGCGCTCACCGTAGCCGGCGGCGGGCGCGCCCAAGTCTGGAACGGCGGTCTGATCAGCGGCGCAGACATCGACAGCGGCGGCGCTGTCAACGTTATCGCCGGCTCCGCTGTGGGGGTGACAGTCAGCAGCGGCGGTTTGATCGTCGCCGGAGCAGGCCAGCTGGATCAGCTCACGCTGGATGCGGGCTCGATCCTCAGCCTCGGCCTTTACGTTCAGTCGGTCACACTGGTCGGCGGAACGCAGTTGGTATTCGAAGACTTCGGCGGGAACGTCGTCGACACCATCAACCTGGGCGGCTCGACGAGCGGGCTCGTCTACAACGTGACCCCAAATCCCTCTCTATTGGCCGAGATTCTTGTCGGCCGCGGTTATGCGGTTTCGTCAGGCGTCGCCAGCAGCGGCTTGCAACTCCAATCGGGCGACGTCCTCACCGTGTCGAGCGGCGGGGTCGTCGTGGCCACCGCCATTGGAAACCAGGCGCGGGAGCTCCTCAGCAGCGGCGCCGTCGACAGCGGGGCGGTTGTGAACGGCTACGAGGAGGTGCTTTCCGGAGCGCTCGCATCGAGCACCGTCATCGACGTCGGCTCCCAGATGGTCTCCAGTGGCGCGCTCGCCGTCAACGATGTCATCAATAGCGGCGGGTACGCGACCATCCAGGGTGTCGTCAGCGGCGCGTTGGTGGGGAGCGGGGGCGTTCTCTATGTGCAGGGGGTGGCGAGCGGCGCTGTCGCGAGCTCCGGGGGTGTGATCGGCGTCGCCGGACAGACGTTCGGTGACATCATATCGAATGGGGCGACCGAGGTTCTGGCCAATAACGGAGTGGCGAACGCGTCGATCATCCTTTCAGGGGGAACGGAACGGGTCGAGGCCTACAGTATCGCTAATGGAACCGTCGTGTCGAGCGGCGGGACCATTTCGGATCTATACGGGACTATCGAGAACCTCGTCGTCGAGGCGGGAGCCTCGATCGCCTTGCCGATCGCCGCCAATTCAATCATCGTTTCCGGCAGTCAACTCGAGGCGGTCGGTTTTGGGACGGCCTTCGCGACGATCGGGCTGGCCGCGCCGCCCACCGGATTGAGTTTTGTTCTCCAGGACAACGGCTCCGAGATTCTTGTTGGCTCGGCCTACCCCGTCTCGTCCGGCGTGACGAGCAAAGGCCTGACTATCGCCGAGGGCGACTCGCTCGTCGTCCTCTCAGGCGGAACGGCCAGCGGGAACATCATCACCGCGGCCGGAGCCGAGGTCGTCTCCCGTGGCGGCGCCGCGAGCGGCGAGATCCTGTCCGGCGGGGTCGAGACAGTCCTCGCCGGGGGATCGTCGGTCAGTGCAACGGTCACGGGATCGGCGGGGTCCAGTTTCCCTCAGTCAGGACTGATCGACGACTTCGGGCAGGTGAGCGGCGCCGTTGTGAGCAGCGGCGCGCAAGCGATCATCGAGTCCGGCGGTGTCGCCGACGGTGTGACGGTCCAGAGCGGCGGAGCCGTGATCCTCTCCGCAGGCGGAGTGATATCAGGGCTGACTCTGGCGAGCGGGGCCTCCTTCTTCGATGAAGGCGGAGCGCTTACCGGGTTGAGCGTCGCGTCGGGCGGCCGCCTTCATCTTTCGGCGGGCCTTTTCGATATCATCGGCGGCTACAATCCCGGAGATTATCGTCTGCTCAATGACGGTCCAGGTCAGTATTCGCTCTACGAGCAGGGCGGTACGGCATTCTCCTTTTCAGTCGCCGCCGGCTCCACGATCGGCTTGGCTGCCGGACTACCCTACGCCGGCGCTTACCAGTTCCAGGGAGACATTTACGTTGGCTCCGGTTACGTGGCCTCGTCCGGGGTCACCAGCAGCGGGCTGACCCTGAGCGGGGGAGACACGCTCGCGGTGGCGTCCGGCGGCTCCGCCTCCGGCGTGACCTTGGGCGACGCGGGCGCGATCTACATCTCCGGTGGCGGCATGGGGTCCGCGACGACCATCTCTGCCTTCGGCGCGGCCGAGGTGGGGTCCGGCGGTGTCGCCCGCAACGATGTCGTTCTGAGCGGCGGCCAGGAGGTGGTGCTGGGGCTCGCCACCGCCGCGCAGGTAGAGCAGGGCGGCTTCCTCGTCGTCTTGAGCGGGGGGGCGGCGTCGTCCGCGACGATAGCCTCCGGTGGGTCGGCGACCGTCTCGAGCGGGGGAGTCGCCAACGGTGCGACGGTCGATCGGGGCGGCGTCGCAATCGTCTCCTCGGGCGGGGCGGCGAACTCCACAACCGTGTCGGGCGAGGAGCTTGTGTCGTCGGGCGGCGCAAGCTTCGGCGCGATGATCGTCTCGGGTGGCTACGAGGGTGTGGTGTCGGGTATCGCCACGGGAGCGACCGTCAGCTCCGACGGGCTTCTCGAGGTGGGGTTCGGCGGCGTGGCGACGGGCGCCAGCGTGCTGGCGGGCGGGCAGCTGCGCCTGTACGAGGGCGCGTCGCTCCAGGGTGGGAGCGTCCTGAGCGGGGGCCTCGTGACGATCGGCTCGGGAGCGGTGGTCAGCGGGGTCTCGCTGTCGCCCGGCGCCATGCTCGATCTGGTCGGCGTTTCCGCCGCCTCGGCCTATATCGACCCGACGAACACCCTGGTCCTCGTCAACGGGGGAGCCGTCGTCGACTCGATCGCCCTCGGCGCCTCCTCGCCGGGGCGGACCTTCCAGCTGGCCTCCGATGGCGCCGGCGGGACCCTGGTCACCGCTCACGCGGTGGCGGACGACTTCAATGCCGCCGGCCTGAGCGATCTCACCTGGCGCAACACCAACGGTGACGCCGGCATCTGGCTGACCGGCGCGGGCGGCGGCTACACGCCGGTCGACTTCGGAGTGGTCGACAACAGCTGGCGGATCCAGGCCGTCGGCGACTTCAACGGCGACGGCAAGGCCGACATCCTGTGGCGCAACGCCGGCGGCGCGGTTGGCGAGTGGCTGTCGCAGCCCGGGGCGGGCTACGCCGGCCTCAGCAAGCCGATCCTGGCCAGCGTCGATCCAAGCTGGCAGATCGATGGTGTCGGCGACTTCAATGGCGACGGCCTCAGCGACATCGCCTGGCGCAACACCAACGGCGACGCCGGCATTTGGCTGACCACGGCCGCCGGCGGCTACACACCGATCGACTTTGGGGTGATCGACAACAACTGGCAGATCCAGGGCGTCGGTGACTTCAATGGCGACGGCAAGGCCGACCTCCTCTGGCGCAACAACGTCACCGGCCAGGTGGGCGAGTGGCTGTCGAACCCGGGATCCGGCTACGCCGGCTTCACCATGCCGATCCTGGGGGCCGCGCCCTTGAGCTGGACCATCGCGGGTGTCGGCGACTTCAACGGCGACGGCAAGTCCGACCTCCTCTGGCGCAACACCAACGGCGACGCCGGCATCTGGGTGACCGGCGCCAACGGCGGCTATACGTCAATCGACTTCGGGATCATCGACCCCCGCTGGCAGATCGCGGGAGTCGGCGACTTCAACGGCGATGGCAAGGCCGACATCCTCTGGCGCAACAGCAACGGCGCCGTGGGCGAGTGGCTCTCCCAGCCCGGCGCCGGCTACGCCGGCTTCACCGCCCCGATCCTGGCCAACATCGATCCCAGCTGGGTGATCCAGGGCAATCCGCCGGCGCTGGCGTCCGGGACGGGCATGAACGCCGCCCCCCTCGCGCAGGCCATGGCCTCCATGGGCGCCGGCAGGGGCGCGGCGCAGGCCGCGCCCGCGAACCATGAGACGCCAGCCACTCAAAGCTTGTTCGCCGCATCGAGGAGCTGATCGGCGACCCGTTCCGGCGATAATGCGGGTCCGGCTGGCGATTCCGGTCGTTGACTTGCGCCGCGCCGTAGGCTGAGCGTTACACGATCATGAGCCGGGCGGGACCGGGCCACTTGGCCTGATCTGACTCTCAGCACGAAACGTAGAGCTTGTTCAGTGTTCGTGAAGCGTCATCAGGCTCTCGTCGCGTCGGAGTACAGCTGGTCTTGACCGTTACAATGGTTTCCAATGGTGGCTCGGCGGCCGCCGCCCTGGCCCTGAGCAGCGGCGCGGCCATCGACGAGACGTCGATCTCCTATGCGGGCGTGACGTCCGCGAGCCTCAATCCGCGGACCGACGTCCTGACGGTCTACAGCGGCGGCGTAACCCACGCCGTGCAGCTCTCCGGGAACCTCCAGGGCGCCTCGCTCGGCCTGTCGAGCGACGGAAGCGGCGGCACCGAAATCGTCAATCTGGGCGTGTCGCCCCAGGTGACGGGCCCGGTCTCCCCGGCGACCACCCGCCAGCAGACCGTTATACTGGCCGGCAGCAATCTGCAGTTCGTGAACACCTACACGAGCAACGTCAGCACGGGCTATCAGGACGCCATCGTCACGGCGGAGAACTTCTACCAGTCGCAGATCGCCAATACGGCGACGCTGAACTTCAATTTCGATACGGCGCCCGGGGTGGGGGCCGGGACGAACAGCTACTCCACGGTGAGTGCGAGCTTTTCGCAGTTGGAGACGGCGCTCTCCAACCTCGCGACCAGCGCGGACGACAGGGCCGCGGTCGCCGCCATCTCCGCCCTCGCGGGCCACTTCGCCGGGTCGACCTTCGAGATCGCCGATCCCCTGGCGCAGGTGCTGGGTCTCCCGGGCGCGACAGCCGGCACGATCGACACCACCCAGCTCGACAGCACGCTGAGCTATTTCTACAACCAGAGCAGTCCTACGCCGAACGCGCTGGACGCGGTCGCCATCCTCGAACACGAGATATCCGAAGGCGCGTTCGGCCGCCTAGGCGGCGACGGTTCGACCAACGGCATCATGGATCTGTTCCGGTACGCCGGCGCCGGCGTCCTCGACACCAGCTTGGGGCGGGACGGACGCGCGGCGTATCTCTCGATCGACGGAACCCAGCTGCTCACCCAGTTCCACAATCCCTTCAGCCCGGGTGTCCCCTCGGACGGGGGGGATTCGGCGGACTGGGACGCTTCGGGCACGAACCAGCAGCCGACCTACATCGCGGGGCAGTCCAACGCGTATGACGCCTACGGGGTAACCACCGACGGCGCGATCGGGATGGTCACGTCCACCGATCTGCGCGTCCTGGACGTCCTCGGCTGGACCCTCGCGGCGATGGGGCCGATCAAGCCCGCGACGAGCGACTTCAATGGCAACGGCCTGAGCGACCTGGTCTGGCGCAACGCGAACGGCGACGCCGGCATCTGGCTGACCACTGCCGACGGCGGCTACACGCCGGTCGATTTCGGGGTGATCGACACCAACTGG
>JAQGIW010000249.1 GCA_028290905.1 Caulobacteraceae bacterium | reverse complement strand
CGCGCGAGGCCGGCGCCGCCGTCATCCTGATGGGTCACACGGCCGACGACCGCGCCGAGGCGGCCGTCATGCGCCTGGCCGGATCCAGCACGCCGTCCCCACGGACGTGGTCCCCGTCGCCGGTGTGGCCGCAGGGGCGCGGGGTCTTTCTCCTGCGTCCCTTCCTCGGCGTTCGCCGGGCCGCTATTCGCGTCGCCCTCGCGGCGCTCGGCGAAACCTGGATCGACGATCCCGGCAATGTAGACCCGTCCAGCGCCCGCGCCCGGGCCAGGGGCCTGATCGCCGGCGCGCCCGTGGACGACGAGCCCGAAACGGCCCTTGCTGAGGGGCCTGACCCCGTCGTGTTGACGGGGCCGGCGGGGGACCTGGTCCTTCCGATCGACCAGCTGACCGCCGCGACGGACGACCTGGGCCTGCTCGGCGCGGCGTTGGTATGCGCGGCCGGCGCGGAGCGGCCGCCGCGGCGCGAGCGGCTGGCGCGTCTGATGGCCCGGCTGACCGCGCGCAGCCCATTCGCCGCCACCCTGGCCGGCGCCCGCGTAGAGAGCGACGGAGCGCAGGCGCACATCGTGCGGGACGCCGGCGACACCCGGCGCGTGGCGATGGCCGATGACGCGCTTCCCGCAGGCCGGGCGGTGGTCTGGGACGGCCGCTTCGAGTTCTCGGCCCGCTCGAGCGGTCTGCGGGTCGGCCCGCTCGCCGGGCGGGCCGGACGCCTGCCCGCCGCCATGCGTGCGACGCTTGCCGAGATCCCGCCGTCCGCGCGCCGGGCCCTCCCCGTGGTGACCCACGTCGACGGCGCCCTGACGCTCCCGACCGTACGCCGCGACCCGCTGGTGGACGCCCGCCCCCTGGCCCCGGCGCGCCTGACCGCCGCCCTCGGCAGGATTATCGACGAGGCGGCGCTGCGGCGCATGGCGAAACACGCTCGCCCGTACTAAATGGGAAGGTTGATCCCGACGAGGCCTATCCATGACTATGCGTAACCTGGCGATCTGGGGCGTCATCGTACTCGCCCTGGTCGCGATCTTCGGCGTTCTGAACAGCGGCGGCCACGGTGGCAGCGCCCGTCAGATCAGCTATTCCGAAATGCTGAGCCGCGTGGACAGCGGCGACATCAAATCGGTTAAAATTCACGGCCAGACCCTGGAAGCCAAGGATCGGCAAGGCGCAACCCTGTCCACGATCGGTCCGCTGGACACCCAGGACCTCGAGCACCGCCTCGAGGCGCACGGGGCCGCCTTCGAGTTCGAACAGCCCGGCGCGGGCCTGATCCCCACCATCCTCATCAACATGCTGCCCATCCTGCTGCTGATCGGCGTGTGGGTGTTCTTCATGCGCCAGATGCAGGGCGGCGCCCGGGGGGCGATGGGGTTCGGCAAGTCCAAGGCCAAGCTGCTCACCGAGAACAAGAACCGCGTCACCTTCGATGACGTGGCCGGCGTCGACGAGGCCAAGGACGACCTGACCGAGATCGTCGACTTCCTGAAGGACCCGGCCAAGTTCCAGCGCCTGGGCGGCAAGATCCCCAAGGGGGCCCTGATGGTCGGCCCTCCGGGCACCGGCAAGACCTTGCTGGGCCGGGCGGTGGCCGGCGAGGCCGGCGTGCCGTTCTTCTACATTTCAGGTTCGGACTTCGTGGAGATGTTCGTGGGCGTCGGCGCCAGCCGGGTGCGCGACATGTTCGAGCAGGCCAAGAAGAACGCCCCCTGCATCATCTTCATCGACGAGATCGACGCGGTCGGCCGCCATCGCGGCGCGGGCCTGGGCGGCGGCAACGACGAGCGCGAGCAGACGCTGAACCAGCTGCTGGTCGAGATGGACGGCTTCGATCCCAACGAGAGCATCATCGTCATCGCCTCGACCAACCGTCCCGACGTGCTCGACCCCGCGCTGCTGCGTCCGGGCCGCTTCGACCGTCAGGTGGTGGTGCCCAACCCCGACGTCGGCGGCCGCGAGAAGATCCTGCGCGTCCACATGCGCAACGTGCCCCTGGCCTCTGACGTCGACGTCAAGGTGATCGCCCGCGGCACGCCGGGCTTCTCCGGCGCCGACCTCGCCAACCTCGTCAACGAGGCGGCCCTGATGGCCGCCCGGCGCAACCGCCGCATGGTCCTGCACCGCGACTTCGAGGACGCCAAGGACAAGGTCATGATGGGCGCCGAGCGCAAGTCCATGGTGATGAGCGACGAGGAGAAGAAGAAGACCGCCTATCACGAGGGCGGCCACGCCCTGGTGGCCATCTCGGTCCCGGCCGCCGACCCCGTGCACAAGGCCACCATCATCCCGCGCGGCCTGGCGCTGGGCATGGTCATGCAGCTGCCGGAGGGCGATCGCCACTCGATGGACTATGAGCAGATGACCTCGCGCCTGGCGATCATGATGGCCGGCCGGGTGGCCGAGGAGCTGATCTTCGGCAAGAACAAGATCACCTCGGGCGCCTCCAGCGACATCCAGGCGGCCACCGGCCTGGCGCGCAACATGGTCACCCGCTGGGGCTATTCCGAAAGCCTGGGCACGGTCTCCTACGGCGACAATCAGGAGGAGGTGTTCCTCGGCCACTCGGTGGCCCGCACCCAGAACGTCTCGGAAGACACCGCCCAGAAAATCGACCTCGAGGTCCGCAAGCTGGTCCAGGGCGGCCTGGACGAGGCCCGCCGCATCCTGACCGAACGGCTGGAAGACCTGCACACGGTGGCCAAGGCGCTGCTGGAGTACGAAACCCTGAGCGGCGACGAAATCCTCAACGTCATCAAGGGCGTGAAGCCCAACCGCGATGATCCCGAGAACCGCCTGCCCGCCGCGCCCCGCCTGTCGGTGCCGCTGGCCCCGAGGCCCGACCCCGAGCCGGCGTAGGGGTCCCATGGACCGCGGGCTTCCAGCCCGCTCTTTGGCGATGCGGGCTGGAAGCCCGCGCTCCGTGATGCCGCCCCTCGTTATGGGGATCCTCAACGTCACGCCCGACAGCTTCTCGGACGGCGGCCGCTTCACGATGCTCGACGACGCCGTGGCCCGGGCGGCGCGGATGATCGCCGATGGCGCGGACATCCTCGACATCGGCGGCGAGTCAACGCGTCCCGGCGCGACGCCCGTGGGCGAGGTCGAGGAACTCTCCCGGGTTATCCCCGTCATCGAAGCTCTCGCCGCCCGTGGCGGCGTCCCCCTGTCGATCGACACACGTCGTAGCAGAGTCGCCCGCGCCGCCATGGCCGCCGGGGCGCAGATGTGGAACGACGTCAGCGCCCTCGGCGGCGACACGGGTAGCCTGGCCGCCGCCGCCGAACTCGGTTGCCGGGTGGTGCTCATGCACATGCGCGGCGAGCCGGCGACCATGCAGCGCGATCCCCACTACGAGGATGTAGTGGCCGAGGTCACGTCCTGGCTTGCCGAGCGCGCTCGGGTCGCCATGTCCGCCGGGGTGGAGCGGGAACGGATCTGGCTCGATCCGGGTATCGGCTTCGGCAAGACGCTCGCCCACAACCTCGCCCTGCTCGCCGCGCTGGACCGCCTCGTCGAGCTGGGTTTCCCGGTCTTGCTCGGCGCCAGCCGCAAGGGGATGATCCGCAAAGTCGATCGGACGGCGGAGGATCCCCTCGATCGCCTGGGCGGCTCGCTCGCGATCGCCCTGGCCGGCGCGCGGGCTCGTTGCGCGATGGTCCGGGTTCACGACGTGCGCGAGACCGCCCAGGCTCTTAAGGTGATGGCGGCAATCGATTCGGCGAGGGACGGAGCGTGACTGACCGGATTGGCCGGGTGCTGATCATCGCCGGCTCGGACAGTGGCGGCGGCGCCGGGATCCAGGCCGACGTCAAGACGGTCACCGCGCTCGGCGGATACGCCGCCACGGCCATCACCGCCATCACCGTCCAGAACACGCTCGGCGTTTGGGCCATCCACACCCTGTCGCCGGACCTCGTCGAAGCCCAGGCCCGCGCCGTCCTCGACGACATCGGCGCCGACGCCTTCAAGATCGGCATGCTCGGCGACGCAGGGGTCGTGGAGGCCGTGGTCCGGATCCTGGAAAGCGCGCGGGCCCTCCCGGTCGTCATCGACCCGGTGATGGTGGCCAAGGGCGGCGCGGCCCTCCTCGAACCGCGCGCGGGAGCGGCCATTCGAGACCTGCTGATCCCCTGCGCCAGCCTCCTGACCCCTAACGCGCCGGAAGCCGCCGCCCTCACCGGCCTGGAGATCGAGACCACCGACGACCTGCGGCGCGCCGGAGAGAGGCTGATGGGCCTTGGTGTGGCGGCCGTGCTGATGAAGGGCGGGCACATCGCCGGCCCGACGGTGACCGACGTGTTGATGACGCCGGCGGGGGAGACGACCTTCGAAGGGCCGCGTATCGACACCCGTCACACCCACGGCACAGGCTGCACCCTTTCCTCCGCCTGCGCCGCCGGCCTCGCCCAGGGCCTCGCGCTGGAGCGGGCCGTCGCCAGGGCCTGGGCGTACACCGGCGAGGCCATACGTCGGGCTCCCGGCTTCGGCGCCGGCCATGGGCCCCTCGACCACGCCTGGCCGGTGCGCGACCGATGAGCGGGTTCGAGGACCGGCTGAAGGCGATCCTGCGCGCCAGCTCGACCCTGATGCAGGTGCTGACGACCGCGCGCGATATCGATCTCCCCGACTGGCTGGTCTTTTCCGGCGCCATCTACCAGCCGGTGTGGAACCACCTCACCGGGCGCGCCTCGGACCATGGGATCAAGGACTACGACCTGGGCTATTTTGACCAGGAGACCTCCTGGGACGCCGAGGACGCGGTGATCCGCCGCGTCGCCGCCGCCTTCTCCTCTTCCCTGGGCGCGCAGGTCGAGGTGCGGAACCAGGCCCGGGTCCACCTGTGGTTCGAGGACCACTTCGGCGAGCCCTACGCGCCCCTCGCCCGCACCGCCGAGGCGCTCGAGCGCTTCGCGGCGCCCGCCTGCGCCGTGGGGGCGCGACTGGAGCAGGACGGTGAACTCACCGTTGTCGCCCCCTTCGGCCTGGACGATGTGTTCGCCATGCGGCTGCGCCCTAATCCGCGCCGGGAGCCCAAGGGCCTGGCGAAGATCGTCGCCAGCGCGAGATCGCGGTGGCCGGAGGTGACCACGGCGAGCCCCTGATTGTCACCGTGACAATAATCCGATTGATCAGCGGCACAATGGCATGTTGTACCTCTAGAAACTGGAGACAAAGCCATGCGCCAATGGACCATCGACGCCTTCGCCGCCGCTCCGTTCAAGGGCAACCAGGCCTGTGTGGTCGAGCCCCTGGACGCTTGGCCGGACGCCGGCTGGATGCAGTCTCTGGCGGCGGAGAACAATCAGGCCGAGACCGCCTTCCTGCTCAGGACCGGCGATCCGGCGCGCTTCGGCCTGCGCTGGTTCACCCCGGCGGTAGAGGTCCCGCTGTGCGGACACGCGACGCTCGCCAGCGGCCACGTCCTGTTCTCGGAACTGGGCCTGGACGTTTCGACAATCACCTTCGACACCCGCTCGGGACCACTGATCGTCAAGCGCGCCTCCGGCCGATACGAAATGGACTTCCCCGCCGACCCCCCCACCCGTATCGAGGCCCCGGCCGGGCTGGCCCGGGCCCTGGGGGTGGAGCCGGCGGAAGTCTGGTCGGGGACCTATCTTCTGGCCATGCTCGCCAGCGAGGAACAGGTCCGCGCCCTGCAGCCCGACCTCAGAGCCCTGAAGGGAGTCGGCGGTGGAGCGCGCGGCGTCGGCAATGCCGGCGTATCGGCCGTCGCCGACGCGGGGGCGCCCTATGACGTGGTGAGCCGGTTCTTCGCGCCGGGATCGGGGATCGACGAGGATCCGGCCACGGGCTCCTTCCACTGCATCGCCTCGCCCCTGTTTTCCGAGAAACTCGGGCGAACGACTCTGCGCTTCCACCAGGCCTACCCGGGACGCGGCGGCGATCTCGAGTGCGAGCACCGGGGCGAGCGGGTGCTGCTGCGCGGCGCGGCGAGGACGACGGTGGAGGGTCGCCTACGCGTGTGAATTTCGACCAAATCGTCCGTTCCCGGTTTCATCCGGCGCCCGCAAGGTCTATATGAAGAGGTCACCCCGCCCGGCCGCAAGGCCGGGCGCCGCTGTTTCTGGAGACCGCCGTGAACGAAATTCTGATGCCCAAGGCGACCGCCGTCTGGCTCGTCGACAATTCGTCGATGACCTTCGACCAGATCGCCGATTTCTGCGGCTTGCACCCTCTCGAGGTGAAGGGGATCGCCGACGGAGAGGTGGCGCGCGATATCCGCGGCGCCGACCCGATCTCCAATGGCCAGCTCAGCCGCGAGGAACTCGACGCCGCCCAGGCCGACCCGACCTATCGTATGCGGCCTCAGAAGAGCCGCCATGCCGAGTTGCTCAAGCCCCAGAAGAAGGCGCCGCGCTACACCCCCGTGTCCCGCCGCCAGGATCGGCCTGACGCCATCGCCTGGTTCGTGCGCAACCACCCCGAGGTGACGGATGTGCAGATCGCCAAGGCGCTCGGCACCACCAAGGCCACCATCGACCAGGTCCGCAACCGCACGCACTGGAATTCCACCAACATCAAGCCGGTGGACCCGGTGTCCCTTGGCCTCATCGGTCAGCTTGAACTGGACGCCATCGTCAGGAAGGCGGCCGATAAGAAGGCCAGGGACGACGCCAAGCGGGGCGTCGCCCAGCCCGAGGGCCCGTCACTCCGGAGCCAGGCCGAACTGGCCGAGGTCGACGACGAGGTGGGCCTGGACGGCTAAAGGAGGACGCGTCTCTCCCCCCTGTGGGGGGAGTACGGCCGAAGGCCGGGAGGGGGCTGACCGGGCGAAATCTCCGCAGCGTCGCCCCCTCCCCCGCTTCGCGGTCCCCCTCCTCCGATGGGGGAAGAGATAGGCGAGAGGCGTATCGATGGGCTCCTCTAGTGGGGCTTGGCCTTGAGGCTTTCCATCTCTTCCTTGAGGCGCAGCTTCTGTCGCTTGAGCTCCCGCAGTCGTATGGCGTCGGCGGCCGGCCGGCTGATTTCGTCTTCGATGGCGCGTTCGAGCGACTGGTGTCGCACGCCGAGTTCACGAATACGGGCTTCAATCGCCATGGTGGAAGACTCCTTGCTACCCCAGCTCGCTGAATGAACACCCCTGCCGTCACTCTGTCAGATCACATATGTTTGTTCATGCGATGGTCAGGGCGGGGCCTGCTCGACGCGCCTTGAAAATCGGCGGCGGAGCCCACGAAATGGACGCGAATCGACCGAGACTGGTGGTGGGCATCTCAGGCGCCTCGGGGGTGCTCTACGGGGTGCGGGTGCTGGACGCCTGCCGGGAACTCGGCATCGAGACGCACCTGGTCGTCAGCCGCGCCGCCCTGCTGACGCTTGCCCAGGAAACGGACCTCTCGGCCGCCGATCTCTCGGCGCGGGCGCAGGTGACGTACCGGGTTGGCGATGTTGGCGCCCCCGTGGCCTCGGGATCGTTTCCCACCCTGGGGATGATTGTCGCTCCCTGTTCGGTGCGCACGATGAGCGAGATCGCGACGGGCGTCACCAGCTCGCTGCTGACCCGCGCCGCGGACGTCACCTTGAAGGAACGCCGTCCGCTGGTGCTGATGGTGCGCGAAACCCCCCTGCACCTTGGTCACCTGCGAACGATGGTCCAGTTGGCCGAGATGGGCGCCACCCTGGCCCCGCCGCTCCCCGCCTTCTATGCCAAGCCGAGGGACCTCGCCGAAATGGTGGACCAGTCGGTCGGCCGGGCCCTGGATCTGTTCGGACTGGCCTGGGGCGCCGTCAGGCGATGGGGCGACGACATACCGGCTCCGACCCCGGGGGAACCTGTCCCGGATGGGGCGACTTGACCTCGGCCTGGGCGTTCGCCGTCGGCGCCTGGGAGCGTGTGGGCGTGGAGACGATCTGCCTCGACCTGCAGAACATCCATGGCCAGTGCCCGGCGCTGCTGCTCTGGCGCTGCTGGACACTCCAGGGGAACAGACACGTCGGCCGGGAAACCCTGGAGAAGGCGGTCGAGATCGCCCGCGAGTGGGACGGAGAGATCATTCGCCCGCTTCGCGCGCTTCGCCAACGGCTGGCCCCCCCTTTCGCCGGCGACCCCGACAACTCGCGCGCCGCCGTGCGGAGCCGTATCCTCGAGGCCGAACTGGAGGCGGAGCACGCCCTTTTCGACGTCCTGGAGGCGCTCGACACGCCCCCCGCCTTGCAGGGAGGCGCCTCGCCCCTGCACGCCCTGACCGACCTGGCCCAAGCGTGGCGCCCGCCCGCGCCGTCCGCCGTCCTGGTGAGGCTGATCGAGGCGCTTTGACATACCGCCCGGGCGGCGCGATGATCAGGGCACAGGCTGGACGCCAGCCCGCCTTCACCTTGTCGAGCCGCGCCCGTCTGCTACAGATTGGATGATCGCCAACCATTGGGGTCGCGCCATGGACGATATGACGGAGGTGGAGACAACAGAGGACGGATACGTCCCCCACGACGACAAGGGGGCCATCCGTCTCGAGCTTGAACGCTTGCGACAGGAACATCAGGATCTCGACGCTGCGGTCCTGGCCCTCCAGGCCCGGGCAGACGCCAACCAGCTGCAGATCGTCCGCATCAAGAAGCGCAAGCTGATCCTGCGCGACCAGATCGCCAAGCTGGAAAACCGGCTCACTCCCGACCTGATCGCCTGACGCCCAGGTCGGCGCGCTTGCCGGGGGCGACGGCATCGCCCATATCGCCCCACATGGATGAAAACCTGTTGAAGGACGTCGCCGCGGCCGCCTTGGCCGCCGGCGCGGACGCCGCCGAGGTCGCCTTCGCCGAACGCCAGGCGCTCTCGGTCACTGTGCGCCTGGGCGCGTTGGAAGAGGTGGAGCGCGAGGAGTCGCGCGATCTCGGCGTCCGGGTGCTGATCGGCAGGCGCCAGGCGTCGGTCTCCGGATCTGACGTGTCCGGCGAGGGCCGAACCAAGCTCGTCGAGCGGGTGGTGGCCATGGCGCGGCTGGCGGCGGAGGACCCGTGGGTCGGTCTGGCGCCCCGCGAACGCCTCGCGCGGGGCGCGCCCGCCGACTTCGACCTCTATGACCCCACCGAACTCAGCCCCGAGGCGCTGGAGGACCAGGCCCGCGAGGCGGAGACGGCCGCGCGCGCGGTCCCTGGAGTGAGCAATTCCAACGGCGCGTCGGCGAGCTGGTCGTGCTCCTCCTGGCGCCTCGTCACCAGCGAGGGGTTCTTCGGAGAACACCGCGGCACCGCCTTTTCGCTGTCGGCCCAAGCCATCGCGGGCGAAGGCGCGGCGATGGAGCAGGGGAGCGAGGGGCGCACCACGCGCTGGCGCGAGGACCTGCCGACGCCGCAGGCGATCGGCTTGGAAGCCGGCCGGCGCGCGGCGGCGGCGCTGGGCGCGCGCAAGATCGCCTCCACCACCGCCCCGGTGATCTTCGAGAACCGATTGGCCGGCGCCCTGCTCGGCCCCCTGATCGGCGGGATCTCCGGCCCGGCGGTGGCGCGCGGCGTCTCCTTCCTCAAGGACCGCCTCGGATCGACTCTGTTTTCGAAGGGCGTCACCCTCACCGACGATCCGCACCGGCCACGCGGCCTCGGTTCCTCGCCGTTCGACGACGAAGGGGTGGCCAATCAGGTGATGAACATCATCGACGAAGGCGTGCTGACCACTTGGCTGCTCAACTCGAGTTCCGCCCGGCAGCTGGGCCTGGAGACCACCGGCCACGCCTCCCGCGGCCTTGCCGGCCCGCCCGGCGTGTCACCCACCAACCTGACCCTGCAACCCGGCGCCCTCGACCAGCCGGCGCTGATGCGCGAGGCGGGATCAGGGGTGCTGGTCACCTCGATGTTCGGGCCGTCGCTGAACGCCAACACCGGCGACTGGTCGGTGGGGTGCTCCGGGCACTGGTTCGAAAACGGCGAGATCACCTATCCGGTCACAGAGATCACCGTGGCGGGCAATCTGATCGATATCTATGCACGCATGATCCCGGGATCGGACCTCGTGCGCCGTGGTTCGGCCGACACCCCCTCCATCCTGGTGGACGCCCTGGCCATCGCCGGCAAATAGTCCCAAGGGGCGGGGACAGGGGAACGGTCATGCCGGATCGACAACTGCTGCACCTGGTCATCGGCGGCGAACTGAAGGACGTCGCCGGGACGGAGTTCCGCGACCTCTCGAAGGTCGACCTCGTCGGCGCCTACCCGAACTACGACGAGGCCTTCCGGGCCTGGCAGGCCAAGGCCCAGGCGACCGTGGACAACGCCCTGATGCGCTACTTCATCATCCACGCCCACAAGCTGCTCGACCCGGCGGCGGACAAGCGCGGCGGCTGAGGAAAGGTTCCTCCCTTGCGCGTAGCGCGGGGGAGGTGGCGCGTGACGGAGAGGGCGTACACCCACGAGGGTCTCGGCGTCATAGGCGGGGGAACGCGTCGAGGGTTGCGGCCCCGACGATGTCGTCGCTCGCCTGCGCCGCGATCAGTTCCGCCTCCGCCGGCGGCACGCGCAGGCCCGTAAGCAGCAGCGCGCACATCTGTTGGGCGAGGCTGACCGCGAGGGTTGGCGAGGCCTCTCGCACGATCCGGGTCAGGGCGATCTGCATCACGCCCAGAACGTAGAGTACCCCCGCCTCCACGGTCGCGACGCGGAAACGTCCCGCTGCAAGCCCCTTGGAGACGTCGTCGACGAGCCCGCGATTCAGAGACGCCTCGAGGGAGGTATGTCCGCTGTGGACGCGCACCAGGACGCCCGCCCGTTCCGGCTCATCGAGGGCGAAGCGCAGATAGACGCAGCAGGCGCGGGCCACTCGCCGGGCGGGATCATCCACGTCGGCGTTCACATGGTCCACTGCGCGCTCGACGCCGGCGCGGATTTCGGCCGTGACGGCGCGGACGAGCGCCTCCCGGTCGGGGAAGTGGTTGTAGAAACTTCCCTTGCCGACTTCCGCCGCCTGAACGATGTCGTCCACCGTCACGGCGTCCACCGGCCGCGCGCAGAACAGCCGGCGGCCCGCCGCCATCAGGGCCGAACGCGTGCGCTCGGCGCGTTTCAAGCGGCTTCGCGTCGCGGGCGAAGGGCTTGCGCCCAGGCGGAGGCCAGGGCGTCGGGTTCGCCCGCGCCGAAGACGTACCGGTCCGGGCGCACCAGCACGGCCTTTGCGCGATGCTTGTCGAGCCAGCCTGCGATCGCCGCGCGGAATGGCGCGAGGAGGTCTTCCCCGAGCTGATGGGCGGCGAGGTTTGGATCGCACACCGTGATCGGTTCGCGGGAGATCAGCCAGGCGCCTTCGCCCAGGGCGTCGTCCAGGCGCAGCCGCCGCGTCCCACTGCCGGCGGTCGGCTGGGGGAAGATTTCCCCGGCGCCGCCGGCTCCGGTCATGACGCAGCCGGCCCGCAAGGGGGCCGGGCGCAGGGGCGGCATCGGCGGCGGAGCGCCGGAGGCCCGGCGCGCCAGCATGTCCCGGTCGCGGGCGGCGGCGGCTTCCCTGTCGCGGTTGCACACGACGCGTCCCATGGCGATGGCCAGTTCGATCAGGGTTCGCGCATGAGGTTCGCGCTCGGCCTGGTAGGTGTCGAGCAGGGCCTCGTCCGCGCGTCCGTCAAGCACGGCGGCCAGCTTCCACGCCAGATTCGCAGCGTCGCGCAGGCCCGAACACATCCCCTGGCCGGCGAACGGGGGAGTCTGGTGAGCGGAGTCACCCGCCAGCAGCACGCGTCCCTCCCTCCAGCGGTTCGCCACCAGGCCATGGAAGCGGTAGACGGCCCTGCGTTCGATCTCGACGGGCCCGCAGTCGAACGGCGCGAGCAGAGTGCGGATGAAGTCGTCCTCGACGGCCTTCTCCGTCGTCTCGCCCGGAAGCAGCATGAATTCCCAGCGGCGCCGGCCGGGCCCCGAATGGACACAGGTGACCGGACGGTCCGGGTCGCATAGCTGCACGTTGGCTTCCGGCAGACGCGCTCCTGGCTGAACCCTCGCATCGATCACCAGCCAAGGCTCGTCGAAGGCGTAGTCGAAGAGGCCGCCGCCGATCGCCTCTCGGACAGGACTGCGCGCGCCGTCGCACCCCACCAGATAGCGGGCGCGGATCGTCCTTGCGCCGTTCGGCGTGTCCACGTTCGCCGTGGCGCCCGAGGCGTCCTGCGACAGCTGATCGAAACGCCAGCCCAGCCGCATGTCCGCCTGCGGCAATGTCGCCAATCGGTCTCGCAGGGCGAGCTCCAGGCTGGGCTGATGGAACATATACCCGGATTCCCAGCCGCAGTGCGCCTCGGCCACGGGATCGAAGCTCGCGAGGATCTCGCCGTCGCTTGACCGGAACTCGTAGCGCGGGACCGGTACGGCGTTGCGTCCCACCTCGTCGGCCACGCCCAGCTGCTGGAGAAGCCGCATGATCTCGTCGTCGAAATGAACCGCGCGCGGTAGCGGATAGACGGCGGCGTCCCGGTCGATGGCGATCGTCTCCAGGCCATGGGTCGCCAGCAGGGCCGCCAGCGTGGCGCCCACCGGCCCGAGCCCCACGATAAGGACGTCGCAGTCGAAGGCCGCCCCCGTCATTCAGGCCTCCGCGACGCAGAGGTTGTCGAGCTGGCCCAGGCCTTCGATCTCCACCCGGACCCGGTCGCCCGGCTTGAGGAACCGGCGCGGGCTCATGGCGGCGCCGATCCCGCCCGGCGTGCCGGTGAAGATCAGGTCTCCCGGCTCCAGGGTCATCGCCTGGCTGAGATGGTGGATTTGATCGGCCACATCGAAGACGAGATGGCGCGTGTTCGAGTCCTGCCGGACCTCGTCATTGACCAGGCAGCGGATGGCGAGGGCGTGCGGATCGGGGACCTCGTCCGCGGTGGTGATCCAGGGACCGAACGGGGCGTGGGTGTCGAAGGACTTGCCGAGCACCCACTGCGGCGTGCGGTGCTGCCACACCCGCTCGGTCGCGTCGTTGCCGCAGCAGTAGCCGAACACGGCGGCGCGAGCGTCCTCCCTGGCGATGTGCCGGCCGCCCTGACCGATGACCGCGACCAGCTCCGCCTCATAGTCGAGGAACGGCGAAGCCTTGGGGACCTGGATCGGGTCGTGCGGACCGTTCGCGCTGGTGGACGCCTTCATGAACCAGACCTGGTCCTTGGGCGTCTCCATGCCGCTTTCGGCGATATGGTCGGCGTAGTTGAGGCCGATGGCCATGATCTTTCCGGGCCGCCGGATCGGCGCGAGCAGACGGATGCTGTCGATGGGAATCGCGTCCGTCCCCGCCGCGGCGATCCCCCGCACCTTGGCCCGCAGCGCCGGCCAGGCCGCAATCAGTCCCATCATGTCGGACGGCAGGGCGGGGGCGCCGCGGTTCAGGGGAACCATGAGGTCTCCGGCGACCACCCCCAGCTCGGGGCCCGCGCCGGCGTCGAACGTGGCGAGTTTCATCGATGCTCTCTCATGCCATGGTCGGCGGCGCGGCGGGCCCCCACTGCACGGCCAGAAGGTCCTGCAGGGTGGCGGTGTTCGAGCCGTCCGCCGCCGTGAATAGGTCCCCGTCCGTCCAGTGCTCGAGCGTATTGCCCCAGGGGTCGCGCCAATAGTCGAACACCTGGCTACCCAGCAGATGCCGGCCGACGCCCCACTCCGCCTGCCGCCCCGCCGCCGCCAGGTGCTGGTGGCCGAGCATCAGGTCGTCGAGGTCCGCGACCTCGAAGGCCGCATGGTTGAACCCCGGTCCCTTGGGGCTCTGCACCAGGAACAGGGTGTGGTGGTCGGTGGGCGTTTCGCCCTGGTCGCAGCGCAGGAAAGCGCCGACGCTGAACGCCGGCGAAAGCGCGATCTCGTCGGAGGTGATGAAGCCGAAGCGTTGCTTGTACCAGGCCTCCGACGCCCGGAAGTCGGCGACGTTGAGCACCGCGTGGCCGAGCCTGAGAACATGCGACGCCGACGCCGTCAGCCGCTTGCCCTTGCGCACGCGCCCCTTGCCCTTCCCGGAATTCCAGCCGTCGACCTCCGGCAGAGGCAGAGGATCGGCCGGGGCCTGCCCCGCCACCACCTCGACCTGATGTCCGTCGGGGTCGCGCAGCACGACGACATGGCCGCCCCCTGGAGCGTCGAACGGCGCCATGGCCACGCCTTCCGCCTCCGCGAGCCGCCGGAGGTCCTCCGAACTCGCCGCCTTGAGGCCGATCCCGATGAAGCGCGGCCCGCCCCGCTCGGCGATGTGCAGCACGGGCGCCTCGCCGAGCCCGCGCGACACGATCCTCCGCTCGCTCTCCTCGGCGGGCGCCAGCCCGAAGTCGACCAGGAAGGCGCGCATCTCCGCCAGATCGGGGACGCTGAAGCGGACGAAGGCGATGTCCTCGATGTTGATCGTGCTCATCTGGCCACTCAGTTGACGTTCTGGTCAGAAAATGAACCCGAATTTCGATCCTGGCAAGCGCTTTTCTGACTAAATCGTCAAATTTCGCCGCGCGCCGATGTTCCTGGTTGTTTGACGCTCGCCGCCCCTGGTCAACGCTCCGGTCCGCCGGTCGCCGAACCGGCGGCGTGAGGCCCCTCGTCGGAGGACAGGCGGGACAAGAGCGTGCGGGTATGGTCGATGACGATCGTCTTGACCAGGCGGGCGTGCTCGGGCGTCAGGCCGTTCGTTTTCATCATGGCCAGCGCAAACGGCCGCTTGTTGAGAAACACCATGTACTGTCCGTTGATCGCGGCCACTCTCAGGCGCGCCTCGGTCGATGGGGTGTCGTCCCCGGACAGCCGGCTGACGATGCTCGACAACGCGTGGTCGGCCCGTTCCAGGAAGCGTTCGCGAAAGATGGGGTAGGCCTTGCCGGGACCGAACCCCGCTTGTTCCGCGCCCAGGAACGCGGACCAGACCGCCCCTTCCGGGCCGAACATTAGTTCCACGATCGACTCGGACACCGCGCAGTACGCCTCGACCAATGCCGTAGCGGGCGCCTTTTCAGCCAGCAAACGCTCCGCGCGCGCGAGCATGGCTTCGGTCGCGCCTAGCACGCGGTCGGCGACATACTCGGCGCAGGCGCAATAGAGGCCTTCCTTGCTGTCGAAATAGTACTGCAGAGCCGGCGGGTTCACGCCGGCCTCCTCGGCGATCTCCCGTGTGGACACGCCGTCGAATCCGCGGTCACCGAACAGGCGCAACGCCACCGCGATGATGCGCGCGCGAGTCTCCTGACCTCGCGCGTACCCGCCGTTCGTGGGTCTCCGCCGTGTCGCAGGCGTCTTCATGCCGTCTCCTTTTCAAGCGCCACCCATGCCGGCCAGCTAGAAGATTTCCAGTTGACATACATTTTCGTAGCTAATATGTCCGATCGATATATATTCACAACTGGAGCCGGGTCAATGGCGGCCGCTGACCGCCGACCCGTCGCTCAACCTCGCGGGACCCCCATGAGCTTGAAAGACAGGATCGCCATCGTGACGGGCGCGGCCAGCGGGATCGGCAAGGAGGTCGCCCGCCAGTTTCTCGCCGAGGGGGCCAAGGTCGCCGTCGCCGACATCAACATCGACGCCGCACGCGCCGCGGCCGCGGAAATGGACCCGAGCGGCGACAAGGCGCTCGGGTTCGCGATGGACGTGACCCAGGAGGCTCAGGTCGACGCCGGCGTGGACGAGGCCGCCAGGCGCTTCGGCGGGATCGATATCCTGGTCTCAAACGCCGGCGTGCAGATCGTAAGCCCGCTCGAGGCCTTCGGCTTCGCCGACTGGAAGAAGATGCTCGCCATCCACCTCGACGGCGCCTTCCTCACCACCAGGGCCTGCTTGCGCCACATGTACGCGCAGGGCCGCGGTGGCGCGATTCTCTACATGGGCTCGGTACACTCCAAGGAGGCCTCCCTCCTGAAGGCGCCTTACGTCACCGCCAAGCACGGTTTGATCGGCTTGGCCAAGGTGGTGGCCAAGGAAGGCGCCAGGCACGGGGTGCGCTCCAACGTGATCTGCCCGGGCTTCGTGCGAACGCCCCTCGTCGACAAGCAGATCCCCGAGCAGGCCGAGGCGCTGGGGGTCAGCGAGGAGGCGGTGATCAAGACCGTCATGCTCAAGGAGACCGTGGATGGCGAGTTCACGACGGTGGACGACGTCGCCCGCGTCGCCGTGTTCCTCGCCGGCTTCCCGACCAAAGCGCTAACCGGGCAATCCGTGATCATGAGTCACGGCTGGTCGATGCAGTAGCCACCACAGAACTCAGGGATACGACACATGAACATCCACGTCAGCGAGGCGCGACTGCGCCGCAGCAAGACCCACGCGCGCCGCAGCCGCCCACCGTTCGATTGCATCGCGCTGCTCCTCCAGGGAGGCGGCGCGCTCGGAGCCTATCAGGGCGGCGTCTATCAGGGCCTGGCCGAGGCCGACCTGCATCCGGACTGGGTCGCGGGCATTTCGATCGGCGCTATCAATTCCGCCTTGATCGCCGGCAACCTGCCCGAACGGCGGGTGGATCAGCTCCGCGGCTTCTGGGACGCCATCACGCTCAAGCCGCTCTTCGGCGCGCTGGCGGCCCTCGACCCCGCGCCGCACGCGGGGGCCGGTGACGGGACCCCGGCCGACCATGTCGGCGAACTGTGGAAGAAGGTTTTCGACGACACCATGGCGCTGTGGGGCGCCCCCTCGTTCGCGCCCCGCGGGTACGTCGCGCGGAGCTTGGCGAGCCAGGTCAACGCCGGGATGGCCGCCGCCCTCGGGGCGCCCGGAATGTTTGCGCCGCGGATGATCAGTCCCTGGCTGCAGCCGCCCGGAACGCTCGAAGGCACGAGCTACTACGATACTTCGGGCTTGCGGACGACGCTGGAGCGCTTCGTCGACTTCGATCGGATCAATGCGGGCGAGATGCGCTTCAGCGTGGGCGCGGTGAACGTCACCAGCGGCAATTTCGTCTATTTCGACAACTCCACCCATACGATCGGGCCGGAGCACGTCATGGCCAGCGGCGCCCTGCCGCCGGGCTTCCCGGCCGTGGAGATCGAGGGCGAGTACTACTGGGACGGCGGACTGGTCTCCAACACACCCCTGCAATGGGTGCTGGAGAGCGAGGCGCGCCAGGACACGCTCGCCTTCCAGGTCGACCTCTGGAATGCGCGCGGCGGCCTCCCTCGCGCCATGTCGGAGGTCGCGACCCGCCTGAAGGAGATTCAGTATTCGAGCCGTACGCGGGCGAATTCCGATCAGTTCAAGAAGGTACAGACCATTCGCAAGGCGCTCGGAGACCTTCTTTCGAAAGTTCCCGAGGATCTCCGAAACACCCCGGAATACAAGATGCTTTGGACGCGGGCCGACCGCAAGGTCTACAACCTCGTTCAGCTGATCTATCGATCCAGGGACTACGAGGGCGGCGTCAAGGACTACGAGTTCTCCCGGCAGGGCATGGAGGACCACTGGCGCGCCGGCTACCACGACACCATCCGCACGTTGCGGCATCCCGAGGTGCTCGAACGGCCGATGAGCGCCGACGGCGTCTTCACCTTCGACCTCGCCTTGCACGGCCGCGAATAGGCCGGCCGCCCCACCCTCCGCCAGGACTTCGAAAGACGATGAAAGTTTCGGAAGTGCGCCAGCGCGCGTTCGCCATGCCCCTCACCAGCCCGGCCTATCCGCCCGGGCCGTATCGGTTCGTCGACCGTGAATTCCTGATCATCACCTACAGGACGGACCCGGAGAAACTGCGCGCCCTCGTGCCCGAGCCGCTCGAGCCGGAATCGCCCCTGGTGAAGTTCGAATTCATCCGCATGCCGGATTCCACCGGGTTCGGCGACTATACGGAAGCGGGGCAGGTCATTCCGGTCTCGTTCCGCGGCCGCAAGGGCGCCTATACGCACTGCATGTTCCTCAACGACCACCCGCCGATCGCCGGGGGCCGTGAGCTGTGGGGCTTCCCCAAGAAGCTGGCGCAGCCCAGCCTGCGTCCCGAGACGGACATGCTGGTGGGCACGCTGGATTACGGCCCGGTGCGCGTGGCCACGGGAACGATGGGCTACAAGCACCATCAGGCCGACCTCGAACTGGTCCGGGCCGCGCTGGCGGCCCCGAACTTCCTCTTGAAGATCATTCCGCACGTCGATGGGACGCCCCGCATCTGCGAGCTCGTCGAGTACTATCTCGAGGACATCCAGATCAAAGGCGCGTGGACCGGCCCCGGCGCGCTCTCGCTGCAACCGCACGCGTTGGCCCCGGTCGCCGAGCTGCCGGTGCTCGAGGTGGTGTCGACGACGCATATCGTGGCGGACCTTACCCTCGCCCTCGGCAAGGTGGCGTACGACTACCTCGCCACACCCCGCGTTGGTCCGGTCCCCGAGCCTCGCGCTTTCAGCGAGCCGCTCACGCTCGAACGCGTCCGGTAGAGTCGCGGGGGCTCACCCCGCCTCCGGCTTGATCTTGCGCTCGGGACTCTCCGGTTCCGAACAGCCGCGCCCTCGGCAATCCGCCTGCCCCCGGCGTCTCACCACCGCTTTGTCTCGATAAAGCGCGTGCGCCAAAAATTTCCAGTCGACATACTTTTATCAGTTGACACACTTTCACCCGTGAATTAGTTCCGTACGGTACACATTCACAACTGGAGCTGGTTCGATGCCTCTGACCGCTTTGAATCTCAATCCGACGCCGACGTCCCGGAGGCATGTCCGGCGAGCCGGCGGGGTCCTGCTCGCCGGGGTCGCCGCCGCGGCGCTCTCGGCCTGCGCGACGGTTCCCAGGCTCGGGCCCGCGCCCCACGCGAAGGCGCCTGCCGCCTATGAGACGGCGAAGACCTTCGCCTCGGCGGTGGCAGACTGGCCGCAGGATCGCTGGTGGTCCGCATATCGCGACCCGCAACTCGATCAGTTGATCGATGAGGCGCTGGCCGGCGCCCCGACGCTGGCCCAGGCCCACGCGCGAGCGCGCCAGGCCGGCGCGCTGGCCGAGCAGGCCGGCGCCGCGCTCGCCCCGCAGGTCGGCGTCGAAGCCAGCGTTTCGGGTGTCAAGCAAAGCTACAACCAGGGCGTTCCGCAGGCGTTCGTTCCTCACGGCTGGCGAGACGCCGGCCGCATCGGGGTCAACATGGCCTGGGACCTCGATCTGTTCGGGCGCAACCGAGCCAACCTCGCCGCCGCCACCTCGGAGGCGCAGGCGGCCCGTGCCGAGACCGCCGAGACGCGGCTTGCGCTGTCCACCTCGATCGCCGGCGCCTACGCGGACCTTGACCAGCTCTATACAGAGCGAGATGCCGCGCGGGACGCGGTGCGAGTCCGGACCGATAGCGAAACGCTGATCGACTCGCGCGTGGCGCAGGGTCTGGAGACCAGGGCCGCCGGCGAACGCGCCCACTCGGCCCGGGCCGCCGCCCAGGCCGAGCTCGCGGCGCTCGACGAGTCCATTGGGCTGACGAAGAACCAGATCGCCGCGCTGCTCGGACAGGGGCCCGATCGCGGGCGCGCGATCGGCCGGCCGACGCCAGGCGCGATCCATGCGTTCGGCCTGCCCGCAAACCTGCCGGCGCAACTGGTCGGACGCCGTCCCGATCTCGTCGCGGCGCGGCTCACCGCCGAAGCCGCTTCCCACCGGATCAGGGCGGCGAAGGCCGATTTCTATCCCGACGTGAACCTGGTCGCACTGATTGGGCAGTCGTCGCTGGGCCTGAGCATGCTCACCAAGTCAAGCTCAACCTTCGGCCAGGCCGGCCCGGCCATCACCTTGCCGATCTTCAGCGGCGGGCGTCTCGAGGGCGCCTACCGGGGCGCGCGCGCCAACTACGACCTGGCTGTCGCGACGTACGACCAGACGCTTACCCGCGCGCTCCAGGAAGTCGCCGACAGCGTGGTCAGCGCCCGGGCGCTGGACGCGCGGCTCGCCAGCAGCCGCGAGGCGCTGACCGCGGCGGACACCGCCTACGGCCTCACGCGCCAGCGCTACGCAAGAGGCCTGGGCACCTACCTCGATGTCCTCTCCGCCGAGGACGCGCTCATTGTCCAACAACGCGCCGTCGCCAATCTCGAAACCCGCGCCTTCGTCCTCGACGTCGCGCTGGTCCGCGCCCTCGGCGGCGGATACCGCGCCTGATTTCCCTTGAACCTCATCCCCCATCAACCCTCCGCAGGAACCCTCGCCATGAACGCTCATGTCCAAGCCGACGCCCTCGAGGCCGCCACGCCCGCGCCGGCGCCGGCTCCCAAACTTGGCCGCCGCAGGAAGCAGCTCTTCCTCGCCTTCGCCGGCGCCGTGGCGCTCGCCGCCGCCGGGGCGGCGACATACAACGCCGTCGTCGGCTCCAGGCACGTCGAGACCGACAACGCCTACGTCGACGCTGACACGGCCCAGGTGACCGCCCTCACCGCCGGTCCCGTGGCGGATGTGCGCGTCGTGGACACCCAGGCCGTAAAGAAGGGCGACGTGCTGGCGGTGCTGGACGACACCGACCGGCGCCTGGACCTGGAAGGGGCCGAGGCCGCCCTCGGGGACATCGTGCGCCGGGTGCGCGGGTACCAGGCGAACAATACCGCGCTCTCGGGTACGGTCGCGGCGCGACAGGCGGACCTGATCCGCGCCCGCGCCGAGCTGGCCCGCGCCCAGGCGGAATATGACCGCCGCGCGCCCCTGGCCGGCAGCGGCGCCGTCTCCGGCGAGGAGATTACCAGCGTCAAAACCCAGCTCGACGCCGCTCAGGCCGCGTTCGCGCAAGCCCAGGCCAACATCCAGGCGGCCCAGGGCGCCCGCGAATCCAACAACGTGCTGATCGAAGGCGTGCCCCTCGACCAGAACCCCGAGGTGAGGGCCGCGCAGTTCCACGTCGACCAGGCCCGCGTGAACCTCGAGCGGACGGTCGTGCGGGCGCCCGTCGACGGTATCGTCACCAAGCGGCAGGTGCAGGTCGGCCAGATGGTCGCGCCGGGGACCCCGCTGATGACGGTCGTGCCGGTGCAGCAGGCCTATGTGGACGCCAACTTCAAGGAAGTGCAGCTCGCAAAGGTCCGCGCCGGCCAGCCCGCCAGGCTGACGAGCGACCTCTACGGCGACCACGTCGTCTACCATGGGAAGGTTGTCGGCTTCTCGGGCGGCACCGGCTCCTCGCTCGCGATCGTGCCGGCGCAGAACGCCACCGGGAACTGGATCAAGGTCGTCCAGCGCCTGCCGGTGCGCATCGCCCTCGACCCGAAGGAACTCGCCGCCCACCCGTTGAAGGTCGGTCTCTCGATGAACACCGACATCGACGTCTCCCGCTGACCGCACACGGCCGCGACCTTTCTTACTGACTTCGGAAGGAAGAACGTCATGACGACGGCAATCTCGCACGCGGCCGCGCAGGACGCGCGCCCGCTGACCGGAGGCAAGCTGCTTATCGCGGCGCTCCTCATTGGGCTCGGCAACTTCCTCGTGGTGCTCGACACCACGATCGCCAATGTCTCCGTACCGACCATCGCGGGCTCCCTCGGCGTCTCCTCGACGCAGGGAACCTGGGTCATCACCTCCTACGCGGTGGCGGAAGCGATCACCGTCCCGCTGACCGGTTGGCTCGCCAGGCGCTTCGGCGCTCAGCGGGTGTTCCTCACCTGCTATCTCGGTTTCGCCGTGGTCTCGATGCTCTGCGGCCTCTCCCACTCGCTCGGCATGCTCCTGGGCACTCGCGTGTTGCTGGGGCTCGTGGGCGGCCCGATCATGCCGCTGTCCCAGATGCTCCTGCTGCGGATCTTTCCCAAGGAGCGCGCCACCCAGGGCACGGTGCTCTGGGCGATGACCACGCTCGTCGGACCCGTGGCCGGCCCCATCCTCGGCGGCATCATCTGCGATTCCATCGGCTGGCAATGGATCTTCTTCATCAAGGTGCCGGTGGCCGCGGCCGGAGGACTGCTGCTGATCCAGCTCCTGCGCGGACAGCCGGACCCGAAAGCGCCGGCGTTCATCGACAAGGTCGGCCTGGGGCTCCTGATCCTGTGGGTGGGCGCGCTCCAGATCATGCTCGACGAGGGCCGCAACAAGGACTGGTTCGCCTCGCCCGAAATACAGATCCTGGGCGTGGTCGCCCTGCTCGGCTTCATCGCCTTCCTGATCTGGGAGCTGACCGAGGAGAACCCGATCGTCGACCTGCGCATCTTTCGCTACCGCGGCTTCGCCGCCGCCGCGACCACCTATGCGGTCGGCTTCGGCGCCTTCTTCGCCAGCATCGTCATCCTGCCGCTCTGGCTGCAGTCGGACATGGGCTACACCGCAACCTGGGCCGGCTACGCCACGGGCATCATGGGCATCCTGTCCGTCGTTACGGCGCCCTTCGTCGGCAAGGCGATAGAGAAGGGCATAGACGCCCGGATGATCGTCTCGCTCGGCATCGTCTGGCTCGCCCTCATGATGGTCTGGCGGATGGGTTTCACACCCGACATGACCTTTCTGCAGATGGCGTGGCCGACCCTGCTCACCGGCCCGGCCATGGTGATGTTCTTCGTCCCCGTCACGGGACTGGCGATGGCGAGCGTCGGGCCGAGCGAACAGGCGAACGCCGCCGGCCTCTCCAACTTCATGCGCACCCTGGCCGGCGCCTTCGCGACTTCGATCATTCAGTCGGGGTGGCAAAACGCGACGCGGAAGAACCAGACGGAGCTCTCCGGCGTCCTGCACCTCGGCCAGGCCAATCTCGACGGCATGCACACTTTGCCGGGCCCCCTCGAGACAGCGAGGGCGCTGCTCACCAACCTGGTCGAGGGGCAGAGCGTGATGCTGGCCACCCTCAACATGTTCGGCGCGATCGCTATCTGCCTCTTCTTCGCCGCGATGCTGATCTGGCTCGCGCCGAAGCCGAAGGGGCCGATCGACACGAGCGGCGGGCACTGACCGCGGGCGCCCTCGCCGCGCGAGCTTCGCTGCGCGCGGCGAGGGCATCCTGGGACTGCGAGGAAGCCTATGAACCCCTACTCCTACTTGAGCCTCATTACGGCCCTCACCGCTCTCGTGGCCTCGATCCTGGGCCCACTCGTGACCCTGTCGGTGGCCCGGCATCAGTTCAGGGCGAACGTCCTTTCCACCAATCGCCAGAAGTGGATCGACACCTTCCGCGACCGCCTGGCCGACCTCCTCTCCGTCATGAATGCCGCGCAGGTGATCAAGAGCGCGTCGGCCGGCCCGTGGCGCGGCGGCGCCGGCGCGGCGAGAGACAATCCCGAATTGGCCGAAAAGCTCGAGAAGACGTTCATGGCCATCGCCCAGATCCAGCTCCTGACCAAGCCGCTCGAAACCGACCATCAGGCGCTCAACGACGCCATCGCGGCCGCCGTGGCCTATCTTCAGGACGACGCGCTCCTGGAGAGCGACCTGGCGGGCCGCCTGACCGAGATCACCCGCCTCGGCCGCGGCATCATTCGCTCGGAGTGGACCCGCGTGAAACGCGGCGTGTGAGATCCGTGCGCCACCCGCGCGGCGAAGCCGCTCCCAACTCGACCAAAACTTACATTTTTCCTGACGGCTTACCCTTGGAGATATGCATGCCCCCTATCCCAAACCCGACCAACGGCCACCACCCGGGGGACGAAGCCGGACTGGCCGACACGCTGATGGCGTTGCTGAGCGACGCCGAGCGCTCCCTCCAGACCGACCGGGACGGCGCGAGGTGGTCCATTGTGCGAGCGCGCTCGCTTCTAGAAACCAAGTGGCGGCATCCGCCGGAACGGGCGCGTTCGGCGCCGCCGGCGCCGGCGAAGGGCGGACTGCCACCGCGGACGATGCGCAGGGTGGAAGACTACATCGAGGAGAACCTCGGAAACCCGGTCCCTATCGTCGATCTGGCGGAGCTCTGCCGCCTGAGCGTCCGGCACTTCACCCTGGCTTTCACCCAGAGTTTCGGCCAGCCGCCGCATGGTTACATCGTCCGCCGCCGCATCGAGCGCGCGAACCAGTTGATGGTGCGTACGGAGGAGCCGCTGTCCCAGATCGCCCTCGACTGCGGCCTGGCCGACCAGTCCCACCTCACCAAATGGTTCCGGCGGCTGCTGGGCGTGACGCCGTCCGCCTGGCGAAAAACGCAGCTGGCCTGAGGGTTCAGAAGGCTCGCCAATGGGGCGATCCACGCTTCCGAAGCTGACCCCGGCGTGATCTCCGGCAATAGAGGTATTCATGATTTCACAGCGTGTCTTCAAGGCCCGTGCGCTTGGCGTTTTCGTCGGTCTTTTCGCCTTGACGGTCGCATCGACTGGCGCGCTTGGCCAGCCGATGCCGCCGGGGCCCCCGATGGGCGGTGGTGGGCCTCCCATGGGCGGTGGTCTACCGAACCTGGGCAGCCCGCCGATGGGCGGTCTGCCGAACCTGGGCAGCCTGCGGAGCCTGCCGGGCGCCCCTCGTGGTAGCGCACCCGGCCGCGGCGCCGGCAATATTGGCTCGGGCAACCTCCGTGGAGGTCCGCTGGGTTCCGGGAACGGCCCGGTGGCCTCCGGTAACTTCGGTAGCGGCGCCGTGAACACGGGCGGCAATATCCAGAAAAGCGGGAATATCAATGCCAGTATCTCGCACAGCGGCAATGTTAATGCCAGCGGCAATACCGTTAACTATCGCGGCGGTGACGTCTATGTGAACCGAGGCGGTGGAGGATACTACGGGTCCGGTGGCTATTACGGAAGCGACGATTATTACGGCGGACGTTCAGCCTATTATTTAGGCGCCTATGCGACCGGCGTCGCTACCGGGGAGGCTGCCGCTTCGAGCAGCAGCCGTAACAGCGGCTCGAATAGTTACTATTATTATGGCTATCCATATTATTCCTCCAACGATACCGGGCAGCGGAGTGGTGGCAATGGAAGCAATAATAGCAGTAGCGGTAGCGACGATTATATTTATCATCAGCCAAACAATGGAAATGCTTCCAGCCGAAGTTCCTGCAGCTGCCCGGATTCTAGACGCTGATGATAGCAAGAGGGCATTGTCCGCCGCTGGATCGGCAGTTCCCTGCCGGTTGCTGACGGCGATCGGGGCGGTTCGCCGCCAGGGCTGCGGCCCTCTTCCAGCGGCTATTGGACGTGACGCCATCCGCATGGACGCAGGTCGGTCGACCCTGTCGAGAGCGCATCTTGACTTTTTACTATGCACAGTGCAAACTTCCGGGCAGTCTCGCTCTTTGCCATCGTGAATCAGCCAGTCCTGCGAAGCCGCGCGAGCGGCGGCGCGTCGCGTTCGGCTGCTCCAATGCGGCGCCGGACTTCCTGCGGGGCGGGTGAGAGTCGCGGTCGTGTGGTTTGGCGCAGAACGATCGGGAAAATTCGACTTTTGGTACGCTTTCAGGTCGGAAAGGGTCCTTTTGCTCGCCGAATGGACGCCAGCGGATCACTCGCCGCACCGCCCGAACCCGCCCCGCGACCCGCCCTGAATCGGCGGGGCTCACCGTGTCTACGGTCATTTACGGAGAATCGGCAGGCGTCCCGGGCGCGCAATCGCACTGACGCAAAACGCGATCCAGGCGGAATAATCTGAACGGTGATGGTTTGCGCCAGACTCATGCGCTCCGACAATGGCGGCGCGACGCTATTCCCTTCGCAGCAGGCGCTCCGTCAGCACCGTGCCCCACCAGCCGGCGCGGAAGTCGGCCTTGAGGGCTTCCGGATCATAGAGGGGGCTCTTCACCCAGTCCTCGAAGGAGAGGCCGGCGGGCTCCGCCTCGGTCAGGTAGCGCTCGAAGATGTAGTCCAGCACCCCCGTCAGGCCCGCGCGGGTATGCAGGTATTTCGGCGACAACTGCTCCAGCGCGTCGCGGATCGTCAGGCCCTGGCGGAAGTGCTTGTAGAAGACGCCCATGATCCCGGCCCGGTCGGCCCCCGACTTGCAGTGCATCAGGGCCGGGTAGCGGACGGACTGGAACAGGGTGCGCGCGGCCAGCACCTTCTCCGTCGACGGCACGTCGCGCGAGGCGATCACGAAATCCACCAGCTCCAGCCCGTGGCGGGCGCAGGCGTCGACCTCGAGGGCGCGGAAGCTGGTCTGGAAGCCACCCCGCAGGTTGATCACCGTCCTGATCCCGCGCTCGGCCCACCCCTTCAGCTGGAACGGCCATGGCTGGTTGGTGCGGACCAGTTCGTCCGAAATCCAGTGGGCGTTGGAGAAGGCGAGCCGGATCCAGGCGTGATCCTTCCACAGGTGGTCGATCACCGCCCGGCGCCGGCCGGCGGCCGTAGTCAGGTCGAAGGCGGTCAAGAACCCTACCGCTTGGAGAAGAGGGCGTCGGCCGCGGCCCGGGTCGACTGCTTCTTCGCCATCTGGGCGCGGACCCGCGCGATCTCGCCTTCGAGCAGGGCGATGCGCTCCTCGAGTTCGCCGGTCCCGAACAGTTCGAGGTCCTCGCGGGTCACGTCCAACAAGGCCTGGCCGCGGAGTCGACGCGGCTCCGCCGGTTCTTCAGCCATGGGGGTCTCCCTTTGCCGATCGTCAGCAAGCGGCTATCTGAGCCCCCAAGCGCCTCGGCGCAAGATCGGGAGGGCTCGGGCTCATGTCGGACCAGCAGATGACCGCCGTCGCGGTGGAGGGCGGCAAGGGTCCCGCCGAGGCGCTGAAGCCGGTGAGAATCCCCGTGCCGACGCCCGGCGAGGGCCAGATCCTGATCGCCGTGCGCGCCGCCGGCGTGAACCGGCCGGACATCATCCAGCGCCTGGGCTTCTATCCGCCGCCGCCCGGCGCGCCCGACACCCTCGGCCTCGAGGTGGCCGGGACGGTGGCCCGGAGCGCCGGCCGCTGGCGCGAAGGCGACCGGGTATGCGCACTGCTGGGGGGCGGCGGCTACGCGGAGTTCGCGGTCTGCGACGCCCGCCACGCCCTGCCGATCCCGGACGATCTCGACTTCGTCCAGGCCGCCGGCCTCCCGGAGACGGTGTTCACGGTCTTCGCCAACGTCTTCGAGCACGGGACGCTGAAGGCGGGAGAGACCCTGATGGTGCACGGCGCCACCTCGGGCATCGGCGTCGCCGCCATCCAGATGGGCAAGGCGGCCGGCGCGCGGGTGATCGCCACGGCCCGCGGCAAGGACAAGGCCGCCGAGGCGAGGCGGCTGGGCGCCGATATAGCGGTGGACGCCTCGACGGAGGACTTCGAGGCCGTGGCCAAGGCGGCCGGAGGCGTGGACGTGGTCCTCGACATGGTCGCCGGCGCCTATTTCCCGAAGAACCTGGAAGCCATGAACACCGGCGGACGCCTCGTCCACATCGCTTCCCTGGGCGGGGGCATCGTCGAGTTGCCGATCCTGAAGGTCATGCAGAAGCGCCTGGTGGTCACTGGCTCGACCCTTCGGCCGCGCTCCGCCGATGAGAAGGCGCGCCTCGCCGCCGAGGTCGAGCGCGTGGTGTGGCCGTGGATCGCCGCGGGCAAAGTCAAGCCGGTCATCGACAAGGTCTTCCCCCTCACAGAAGCCGCCGCGGCCCACGCCTACCTCGAAGCCGGCGCCCACGTGGGCAAGGTCGTGCTGGTTGTGTGAAAGAAAAGTAAGAGATTTACCACAGAGGACACAGAGGACACAGACAAGAAAGAGGGTGACCGTCTCGTGTGAGCAGACGCTTTTCGCGCGCGAGGCGCGCAAGGGCTTTCTGCTCTTCTCCGTGATCTCCGTGTCCTCCGTGGTGTATTTTCTCTCTGTGTTCTCTGTGGCTCCGTGGTGAATCTTTCTTAATCGCGAGGTTCGTGCCGCAGTGCAAAAAACGCTTGCATCCGGCCGCGAACCGGGGCTTTTGCGCGGCGGGCCACGCCCTCCCAACGGGGCGCAGTCCATCTGCAAGGATGGGAGACATCGCTATGACTTCACCCGCTCGGTCGGGCCCCGCCAAGCCGGCCATGCGTCCGGCCCGGCCCGAGTTCTCCTCCGGCCCGTGCGCCAAGCGCCCCGGATGGGCTCCTGAAAATCTCAGAACCGCGATCCTGGGACGGTCCCACCGCTCCAAGCCCGGAAAGGCTCGCCTGCAGGCGGCCATCGACCGCACCCGCGAGGTGCTGGAGGTTCCGGGCGACTACCTGATCGGCATCGTGCCCGGGTCCGACACCGGGGCCCTGGAGATGGCCCTGTGGTCGCTGCTGGGTCCCCGCCCGGTGCAGCTGCTGGCCTTCGAGTCGTTCGGCAAGGACTGGGTCACCGACGTGGTCAAGGAGCTGAAGCTCCCGGCCGAGGTGCTGAGCGCGCCCTACGGCGCCCTGCCCGACCTCACCAAGGTCAGCGCCGAGGCGGACCTCGTCTTCACCTGGAACGGCACCACCTCCGGCGTGCGCGTGCCGAACGGGGACTTCATCTCCCTCGACCGCGCGGGGCTGACGATCTGCGACGCCACCAGCGCCTGTTTCGCCCAGGAACTCGACTGGGCGAAGCTCGATGTGGTGACCTTCTCCTGGCAGAAGGCGCTCGGTGGAGAGGCCGCGCACGGGATGCTGATCCTCTCGCCGCGCGCGGTGGCCCGGCTGGAAAGCCATACGCCGGCCTGGCCGATGCCCAAGCTTTTCCGCCTTACCAAGGGCGGCAAGCTCAACCGCGAGATCTTCGAAGGCGCCACCATCAACACCCCCTCCATGCTGTGCGTGGAGGACTATCTGGACACCTTGAAGTGGGCCGCTTCGATCGGCGGCCTGGCCGAGTTGCGGCGGCGCGCCGACGAGAACCTCGGCGTCCTGGCCGCCTGGGTGGAGCGCACGCCGTGGGTGGATTTCCTCGCCGCCGACCCGGCGACCCGGTCCAACACCTCGGTCTGCCTCAATGTCGTCGATCCGGCCGTCAGCGCCCTCCCCGCCGAGGGCCGGGCGGACTTCGCCAAGAAGCTCGCCGCGATCCTGGAGAAGGAAGGCGTGGCCCTCGACGCCGGCGGCTATCGCGACGCGCCGCCGGGCCTTCGGATCTGGTGCGGCGCCACAGTCGAGGCCGACGACCTCCAGGCCCTTACCCCCTGGCTCGACTGGGCCTTCGCCACCCTCGCCGCCGAGCTGACTGCAGCCTGAAATCACGGTCGCTGGCTGGAGCCCCCTCCACCCCTTCGGGGTCCCCCTCCCCCAACGGGGGAGGAGAGAGGCGCCTCTCTTCCCCCTCTGGGGGAAGTACCCCGAAGGGGGGAAGGGGGCTCGAGCGCGGCGAAAACCAAACAAAGGAAGTCCCAATGCCCCCTCGCGTTCTCATCGCCGATTCCCTCTCCCCGGCCGCCGTGGAGATCTTTCGCCAGCGCGGCGTCGACGCCGACGTCAAGGTCGGCCTGACCAAGGACCAGCTGCTCGAGGTGATCGGCCGCTATGACGGCCTGGCGGTCCGTTCAGCCACCAAGGCGACCAAGGAGGTGATCGCCGCGGCCAAGAACCTCAAGGTGATCGGTCGCGCCGGCATCGGCGTCGACAATGTCGACATCCCCGCCGCCACCGCCGCCGGCGTGGTGGTGATGAACACCCCCTTCGGCAATTCGATCACCACCGCCGAGCACGCTATCGCCATGATGTTCGCCCTTGCCCGGCAACTCCCGGCCGCCGACCACTCGACCCAGGCCGGCAAGTGGGAGAAGAACCGCTTCATGGGGGTGGAGCTCTACGCCAAGACCCTCGGCCTGATCGGGGCGGGCAACATCGGCTCTATCGTCGCCGATCGGGCCAATGGCCTGAAGATGAAGGTCATCGCCTACGACCCCTTCCTGTCGCCCGAGCGGGCGGTGGAGATCGGGGTCGAGAAAGTGGAGCTGGACGAGCTGCTGGCCCGCGCCGACCTCATCACCCTGCACACCCCGCTCACCGACAAGACCCGCAACATCCTCTCCCGCGAGGCCCTGGCGAAGGCCAGGAAGGGGGTGATGATCGTCAACTGCGCGCGCGGCGGCTTGGTGGACGAGGCGGCCCTGCGCGAGGCCCTGGAGAGCGGCCACGTCGGCGGCGCCGCCTTCGACGTCTTCGTCGAGGAGCCGGCGAAGGAGAACGTCCTGTTCGGGGCCCCCAACTTCATCGCCACGCCCCACCTGGGCGCTTCCACCGGCGAGGCCCAGGAGAACGTCGCCCTGCAGGTGGCCGAGCAGATGAGCGACTATCTGCTCAACGGCGCGGTGACCAACGCCCTCAACAGCCCCTCGATCACCGCCGACGAAGCTCCCAAGCTGCGCCCGTTCGTCGCCCTGGCCGAGAAGCTGGGCGCCTTCGCCGGCCAGATGGTGGACGTGGGCCTGAAAGGGATCGATGTCGCCTACGAGGGCCACTTGGCGGCGCTCAACGTCAAGCCGCTCACCGCCGCGGCCCTGGCCGGCGTGCTTCGGCCGATGCTGGCGGAGATCAACATGGTCTCCGCCCCGGCGGTGGCCAAGGAACGCGGTATCACGGTGTCGGAATCCCGCCAGGAGCTGTCGCCCGTCTACGATAGCCTGATGCGGATCACGGTGCTCACGGACATGGGCCGCCGGGCCTTCGCCGGCACGGTGGTCGCCGGCGCCCCGCGCATCGTCGAGGTCAAGGGCATGGAGCTGGACGCCGCCTTCGCCCCCTCGATGCTCTATGTGAACAACCTCGACAAGCCCGGCTTCATCGGCGCCCTGGGGGCGCTGCTGGCCGACACCGGGACCAACATCGCCACCTTCAACCTCGGCCGGGTGGCCGCCGGCGACGACGCCATTGCCCTGGTCGGCGTGGACCAGGCCCCCGACGAGGCCCTGATCGCCAAGATCCGCGCCCTGCCCCACGTCAAGGAGGCCCGCGCACTGGATTTCTAAGTCCAAGCCCGCCACCCTGTCGAAATCGCAGCGCCTCGGGCGTCTTTTGGGCGCGCGATGGGCGCGGCGAACCCTAGGGAGCGAAGTGGCATGCAGTACATGTTGTTGATCTATGGCGACGAAGCGGGGCTGGCGAAGACCACACCCGAGCAGATGACGGAGATGATGGGGGCCTATCGCGTCTTCACCGAGGCCCTGGTCGCGGCCGGCGCCCTGGTGACGGCCGACCGGCTGCAGCCGGTGGCCAACGCCACCACCGTGCGGACGACCAATGGGGCGATGCAGCTTCACGACGGCCCCTTTGCGGAAACGAAGGAACAGCTTGGCGGCTACTATCTGATCGAGGCGCCGGACCTGGATGCGGCGCTGGGGTGGGCCAAGAAGTGCCCGGGGGCGGCGCGCGGCTCGGTCGAGGTGCGGCCGGTGTTCGCCATGCCGGCGGGATGAGCGGCGAGGCGCGCCAGGCTGCCGAACGCCTTGCGCGCGACCGCTATGGACGGCTGCTGTCGGTCCTGGCCGCCAGCAGCCGCGACATCGCCTCGGCCGAGGACGCTCTGGCCGACGCCCTAACGGCGGCCTTGCGCGACTGGCCCGCGAGCGGGGTTCCCCGCTCGCCCGAGGCGTGGCTGCTGACCGTGGCGCGGCGCCGGCTGATCGATGGGGCGCGGCGGCGCCAGAGCGCCGACGCCGCGCTCGAGCAACTGGCCTGGCTGACGGAGGGCGCGGCCGCGCCGCTGGAGGCCGGCTTTCCCGATGCGCGATTGAAGCTCCTGTTCGTTTGCGCGCACCCTTCCATCGATCCCGCGGTCCGCGCCCCGCTGATGCTGCAGGTGGTGTTGGGATTTTCCGCCGAAGCGATCGCGCCGCTGTTCCTGGCGCCGCCGGCGCGGCTGTCGCAGCGGCTGGTGCGCGCCAAGCGAAAGCTGCGCGAGGCCGGCGCAGCGTTTCGAGTCCCCGAGGAGGAGGAACTGCCGGAGCGCCTGGACGCCGTCCTGGACGCCATCTACGCCCTGTTCACCCAAGGCTGGGCGCTTCCGTTCGAGGATCGCGAACGGCGGGCCGAACTGGCCTCCGACGCGCTCTGGCTGGGAAGGCTGACGGCCAGCTTGACCGGCGAGCGGCCCGAGGCGATGGGCTTGCTGGCCCTGATGCTGCACGCCTGGGCGCGCGACAAGGCGCGGCGCGACGCCCACGGCCGCTACGTCCCCCTGTCCGAACAGGATCCGGCGCTGTGGGACCACGCGCTGATCGGCGAGGCCGAGGCGATCATTCTTCGCGCGACGCGCCACGCCTCGCCGGGTCGCTTCCAGTTCGAGGCCGCGATCCAGTCGGCGCATGCGGCGCGGCGCCTCAGCGGCCGGACCGACTGGCCGGCGATCTTGCGTCTTCACGATGGCCTCGTGGCGATTTCCGGCTCGCCGGCGGCGGCGATCAACCGCTGCGTCGCGCTGGCCGAGGTCCACGGCCCTGGCGTCGCCTGCCTCGAACTCGAAGCCCTGGGCGGCGACTCGCGCCTGGACGCCTACCAGCCCTATTGGGCCGCCCTGGCCGAGATGCGTGGCCGGACCGGCGATGGGGCGGGCGCCGAATACGCCTTCGACCGGGCCATCGCCCTGCAGGCGGATCCGGCTGCGCGGGACTTCCTGATCGGCCGGCGGGCGCGGCTGAGGGGGCTCGGTTCGACGCGACGCTGAACCGCCTCAGCGGTCGGGGTCCAACTCGCGCAGTTCGCCAAGCCAAGGTTCGTACCGCCGCCATTTCTCGACCGACGTGCGATAGATGGGCTGACGCGCCTGCCACATGCTGGCGGTGGCGATCGGACGAGGGTTCTTGTGGTGGGCTAGGCAGCCGTCGTCCCAGGGAAGCCCGCAGGCCGCAACCAGACGTCGGGTATGGGGCTCGGGATCAGCGACCAGCGCCTCATAGTCCACCTCGATGAAACGGTCGGGGGGCAGAACCTCGCGCCAATGGGCCATCATCCGCTGGTACTGGCGATGGAAGAACACCAGGTCGCTGCGCGAGGCCGCGAAGTCGAAGTTCATCTCGAAGTTCGTGCTGAATATCGAAAGGCAGGTGTCGATCGGGTGGCGGCGCGTGTGGATCAGGGTCGCGCGTGGAAAGACACGGTGGATGAGACCGAGCAGCGGGAAGTTGAAGGGCGCCTTGTCGGTGACCCGCGCCGCACGCGGACCGATACCCCTCAGCATCGCCAGATAGTCGTCCGCCAGACGTCGCGTCGCCTCCGGCGTGGCCGTGAGGCTCCAGTTGTCGGCGCGGGGAACATCGCGTTCCCCCCAGAATTCTAGTTCGCCGCCGGCTGCGACCTGGGGATGGCTCGAGAGGATCTGCTCGACCAGGGTGGTTCCGGAACGGGGCATGCCGACGATGACGATCGGCGTGGGATCGTCGACGCCAGGGTGAGGCTGCCGCTCGACAAAGCCCGGCGGCGTCGCCGCGATCAGCTGGTCGATGCGCGTGGCCAGCCCCTCGCGGTTGAGGGAGACACTCTTTGCCCGAAGGCGATTGGCGGCTTCGACGTGGCGAATGGCGACGGCGGGATTCCCAATGTCGTCGTGCGCCTTGCCCAGGGCGAAATGCAGGGCCTGGCGGTGGAACGGAGTTAGGGCGGCGTGCGAGAGGGCGGTGTTCATCAGCGCGATGATCGGGCCGTCGGCGGCGGTGAACTTCCGGTTCAGGGCCACCCCGGACCAGGCGGCGGCCAAATGGGGCGAGAGCCGAGCGGCCCGCTCGAAGTGCGCCGCAGCCTCTCCCGAGCGGCCGACCTGGGCGAGAAGCTTGGCCAGGACGGCATGGGCCTCAGGCGATTCTGGGTCGGTCTCGACCACGGCGGTCATCCCGGCGATGGCGCCTTCGATGTCGCCCACCGCTTCCAGGCTCCGAGCCTCCGCAATCCTGGAGGAGACGGTTCCAGCCGTCGCCCTCGCCGCCGCCTGAAACGCGGCCGCCGCCTCTTCCCGGCGACGGCGGGCCAGGTAGAGATCACCCAGTCGGGACTGGGCCGGGGCGAGAGCGGGATCGAGCCTGACGGCGGCTTCATAGCTCACCAGCGCCCGTGCCTCGCGCCCGAGGCTGTCCAGGATATAGGCGAGGTTGTGGTGCGCGCTTGCCAACCCGGGCTCCAGGCGAGCGGCGGCGTCGAAGGATTCCGCAGCCTCTTCCAGCCGTCCCGCCCCCAACAGCGCCAATCCCAGGTCGTGGTGCGACGCCGCGACGCCGGGGTCGAGACTGACGGCCCGTTTCAGAAGGGTTGCCGCCTGGCGCGGGCGCCCCTCCTTGACCAGACACGCGCCCTCGATCGCCCACCGCCGGGCCTGCCGCGTCCGCGCACTCGACGCTTCTATGGGTCCCGGCGCAGCTTTCGCGGGGTCAGGTTTGCCGATCAGGAAGGGACCGTGGGAGAAAGAGGCTTGGCCGACGAGGGGCTTCGCCGCTTTTTCGCCCCGCGATGCGGGGCGCGATCGAGGCGGTTTGGGGTCAGAGTGGCCACGGCCACCGCCTTTTGTCCGGAACGTCGGCATAGGTGGGACGGTCTGCCTATCAGGGTTCGGCGAAGTCGATGCATACTTTCACAAACATAACCCTTGTTGACAACCGCGCCCAACCGTGTCCATAGTTAGGCGCTTTCGTGAACCTTATGGGCGCTGCAACGCGAAGGCTGGCATTCCCGTCGGCCTACACGGGGAGACGAATCGACATGATCAGGAATGCTCTTCTCGCAGGTGCGGCCGTCGCCGCGGTGGGCGCCATCTCAGCGCCGGCGCTGGCCGACAATATCGCGCCGAACACGTGGTATGCATTCGGCTTCACCACCACCGGTACGCCGCTGTTCGGACCCGGGTATGCCGCGGGCACAAGCCCGGCCGGCGTTCTCGCGCCCACGGCGCCGTGGACCATTACGCTTGCGCATCCGGCCCTGCTGACGGTCACAGACGTGGAAATATCGGGCGACACATTCTCGATGTACGACAACGGCGTGTATCTGGGGCCGATGTCTGCCCCCGTTCCCTTCGGATCGTCCGTGGGCGAATGCATTTCCTGCGCGCTGGCCGACGCCAACTTCAGCCACGGGTACTTCCTCCTTCCGGCAGGCGTGAACGTCATCTCGGGCTTTCAGGATGGTGTGATCAACTTCGGCGACGGCGACTTCATGATCTCGGTCCCCGAGCCGGGAACCTGGGCGCTAATGCTGCTCGGCTTCGGCGGCCTCGGGGCCACCTTGCGGTCGCGCCGCAAGACCGCGACCGCGACCGCCTGACACGACGGAGATTCGTAGCGAGGCAGCGCCGCCGGCCGACAGCCGGCGGCGTTTTGTCATTCCGCGGAACCCCCCGTTCCGGGTGTTACGGCTTCTCGTGGGGCCGGTGGAGCAGTTCGCCGTCGGGCCCGTGGGGCGCGTGGCGATCCACATCGTCTGGATCGACGCCGCCGCGACCGCTCGCCTCTTCCTGCCGGTTGGGCGTCGGGGCCTCGGCGCCATAGCTGCCGGTCCGGGCGGGAGACGGCGCGTCGGCTATCGGGTCGAGCCGTTCGTACGTTCCGATGAGTTCGCCCGCCGCGATGGCCATGCCCTTGAGGGCGTTGACCAGTTCTTCCAGCGAAATGTGGGACGAGAGATGGTCGAGCCGACCGCTCAGGGCGAAGAGTTCGAAATGATAGTGGTGAACGCCATGGCCCGGCGGCGGCTTGGTTCCATGCCATCCGTACCGGCCCGCGGCGTTCAACCCCTGCACCGCGCCGGGAAGCTCCGCCGGCCGCTCGGCGCGCGATATGCGGGCCGGGATTTCGCTCGCCCTACCTGGGATGTTCCACAACATCCAGTGCAGGAAGGGCCTGTCCCCGGGCGCGTCCGGGTCTTCGACCACCAGGACATAGGACTCGGCTTCCAGCACCGTGCTCCACTTGAGGCCCGGCGCTATATCGTCGTTGTAGGCGCTGTATGGATCGCCGATGCGGCCCTCGGCGTCGAGGGCGTCGGAGGTAATCGCGATGCCGCGATGCTCATACGGCTCGACCCGCTGAATAGCCAGCAGGCCGCCCGCATGCGGAGAAGCGTGAGCCTGCGCCATGGCGCCCTCCATCTACTGTCTGTCAAGAACACCGGCGCGGCGGCAGGTTCATCAGGAATGCTGCTGCGCCGGTGAAGTTCTGGATCGCCTCCCTGGCGGTCGCATAGGCCAGCAGTTGGGGCTGGGCGGGCCTCATCCGCCTGCCGCCGTGACGCGCCAGACGGTGTTGCCGACATCGTCGGCGATCAACAGGCCGCCGCGGGCGTCGATGGCCAGGGCGACGGGGCGGCCATGCGCCTCATCCTTGCCCTTGAGAAAGCCGGTCACGACATCCTGGGCCATGCCGCTGGGCCGGCCGTTGGCGAACGGGATGTATACGACCTTGTAGCCGCTGAGGACGCCGCGGTCCCAGCTGCCGTGCTCTCCGACGAAGGCGCCGCCGCGATAGGCATTCGGCAGGTTCGTGCCGGTGTAGAAGACGAGGCCGAGCGGCGCAACGTGGGAGCTCAGCGCATAGTCCGGCACGATGGCCCTGGCCACCAGGTCCGGTCGTTGGGGCCGCACCCGCGGATCGAGGTGCTGGCCGAAGTAACTGTAGGGCCAGCCGTAGAAGCCACCGTCCTTCACCGAGGTGAGATAGTCGGGCACGAGGTCGGGGCCGAGTTCGTCGCGCTCGTTGACCACGGTCCACAGGACGTGGGTCTGGGGTTCGAAGGTCAGGCCGTTGGGGTTGCGCAGGCCGGTGGCGTACTCGCGGTGGGCGCCGGTGGCCCGGTCAATCTCCCAGATCGCAGCGCGGCCCATCTCGGCCAGGATGCCGTTCTCGGTGATGTTGCTGTTGGAACCGACCCCTGCATAGAGCTTGGTCCCGTCGGGGCTGGCCGTCAGGCTCTTGGTCCAGTGGTGGTCGATGGGGCCGCCTGGCAGATCGCACAGCTTGACCCCAGGCGCTGTAATCTGCGTCTGCCCCGTCTGATAGGGAAAGCGCATCACCGCATCGGTGTTGGCGACATAAAGGTCGTTACCGACCAGGACCACGCCAAACGGCGACTTTAGATGATCGATGAACACGGTCCGAACGTCCGGCACGCCATCGCCCTTGGTGTCCCGAAACAAGAGGATGCGGTTGCCGGCCCTCGTGTGGGAGTGAACCTGTTGCTCCATCCAGTTCATGACGATTTCTTTGGGCCGATTGATCGGCTCCGGGGGTCCATCGGCTTCCACCACCAGGATGTCGCCGTTCGGCAGGACATAGACGGAGCGGGGGTTCTTCAGGCCAGTGGCGAGGGCCTGGACCTGCAGGCCGACCGGCACGCTCGGCTTGGTGTCCCCCCAGCCGATGATCTTGGCGAGGTGCATCGGCGGCACCAGGTATTGGTGGAGCGGGGGCAGATAGGGGTTGGCGCCGATCTGGCGGCGCGGATCCATCGGCTGGGGACCGCAGGCGGCAAGGCTCAGGGCCAGGGCCGGGACCAGGGCGGCGCAAAGGCCGGGACGCAGGACGTTCATCGGTCATCCTCCGGCCGCACGCCGACGCCGTGGCGATAAACCATGTCCCAGCCGTTCCAGCCGGTGACCAGCAGGATCAGCACCACGAGGCTCGACAGGATCAGACCGGTGGGAACGACCGAGGTGTAGGCGTCGCGGCTGTGAAC
>JAQGIW010000247.1 GCA_028290905.1 Caulobacteraceae bacterium | reverse complement strand
GTCGGTGACATCGGCGAAGCGGCGCGAGAAGTCGGCGTCGAGACCCGGTCCCAGGCCGGTCAGCTCCGGCTCCCGGTCATCCCCCCAGAAATGTTGCGGCCACAGTACGCGCACGGCGCTGCTCCCCCTCTTTCATGTTTATCGCCGGCCTGGAAAGCCTGCCGGAGCCTGATGACGTTTCTTCGAAACGTCTGAATCAGGCTCCTCACTCTAAATTAACAGCACGATTCATACACAAGGCAATTCCGCCTTGTGTCATCGTGCTTTAGGCGTGTTAGGCCATGGCAGAGCCCAGCGCCATAGACGGCGAGTTCGCCGATCTCCAGGTTCTCCTCGCGACCCTGCTGCCGTCGCTCGAGGCCCTCGTCTTCATCGGCCGAAATCTCAATCCGCCGGAGTTCCCGGCCGTGATGCTGGCCGCGGGAACGCCCGACAATGACCTGCGCGCCGCGCGGCCCCGGCTGGACGGCTGGCCGGATCGGCTGGCGCCGCTGCGCGCGCCGCTTGCGGCCGCCGGCGACGCGGCGCTCGCGGCCTTCGAGGCGCTGCGATCGGCGAGCGACCTGCGCGACATGTTCCGCGCCCTTCGCTTCCTCCCGCGCGCCGAGGAGGCGCTCTATCCGCTCACGGCCGCCCTGGAGCCGGTGAGCCGCTACTTCCTCGATCCGCCGTCACGCGGCGACGCCGACCTGCTGGCGCTGTTGGACCAGGCGGAAGGACGGGAGGAGACCGGCGTCTTCCATGCGGACCATGAGAATGGCGCGCGGGGCGGCTTCTCGGTCTATGTCCCCGAATATTACCGCCCGGACCGGTCCTGGCCCCTGGTGATGGCCCTGCACGGCGGTAGCGGAAACGGTCGGGGCTTCCTGTGGAGCTGGCTCGCCGCGGCGCGGGGCGCGGGCGCGATCCTTGTGGCGCCGACCGCCATCGGTGAAACCTGGGCCCTGATGGGGGACGATGTCGATACGCCGAATCTGACCCGCATCCTCGGGCTGGTCGGCGATCGCTGGTGGCTGGATCCTGAGCGGCGGCTGCTCACCGGCCTGAGCGACGGCGGCACCTTCACCTATGTCTCCGGGCTCGAGGGCGGCTCGCCCTTCACCCATCTGGCGCCCGTCGCCGCCGCCTTCCACCCCATGCTGGCCGAGATGGCGGACCCGGGCCGCATCCGCGGGCTGCCGGTCTTCGTCGTCCACGGGGCGCTCGACTGGATGTTCGACGTCGAGCTCGCCCGACAGGCGCAGCGGGCGCTGGCGGGCGCCGGGGCCGAGGTGACCTACCGCGAGATCGCCGACCTCAGCCACTGCTATCCCCGCGAGGTGAACCGGGAAATCCTGGCGTGGCTTCAGGGCCCGACCGGCTAGGTTTCGACCGCGTCCGGCGGCGGCGATCGCCGGCGTCGCTCCAAACCTCGCGCAGCACGGCAATCATCTCCTCGTCCGTCAGCTGATGGAAGTCGTCGTAGAAGGCGCCAACGCCGTGGAACGGGCGTGGCGCCACCAGACAGACGACGTCGTCGGCCTCGTCGCGCATGGCCTCCAGGGTGTCGGGCGGCGCCACCGGCACGGCCAGGACGAGACGCCTTGCGCCCTGGCGCCGCAGGGAACGCAGGGCCGCCTTGGCCGTCGCCCCGGTGGCGAGACCGTCGTCGACCACGATAGCCGTCCTGCCGGCCGGGTCGATCCTCGGCCGCTCGCCCAGGTAGGCGGTGCGACGGCGTTCGATCTCGGCGATCTCCCGGAGGAGGGCCTCGTCGAGGTAGGCCGGGTCGGGGCGCACCATCGCCATCACCTCCTCGTTGACCACCGGTATGGTGTCGCCCTCGACGATGGCTGCGAGCGCCAGCTCGGGCTGGCCCTGGACCCCGATCTTGCGGACGAGGATGAGATCGAGCGGGGCTGCGAGCGCCTTGGCGATCCGCGCCGCCACGGGGACTCCGCCGCGTGGAAGGGCGTAGACGACGGGGTCTGGGAGATGGAGGGCCCGGAGGCGCGGGGCCAGAGCTCTGCCGGCGGCTGCGCGGTCGGCGAAAAGCGACGCAGGCTTCGTCATGCGAACGGCCATGACTCTCGCTCCCATGGCTGTCCCTGACAGAACGCAGTTCTCGCGAGGCCGCTCCGCGGCGCGGGTCTCGGCGCACTCTGGATTTGACGCCGCGACAATGCCAACACGGCCGCACGCCCATCCTTTCCTGCGGCGCGGCTTCCAGGGCGGCATGGTCAGGTCGACGTTTCTTCTTGTTCCGCTGCTCGTCGGCGCAAGCGCCGCCGCGGCCGAGGATCGGGCCGGCGACAGCCCTGCCGTGGCGCCCGTGGTCGTGATCGGCGTTTCGCCCCTGCCGGGCACGGGGGTGGATATCGACAAGACCCCCTCCACCATCGAGACGCTGTCCCGGGCCGATCTTGCGCGAGAGGGGACTCCCTCCGCGATCACCGCGCTCGCGGGTCAGCTCGGCAGCGTCAGCGTCGGCGACAACCTCGACAATCCCTTCCAACCCGACATCCTGCTGCGCGGCTTCGAGGCCTCGCCGGTGCTGGGCACGCCGCAGGGGGTAGCCGTCTACCAGGACGGCGTCAGGATCAACGAAGCCTTCGGTGAGACGGTGAACTGGGACCTGATCCCCGACGTCGCGATCCGCCGGCTGGACGTGCTGGGCGCCAACCCGGTGTACGGCCTCAACGCGCTGGGCGGCGCGGTGGTCCTGGACATGAAGACCGGCTTCACCGACCCCGGGGGCGACGCCGCGATCTCCGGGGGCGCGTTCGGACGACGCGATGCATTGGCGGAGTACGGGACCCACAATGAGACGTTCAGCGCCTACCTCGCCGGGCGCGCGCTCGACGAGGACGGCTGGCGGGCGTTCTCGTCCAACCGCCTGCGCCAGCTTCGTGGGAATGTGGGCGCGCGCCGAGGCGGCCTCACCCTCGACCTCGCCGTCAGCCTCGCCGACAACTGTCTGAACGGCGAATCCGCCACCCCGGTCCAGGAACTGGCGGTGAGCCGGTCCCTGATCTTCACCAATCCCCAGACCAACCAGGACAGGCTGACCTTCGTCACCCTGAACGCCGGCTACGCCGCCTCCTCGACCCTGTCGTTCCAGGCCGCCGCCTACTACCGTGGCTTCTGGCAGCGGGTGGTCAACGGCAACACCACGCCCTACGCCGCCTGCCGGAGCGGGCCCGGCGCGGGGTTCCTGTGCCAGGCCGATGGTATGAGCCCGGTGATGGGCCCCACGGGACTGCCCGCGCCGGACATCTCCTTCCGGGGAACCGTGCCGATCGGCCAGATCGACCGGGAAAAGATCAGTTCCACGGGCGCCGGGGGCTCTCTCCAGGTCACCTCGACGGCCGCCATCCTCGGCCGCGCAAACCATCTCACCATCGGCGCGAGCCTGGATTCGGCGGTGACCCGCTTCTCCTCCAGCGCCGAGGTGGGCGTGATCGGATCCAATCTGCAGGTGGTGTCTTCGGGACTGTTCGTCGACACGCCGGAGGGCGGGCCGTTCACCGCCACCCCCGTGGGGTTGAGGGCCGCCACCACCTACCTCGGCCTCTACGCCACGGACACGCTCGACCTGGGACCGCGGCTCTCGGTGACCGCGAGCGGCCGCTACAACGACGCGCGGATCGACCTGGCCGACCAGAGGGGCGCCGAGCTGAGCGGCAGGAACCACTATGCGCGGTTCAATCCAGCCCTAGGGGCGACGTACAGGCTGATGTCGGGCCTAACCGCCTACGCGGGCTACTCGGAGGGCAGCCGCACTCCCAACGCCAGCGAGATCGAATGTTCGAACCCGGCGATCCCGTGCCTCCTGCCCTCGTCCCTGGCCAGTGACCCGCCGACCCTGAAACAGGTCGTCGCGCGCACCTGGGAGGCCGGTTTAAGGGGCCGGCTCGGCCTCGCCGCCGGCGCTGTGACGTGGAACGCGGGCCTGTTCCGCACCGAGGTGCGCGACGACATCTACGCCGTCGCCACCTCCCTGAGCAGCGGCTACTTCCAGAATATCGGGGGCACGCGGCGGGAGGGCGTGGAGCTGGGGGTGCGGTACACCGGGCCGGGGTTCAGCGCCTACGCCAGCTACAGCTACATAGACGCGACCTTCCAGTCGGCGTTCGTCCTGGCCTCGCCGTCCAATCCGTTCCGGGACGCCAGCGGCGACATCCAGGTGAGGCCGGGCGATCATCTGCCGGGCGTTCCGCGCCATAGGCTGAAACTGGGCGCGGACCTGGAGGTGCGGCGGGGCTGGAGCGTGGGCGCCAGCCTGGCCCTGGTCGGCGACCAGATCTATCGCGGCGACGAGAGCAATCAGCTCGCCCCGCTGCCCGGCTACGCCGTGCTCAACCTCCACTCGACGCTGGATCTCACGGGGCGGATCTCGCTGTTCGCCAGCCTCGAGAACGCCCTGGACGCCCACTACGCCACCTTCGGAGTCCTGGGCGATCCCACCGGCGTGGGCGCGCCCGGCGTGCCGCCGGCCGGGGCCGACCCTCGCTTCCAGAGTCCGGCCGCCCCGATCGGCGCCTATGGGGGATTGCGGGTGCGGTTCTGAGGCCATAGGGCGGCGCAACGCCAACCCCGGCCGACGATTTGAGAACGCCATGACGTCTTCGACCCCGTTCGCCGCCGCCACCCTGGCCGGCGCGCTCATCCTGGCGCCGCCCGTCGCCTCCGCCCGCGACTACGACGCAGGGACGCTGCACATCGGCGATCCCTGGATCCGGGCGACGCCCAACGCCGCGCCCACGGCCGCCGGCTACCTGACGGTGACCAACCACGGCAAGACCGCCGATCGGCTGCTGGGCGGGGCGTCGCCGCTGGCCCGAGCCATCGAGCCGCACACCATGTCGATGACGGGCGGGGTGATGCGCATGCGTCTGGCGGAGGGCGGCTCCGAGATCGCCCCCGGCGCCACCCTCGCCCTGGCGCCGGGCGGCGACCACCTGATGCTGATCGGCCCCAAGCGCCCGTTCAAGCCGGGCGAGCGCGTGCCGGCCACGTTGCGCTTCGCGCGCGCCGGGGCGGTGAAGGTCGAGTTCGTGGTCCGGACTGGGCCACGCCCTGGCGAGATGTCCATGCCCGGCATAGGCGCGCACTGACATCGATGGCAGCGCCGAAGTCGCTTCAAAGGCTGTAGAGCGTCTGCGCCTTGGCTAGGGCGGGGACCACGAGCTGGCCGGACCGTCTCGGCGTGAGCTCATCCCTCGGGCCTGGCGCCGATGCGTCATCCGCGTAAACGGCGGCGACACAGTCGACACAGACCTGCAAACTGGCCGTGAAAGAGACGTCGCCTCCGTACAAGAAAGATCGGCGACCTCACGAGCATGCGATTGCGGCCCGGCCCCTGGCTCACCCCCTTGCTCGCCGTCGCCATCGTGGCGGGCCTCGGGGCGCCGCCGCTCTCCGCCCAGACCATGGCCGCCCAGAACCCCGCGCCGTCCGCACCCGCCGATGACGAGGATGCGCCCCCCGGCAAGGGGACGCGGGTCTCCGGCGTCGATGTGATCGCGACCAAGGACTACGCCCACCAGATCGGGGCCGTGGTCGGCGACATCGTTCCGGAGATCCAGTACAGCCCCGCCGACATCCAGTCCTTCGGCGTCAGCACCGTCACCGAGCTGCTGGCTGAACTGGCGCCGGAGACCCGCAGCGACCGGGGCCGCGGCGGCGAGGGCCCCGTCGTGCTGCTCAACGGACGCCGGATCTCGGGCCTCAACGAGGTGATGAACCTCCCCACGGAGGCGATCCTGCGGGTGGATATCCTGCCGGAGGAGGTGTCGCTCAAATACGGCTACACGGCCAACCAGCGGGTGGTGAATATCGTGACCCGCCGGCGCTTCCACGCCACCACGGGCGAACTGGCGGGCGGCGGCGCCACGGAGGGCGCCGACGCGACCGGCCAGGCGGAACTGGACCTGCTGCACCTCCGCCGCGACGACCGCCTCAACCTGGACCTGAAATACAAGGCGGCGTCCGACATCACCGATGCGGACCGGAACATCGTCGAGCCGAACGGCGCTCCCGACGGCGCCGACCGCACCCTATCTCCCGCCACCCAGAGCCTGGCGCTGAACGCGGTGCTGGCCCGTTCCGCCTTCGACGGGATCAGGGCGACCTACAACGCGACCCTCGGCGCCACGACCAGCGAGTCGCTCCATGGCCTCGGAGAGGCGGGCCTCGAGACGCCGCTCCACCAATATGTGACCGGCTGGACCGCGCACCTGGGCTCGACGTTCAACAAGGATGTGCGCGACTGGCGATTGTCCCTGACCGACGCCTTCGACCACGCCGACACCCAGACCGACACCGACACCGACACAGGCGTCGATCCGGCGGCGCCGCGGGGGCCCTCGCGGTCGGTGGCGCGGGCCATCTCCGACTCCGCCAATCTCCAGTTCCTGGCCAACGGCCCCTTGCTCAGATTGCCGGCGGGAATCCTCTATGTCAGCGCCAAGGCCGGCGACACCCAGAGCTGGCAGGGGTCGACCTCGACCCGCTTCGGCCAGTTCCGGCCGGTCTACCTGACGCGCAACGACGCCAACGCCCAGCTGAACCTCGACCTGCCCCTGGCCAGCCGGCGTAACCGGGTTCTCCCGTTCCTGGGCGACCTGTCGATCAACGCCAACGGCGCGGTCGACGAACTCTCCGACTTCGGCCTGCTGGAGACCCTGGGCTATGGCGTCAACTGGACGCCGTTCCCCGGCTACAACCTGATCGTCTCCGACACGCGCGACCGTGCCGCGCCCTCGACCGCCCAGCTCGGCGGGCCCATCGTCTATACGCCCGGCGTGCCGGTGTTCGACTACGCCACCGGCCGCACCGTCGAGGTCACCCAGATCAGCGGCGGAGTCGCGGGCCTGACCGCCGACACCCGCAACGTGCTGAAGATCGGCCTCACGCTCAAGCCCGTCGCCGGCCAGGATCTCACGATCACGGCCAACTACATCGAGAGCGACATCGACAATCCGATCGCCACCTTCCCGGCGGCCAGCGCCGAGATCCAGGCCGCCTTTCCCGGCCGGTTCATCCGCGACGCGGAGGGCGACCTGATCGAGGAGGATATCCGGCCGGTCAATTTCGCGCGTTCTGAGCGCTCGGAGATCCGGTGGGGGATCAACTACTCCCGCCCGATCGGCAAACAGCCGCCGCCTCGCCCATTTGGGCGTGGCCTGTTCGGCGGCGCGGGGCGCGCCGGGGCGGGCGGAAGGGCCCCCGGAGGCGAGGACGGCCCGAGCGGCGGACCGGGCCGGTTCCGGGGCTTCACCGGCCCGGCGGCCGCCGGGCGGCTGCAGTTCGCCGTCTACCACACCCTGTATCTGACCGACCGCACGCTGGTGCGCCCGGGCGGTCCGACGCTCGATTTCCTGAACGGCTCGCCCACCTCGAACACGGGGGGACAGTACCGCAACGAGATCGAGGCCCAGCTGGGGATGACCATGGCCGGCTTCGGCGCCCGCCTCAGCGCCGACTGGCGCGAAGGGACCACAGTGATCGCCGGGCCGGGATCAGCTACCGGAAACCTCGCCTTCTCCGGCGTCACCACCATCAACCTGCGCCTCTTCGACACGCTCGGTCAGCAGCCCTGGGTGGTGAAGCGCTATCCTTGGCTCCGCGGCGCGCGGGTCAGCCTCAACGTCACCAATCTGCTGGACCAGCGGGTGCGCGTCCGGGACGCCAGCGGCGCCACACCGCTCGCCTACCAGCCCGGCTATCTCGACGCGGCGGGTCGCACGATCACCTTGAGCGTCCGCAAGATGTTCTTCTGATCCTTACAGGTCGCGCGAGAGGATCAGCTTCAGCGTCAGGCGGTCCGACGCCGCGTTGAGGCCGAAGCCGACGCCGAACTCCACGTTCAGCGGCTTGCCGTTCCAATCGACGACGCCGAACAGTTGATGGGTCTGCTGATGGCCGTAGAAGTGGCGAAGAGGGCCGAAATCATCGTATTCCTCGGCCGCCACGGCCCATGTCTTGGTTATATTGTATGCGATGCGACTTCCTGGGGCGAAGTCGAGCCGGGACAATCCCTCGAACGAACTATCGAGATTGGGGTTGAGGATCACGTCCACCTTGCCCAGGCGCCATCCGACGATGGGCCTGATCTCGGAAGTGTAGGTATGGGTGTCCCAATGCTTGGAATTGACGCTGAACTCGAAGTTCACGCCATAGAAAAAGGTCCGCTCGGCGGCGCGGGGTAGGGCGAAGAGGGCGCGCAGCTTGAATCCGTCCAGCTGCACGCCGCCGTCGCCCCGCACGCTGTAGAGCGGAAGATAGAGGCCGGCCTCGAACCAGTCGGTGACGCCGTAGGCGAATTCCGGCACGCCGTTCAACGAATGATTGGAGACGACGTCGCCCGGAAAGGCGGGCTGCCTGGAGCCATCAGGCGTATAGTTGTTATGGAGGGTCAGGTTGAGGACGCCAGGGGGAGCGATTTCGGCATTGTAGACCTGGATCTCGTCGGTCTGGGCGTGCGCCGCACGGGGCGCCACGGTGATCGCCGCCGCCGCAAGACTGACCGCGATCAGTCGGACGGGAGGCCAGCCGGGTGTTCGCATCAAGCCGCCCCTGCACGTCCGCAACCGCCGCCGTTCGCTTTCGAGACCTAACGCGGGACGGTCAATCCGACAACCACCCGCGCCGCGGGTGCGTTGCGCGCCTGCAACACCTCCGGACTTCATTTTCAATCTCGGCGCCTTGTCACGGACCTGTTGCGCACGGCGCCTAACGCGAGCGGCGCAACAACACACCTGCGCCATGGGCGCTTTCAGTCAGGAATTCAGTATGCGGATCAAATCCGGCGCCGTGGCGCTGATGTCGTCGGCCAGTGTTCTGGCTCTCGGGTCCAACGCCCTGGCGGCGGACGAAACGGCGGCGGACACGGGCTCGTCGGTCACCGAGGTGGTGGTGACGGCGCCGCGCCAGGAGGTGAAGGCCCGCGTCCTTCAGATGACGGCGCCGAACCTGATCACCGTGCAGTCGGCGGAAACCCTTCAGAAATACCCCGACTTCAACGCCGCCGAGGCGCTTGGCCGTCTGCCGGGCATCTCGCTGTCGGCCGACACCGGCGAGGGCCGCTTCGTGCAGATCCGCGGCATCGACGCCAACCTCGATGGCGCGACCTACGGCGGCGTTCCGCTGCTGAACACCAACCCTGGCGGCACGGCGTCCGGCGGCGGCGGCCGGGCGGTGGAATATGACACCATCCCCACCGGGGCGATCGACGGCATCATCGTCTCCTACACCCTCCTTCCCGATCACGAGGCCGAGGGCCTGGGCGGCTCCATCGAGCTGACGCCGCGCAAGGCGACCAACGTCACCAAGCCGTTCCTCGACGCCACCCTGGGCTGGGGTTACGAACCGTTGCACGACCACACCGGGCCGTTCGAGGCCGACGTCGCTCTGGGCGCCCGCTTCGGCTTCGACGACAAGGGCCTGGTGATCCAGAACGGCGAGGAGGCGCCAAGCCCGCCGCGCGCCGGCTTCATCTCCAATCCGACGCCGTTCTCCTTCGTGCTGACCTTCTCGCGCAAGGACGATCGCCGGGCGGTGGACGATCTGGAGGAGAGCTACAACGACAAGGGCTCGCCGCCCTTCGACAACACCGTCAAGCAATACGATCTGCGCTATTATGATTACCATCGCCGCCGGTTCAGCTATGGCGGCGAGCTCGATTTCCAGCCGAACGAGGATCATACCTACTACGCCCGCCTCGACGTGGCGGGCTATACCGAGGCGCAGAAGAAGAACTTTCTGCTGTTCCGGAAAATCCAGACCACCGGCGTCGATCCCGCCGACGCCAACGGGTTCACGGGCTCGACAATTCCGTGGGTGACCCTGACCGACGAGGAAGAGGTCCACCGCAACACGGTCGCCGCGATCGGCGGCGAGGACCACTGGGGCAACGTCGCGCTCGACTATCACGGCGCCTACAGCCGGGCGACCTTCCACGTACGCCGGAACATCAGCGGCCAGTTCCAGGGATCGCGTGTTCCGTTCACCTATGACCAGGTGTCCGCCGCGCCCTACCCGATCTTCGGCTTTCCCGCCGGGACCAATCTGAACGACGCCTCGATGTATACGCTCAGCAGCCTCAGCAATAACCATACCTACGATGTTGACGAGGAATACTCCGGCGGGGTGAACCTCACGGTCCCTGTTCACCTCGTCAACGACAACGACCGGGTCAAGGTCGGCGGCGAGGTCCGCCTGCGCGACAAGTCGATCACCGAGTTCGACGACAATTTCGCTACGCCGCCCGCGGTGTCCCTGACCGGATTCTCCGGACCGGCGATCGCGCCCTACTACAACGGTCACTACACCAATGGGCCGGTGATCAACCGCTACGCGGTGCGCGCCCTGATGGGAACCCTGTTCCAGAGCAGCACCTTCAATCCCGGCAGCTACCAGAAGGACACGGAGAACATCTACGCGGGATACGTCCAGTATAGCACGACGATCGGCAAGTTGGGCGTCCTGGCCGGCGTCCGCGTCGAAGACACCGAGGCCAACTACGGGGCCTATGAGTTCCTGACCGACCCCCTGGGGAATACGACGCAATCCTTCGTTGCCCGCCCGGTCAGCTACGTCGACGCGTTCCCGACGGTGCAACTCCGGTACGACGTGCGCCCCGACGTCATCGCCCGCTTCACCTATTCCACCGGGATCGGGCGCCCGGGCTTCAATCAGAACACCGCGGCCACAACGGTCGATCAAAGCCAGAACACCATCACGCGCGGCAATCCCAACCTGAAGCCGATCACCGGAGACAACTTCGACCTGTCTCTCGAGTACTACCTCCCCAACGCCGGCATCGTGCAGATCGCCTTGTTCGACAAGGAGTTCTCCAACTATATAGTGCCGCGCATCCAGAACGGTGTGAACGACCCGCTGTTCATAAACGGGCAGACGGGCACGATCACCACCTTCGCAAACGTCTCCAGCGCCTACGCCCGCGGTCTCACCGTGACCTATCACCAGAAGTTCGCCTGGCTACCCAAGCCGCTGTATGGTTTCGGGATCGAGGGCAATCTCACCTATGTCGACTCCCGGATCCTCGAATACGATGCGGCGACCAGTATGACGGGTCTGAACGAGTACGGCCTGTTGCCCGGCACCTCGCCGATCACCTGGAACCTAGCCGCGTTCTACGAGGCTTACGGGATCAACGTGCGACTGTCGGGTGAATACATCAGCCACAGCCTGTTCGGCCTCGGCGGCGACAAGGCGCTCGACACCATCCAGGACTCGCGCTTCCTGCTCGACCTCAGTTCGAGCTACCAGGTCAACAAGACCTGGACGGTCTATTTCAACGCCAAGAACCTGACCAACCAGCCGCTCCGCTACTACGAAGGTTCCGTAAACCGGCCAATTCAGCGCGAGTTCTACGATATCACCCTCGAGGGCGGAGTCCGCGCGCATTTCTAGCCGCTCGGTTGCCGAAGGGCGGCGCGTGGTGAATAACCGCCGCCCTGAGGGCGAGGTCCGATGGCGAGAACCCAGCAAGAAATTCCCTAGGAGAAACGTTTTGTCCAAGATTGCCCTGGCCGCCCTGTTCGCGAGCACTCTCGCGGCGCCTGCCTTTCCAGCTTCGGCGGCGCCGCTAACCCCGACCTACGCCGTGACCAGGACCGTCGCCCTGGGCGAGCCCAATCGCTGGGACTACGTGGTCTTCGATCCGTCCTCGCACCGGGTGTATGTAGCTCACGGCGATCGGGTCACCGTCGTCGACGGGCGGAGCGGGGCGATTCTGGGGCAGGTGGAGGGTATTGCCGGGGGGACGCATGGGGTCGGGATCTCCACCGCGACCGGCGAAGGCATTACCGATGACGGCAAAAATGGCCTGGCGGTGGCCTTCGACCTGAAGACCTTGGCGGTCAAGGCCAGGATACCGGTCGAGAAGGATGCCGACGCCATCGCCTTCGACCCCGCCTCGGGCCACGTGTTCGTCGTCGAGGGCGACTCGAAGAAAATCACCGTCGTCGACCCGAAGACCAACACGGTGGCGGCCACCATCGATGGCGGTGGTAAACTGGAATATGCCGTCGCGGACGGCCGCGGCGCCCTCTTCGTGGCCGGCGAGGAAAATCGCGATGTGGTGCGGATCGACACGGGGAGGAACACCGTCACGGCTCATTGGCCGATCGCCGACTGCGCCTCGCCGCACGGCGCCGCCATCGACGCGGCGAGCCATCGCCTGTTCGTGAGCTGCGTCAACGAGCGCCTGGTGGTGGTCGACACCGACACCGGCAAGGAGGTCGCGAGCGTGCCGATCGGCCGAGGCACCGACGCGGCCGCGTTCGATAGCCGCCGCAAGCTGGTGTTCAGCTCCAACGGGCTGGACGGAACCCTGTCGGTGATCCGCGAGAAAACGCCGGACACCTATGTTCCGGTGGCGACGATCAAGACGGCGAAGAGCGGCCGGACCATGGCCGTCGATCCGGAGACCGGCCGCATCTACATCGCCGCCGCGGACACCGACCCGAGCCCCACGCCCGGCGGCCGGCCGATCCCCCGGCCCGGCACCCTCAAGTTGCTCTTCCTCGACCCCGGCCGTTGAGGCCGAGCCGCCGACGCTACGCCGCGCGCGCCACCATCGCTTCCCGGTAGGGCGTGAGGTCCCAGTCGGGATAGCGGGCCTGGGCGCGGCCAAGGGTGGTCTCGGTCCAGAACGGATGGCCGGGGGGCTGGACTCCGAAGCATTCGAGCTGTTCGGGCGTGGCGTGGTCGAAGATGCGCGCCCAGGGCTGTGTGTGGTGGAAGGCCCAGGCGTGGAACCCTATGGCCTCGTCCCCCGCCGCCTTGAAGCAGCTCATCAGGGCGTAGCGATGCCCCCCCGGAGCGGTCAGGTTGGTGCCTCGGTGCCAGATATCGACGGTGTAGGGAAAGATGCTGCCGGCCGGCGCCGCGGTGGAGCGTTCATAGGGCAGCAAGGCCTGCTGGATTTCTGCGTGGCGATCCCCGTCCCGGATCAGGGTGGCCTCGGGACCGGCGACCTTCAGGCTGTCCGGACGGGTCACATAGTGGGCGGGGCCGTGCGCCTCGGTGACGTCGCTGAAGTAGCAGAGGATGGTCACGCAGTTCTGGTGCGCGTCCTCGCTGGGCGCGGTCAGCGTGTGATTGACGAAGTCGCAATGGAAGGGCTGGTCGTAATCGGATTCGCCGGTGAACTTGGCCCAGGCCTGGCACTGGTAGAGATGTACCGTCTCGGCCTTGAGCGCCTGCCTGGCGAAGGCGATCAGGGCCGGATGCACCCCAATCAGGTTCAGGGCGGGGCCGCAGTCCAGGGGGACCGGCGCGACGCCCTTGAACTGGGTGGGGTGGAAGCGGCCGACCTGGCCCTCGCGCTTCATCACCAGCGCCTCGTCCGCGCCGCTCCGGCCGAACACCGCCTCGAAGTCGGCCCGCACCGCCGCCACTTCGTCGGGGGTGAAGAAGTTGTGGATCGAGACGCCGCCGTCGCGACGCCAGGCCTCGACGTGCTCCGGATCGAAGCGGTCGGCGCGACCCGCCGGGGCGATGGGGCTCATGGCGTTCATGCGATCACGTCCTCCGGGAGCGCGGGGTTGGAGGGCCGGCGTCCCGCCTGCTCTCGCTTGCTTTCCCTAAGAATGCCGGCGGGACGCCGGCGCTACAAGGGCGGCGCTCCGCCATCAGCCCCGGAAGATCAGCCTGGCGTCGGCGAGTCGGCGGATGCGGTCCATGTCGAAGCCGAACTCGCGCAGAACTTCGACGGTGTGCTCGCCCAGGTCCGGGTCCAGGCGGGTGAAGCCGGCGCCGCCGCGGCTGAAGTCGGCGAAGGCCCGGCTGGCGATCATGTCGCCCCAGGCGGGGTGGCGGCGCAGCTCGAAGAACCCGCTCTCCCACAGCCACTGCTCTCCGCGGGCCTCGTCGCCGCGGAACACCGGCGTCGCCGGGACGCCGGCGGCTGTCAGGGCGGCCAGCACTGCGGATCGCCGCCGCGCCCGGAGGAGGCCGGCGATCTCGCGCGCCAGGTCGCCCCGCCGGGGTTGGTTCAGGACGTCGGGAAACCGCCTGCCCCAGTCGTCGCCGCCCAGCGCCGCCTCCAGCGCCGCCGCCTGGCCCGGCGTGGTCAGTCCGAGGGTGATCCAGCCGTCGGCGCAGGGGTAGTAGCGGTCCACCGCCGAGAAGCCGATGCAGTCCCGCTCCCCCACCGGAGGCGCCGGGGCGCCGGTCCAGGTGGTCAGGGCGGCGGACTGGAAGAGGGCGCTCTGGGCGGCGAGGCAGGTTTCCACGTTCTGGCCGCGCCCGGTGACCTCCCGGGCGTTGAGGGCCGCGATGACCCCGAAGGCTGCGACGGCGGCGGTGGCCACGTCGTTGACCGCCACCGAGTGGAACACCGGTTCCTCGCCCGGTCCGCCCTGGGCCGCCATCATGCCGCTGCGCGCCTGGAGCAGGGGATCGAAGCCGGGCAGGTGGGCCTCCGCTCCGGTCGAGCCATAGGCGTTGATCGACGCCGAGACGATCCTGGGGTTCACCGCCCGTAGCACCTCGTAGTCGATGCCCAGGCGCCGGCGAACGCCCAGGCGATAGTTGTCGACGACCACATCGGCCCCGCGTGCGAGGTCGAGGAAGGCCGCGCGCCCCTCGGGGTCCTTCAGGTTGAGGCCCAGGCCCCGCTTGCCGCGGTTGTGATTGGTGAATCCGGGGCCGAAGGGGCGGAAGGGATCGCCCTCGGCCGATTCGATCTTGATCACGTCGGCGCCGAAGTTGGCGAGGATGCAACTGGCGTAGGCGCCGGCGATCACTGTACCCAGGTCCAGCACCTTCACCCCCGCCAGGGGCGGAAGGGCCCCGCCGCCGGCTGGCTCCGGCGCGGGCCGAGGTCGGGCGAAGGCCTTCAACTCTTCGGCCGTCGCCTCCCGCATCAGGCCGCGAACGGACGCCGGGGTCTCCGCCAGCTTGATGGGCGCCCCCGGCATCTCCACCGGCCCAAGCTCGGGGTGGTCGAACGTCAGGCGCAAGGCGTTGTCCGTCAACGGTCCGCTGTTCAGCCAGTCGGCGCGGTCCGACACCGGAGCGGCGGGGACGTCATGGGCGGCGAGGACGGCCAGCCACTCCGCCCGGGTCTTTTCGCGGAAGACGCGCTCGATCAGGAGGCCGGCATCGAATATCGGCGACTCGCCGGCGACGCGCTCCCGCAGCTTCAGGGCCTCCACCGCCCGCTCGAAGAAGTGCGGGAACAGGGTGGCCAGGAACAGCCACTCGCCGTCGCCGCATTGATAGAGCCGGTAGCTGGCCGAACCGCCCAAGGGGTGGCCCTGCATCATGCCCGGCGCGTCCAGCAGCCCCAGCGGGCCGGCGATCTCGGCGTTGGCGTGAGCGCCCGAGACGATCACCGCCTGGCCGAGGCCGGTGCGGAAGCGGTCCTTGAGCGCGGCGGCGGCGGCGCCGGCGGCCATCACCGCCTGTCCGTGCAGCACCATGGGCATGACGTGCCAGATCGGCTGGTCGGCGTAGCTCCCCTGCCGGAACGCCGTCCCCGTCAGTCCGACGAGCATGCCGTGGTGTTCGGGCAGGGCGCTCCACGGGCCACTGACCCCGAACGGAGGGACCCACAGGTGGACCAGGCGGGGATGGCGGGCCGTGAGCGTCCTGCCGTCCAGGCCCAGCGCCTCGAGGCGCCCCGGTGCATGGTCGAACACCGCCACGTCTGCGCCCCCGACCAGATCCTTCAGGACCTCAAGGTCCTCGGCCGTTTCCGGATCGAGGACCGTGCGCGCCTTGCCGCGGTTCCAGGTCAGATACCCCGGCGCATCGCGGAGCCGGTCGCCGCCGGGCGGCTCGACCTTCACAACCTCGGCGCCGAAGTCCGCGAGCAGCATGGTCGCCATGGGCCCGGCCAAGCCTTGGGACACATCCACTACACGCAGGCCCTCGAACGCCGTCACACCGCGCCTCCCGATACTTCCGGGACCATGCGGGCGCCGCACCGGCCGGGCAAGAGCGATCCGGCGCGAAGGGCCCGCGTCCTTTGCCGCTGGCCTCAGCGCAGCTGGCGCCGCACTTGCCGCCACAGCAGGACGATGATCGGCGGCAGCAGCAGCTCCACCGCCATCAGGACCGTGAAGAAGGGATGAGGCGGACCCACGACCAGGTGAGAGATGGCGCGACCGACCCCGCCGGCAAAGAACACCGCCGCCAGCCAGGGTATCCGATCAATGTGGGCGGCCATGTTGGTGGCGACCAGGACGAGCAGGATGCCATAGGCTCCCCAGATGGCGGCGTAGAAGCGCAGCTCGCTGTCCATGGTGGCCGGCCAGCCTTCACCGACCGGACCGCGCCAGCCCGTCAGCGTCGCCCACCCTCCTTCGCCCGCCCGCGCCGTCACCTCGGCGCCCAGAAACAGGATCGAAGCCGCGATGAAGATGGCCGAGACGCCGAGGAGGAAGAGGAGAGCGCGGAGAGCGGAGAGCATCGATCGTCACCTCGCGGCTGAGGCGACTGTGAGCGCGACAGCTCGGCTTGTCACGTGGGCCTCATGCGGCGAGGCGGTCCCTGTGCTCCAGCAGGGCCGCCATGTAGCGGCCCTCGAGGTCCCTGAACGCCTCGACGGCGGCCTCGCCGGTCAAGGAGAGGTGGGGGTCGAGGCCGTCGGCGAGCCGTTCGATCTGCAGGTTGTTCCACGGCAACAGGTGGAAGAGGTTGAGGCTCGCCTCCGGCGTCGGGAGCCTATCGATCTCGCCGGCCAGCAGGCGCCGAGGCGCCTCGGGATCGGCGATGAGCGGCCGGCCGAGGCCCACTACGTCCAGTTCGCCGTTTTCCAGCGCTTCGACCATTCCCGCCACGGTACGAAAGCCCCCGGTGACCATCACCGGCATTTCGGCGACCGCGCGCACGGCGCCCGCGAAGGCCACGAAATAGGCCTCGCGCGCCACCGTGCTCGCGCGCGGACCATCCTCGCCCTCGTCCTTGATGGCGATCCCGACCACCTTGGGCTGTTCAAGCGAGCCGCCCGACAGTTCGAGCAGGTCGAGGCGGGCGGTGTTCAGGACCTTTACCAGCTCGACGCACTCGGCGTTGGTGAAGCCGCCTTTCTGGAAGTCCGACGCGTTGAGCTTGGCGCCGATCGGGAAGCCCGGTCCGACCACCGCGCGGATGGCGGCGATGACCTCGAGCAGGAACCGCGAGCGGTTTTCCAGCGAACCGCCCCAGCGATCGGTGCGGCGGTTGGAGAGCGGGCTGAGGAACTGCGAGATCAGATAACCGTGCGCCGCGTGCAGGATGACCCCGGTGAAGCCGGCGGCCTGCGCTTCGCCGGCGGCGAAGGCGAACTGGTCGATCGCGCGGCCGATCTCCGCTTCGGTCATGGGCCGGGGCGTCGCGAAACTGAAGCCGGCCTCCCGGATCACGTCGATCTCAACGGCCGACGGCGAGAGCGGGGCGGGATTGATATGGCTGCTGACCTGACGGCCTGTGTGGCTGAGCTGGGCCCAGAAGTGGGCGCCTCGTGATTTGCCGGCGGCGGCGAGCCTTGCCAGCGAGGCGCGGCCGCTGGCGTCGTCGATCACGACATTGCCCGGTCGTTCCAGGTGCCGGCGGTCGACCTGGATGTTGCCGGAGAACAGCAGGCCCGCGCCCGAACCGGCCCAGCGCCGGTAGAGCCTTTCGAGGCGCGGCGTGGAATGGTTACGGGCGTCGGCGAGGCCTTCGCTCATCGCCGCCTTCGCAAGCCGGTTGGCGAGCAGGGCGCCGCAGGGCAGTTCGAGCGGCCGGGCGAGGGGGTGGGTCATTTGTGTCGTCATCCGTGTGGGCCCGGCGGCCTTGCGCGGGAGGGTTGATGGGAGTACCTGGGGAACGAGAATACGACAGTGGTCGCTGTCCTACATACGACAGTTATCGCTGTCGTATGCTATGTCAAGAGGCAAAGCGGACGGCGGATGGCGAAGACCTGGTCAGCGGACAACCCCAAGGCCGCGCTGATGGACCGCAAGCGCGCGGCCATCGTCGCCGCCGCCACCACCGCCTTCCTCGATGCCGGCTACGCCGAGGCCTCGGTCAACCAGATCGCCGCCGACGCCGGGATCTCGATCAAGACCCTCTACCGGCACTTCGAGAGCAAGGACGATCTGTTCAGCGCCGTGATGCAGGCGGCGTGTGGCCGGATCGGCGGCGCGGAGGACGAAGGCGAACCGCCGCCGTGGTACGCCGAGCCCCCCGCGAAAGCCCTGGCCATGGCTGGGGAGGAGTATCTGAACCATGCGCTGTCGCCGGAACAGCTGGCGCTCTACCAGGTGGTGACGCGCGACGCGCACCGGTTTCCCGAGGTCGGCCGGCGCTACCACGACGAGGTCATCGGCGGTCGCGACGCCAAGTTTGCCGGCTATCTGGACCTGTGGGCCGGTCGGGAAGGCTGGACCGTCCACGACAGGACCGCCGCCTCCGAGGCCTTCGCCGGATTGCTGAAGGCCGGCATCTTTGACCAGGTTCTCCAGGGGCGGCGTGCGCTCGGCGAGGCCGAGATCGCCGGGCAGGCCGCAGAGGCCGGCCGGCGCATGCTCATTCTCCTGCGCGCGGGCTGCTTCTGAATCGCGGGACAGCTCTGCTTTTCCCTGAGGGGATTCGCGCCGCGCGGCGTCAAACAGGCGGCGGGGCCGTGCGGCCACGCTCACCCTCTTGCGCGGGGTGCATGTGCATTTGTACGGGAACCGGCCAAGCTTCAGCCTCGTTATCGGTGTTGCCTCGCCCGCTAGGGCTTTGTGGATAGAGAGAGACTACCATGAGAAAACCAACATTCTCGGCCGTGGCCATTGCAGCGCTAGCGGCCGGCGCACTCGGACTTTCCGGGTGCGCGACCAAGGGTTTCGTGCGCCAACAGGTCGGCGCCGAGGACACCAAGGTGGAGGGCCAGGTCTCGGCCCAGCAGACCACGCTCCAGGGCCATGAGCAGCATCTGGGCGAGCTCGACAAGAACACCCGCGAGGCGCTCGAGCGCGCCGAGGCCGCAGGCAAGTTGGCCGAGGGCAAGTTCCTCTATTCAATGGTGCTGTCGGACGACTCGGTGAAGTTCCCGGTCGAAAGCTCCGAGCTGTCGCCCGAGGCCAAGGCACGGCTGCTGGAGTTCGCGCAGAAGCTGAAGACCGACAACAAGAACGTCTACCTGGAGATCCAGGGCCACACCGACGCCACCGGCGCTCCGGAGGTGAACCGGCGGCTGGGCGAGGAGCGGGCCGAGGCGGTGCGCCGGTTCATGAACGAGCAGGGCGTGGCGCTGAACCGGATGAATACGATCTCCTACGGTCCGGATTCGCCCGTCGCCTCCAACAAGACCCGCGTCGGCCGCGCCCAGAACCGCCGCGTGGTGGTGATCGTCCTGGCCTAAGGGCTCGGGACCTCTACTGCTCTGAAGACGCCTCGCCCATGCCCGGGTGAGGCGTCAGCAGGTCGGACCACCGCCAGGCGCCCGAACCCAAGGCGAGCCGCGTGGGTCCGCCGGCCCCGTTCAGCGACAGCACCACCAGGCCGCGCACGGGCTGCGCCTTGCAGGCCGCCGGCGCGAAGGCGACCTCCCACATGATCGCCTCGCGGATCGTGGCGAGCCCCTTGCCGTCCTCGCTGACACTCCGCACCCACTCGCCGTTCCAGAGCAGGGTGGCCTTGCCGGCCGAACCGACGACGGCGGCCCGGACCAGCGGGTCCCTGCGCAGCGCGGCCTGCAGTCGCGCAGCCATGTCGCAGCGGCCGCCACCCCCGCCCCCGCCGCTCCCACCGCCGCCGGAACCCTCGCCCGACCCGGCCGTGGTCGCCCCGGCGAGCTGAGCCTCGGTAAGCGTCGCTCCGGTGTCCGACTTCCGCGCTACCTGAGCCGGAATGTAGTCGACGTCCGGCGGCGGTGGCTTGACGATGGGCCGACGAGGCGGGGGTTTGACCGGCGGCGCGCGTTTTGGAGCCGCGGCCGCCGCGGGAGCCGGAGCCGCCGGCTTGGCGACGGGCCCCGGCGGGGCGATCAGCTCCACCGTCACAGTCGCGGGCTCCGCCAGCTGCGGCGTCTCCGGCCAGGCGAAGAACAGGGCGAACAGGATTAACAGGTGACAAGCGAGGCTCAGGGCCGCCCCGAGGACACGACCCCGCTTCGTCGCGCCAGCCGTCTCACCCTTCCGCGCTGGCGTCATCGATAATCCACACACTCACCTGATATGCGCCGACAGCCTGAACATGCCCCCGCGTCAGGATCGTGGCGGGCGCCGCGCCGCATCAGGCGTGAACGACCACGGTCTTGATATTGCAGAATTCGCGGATGCCGAAGTCGGAAACCTCGCGCCCGTAGCCCGAATTCTTGACCCCGCCGAAGGGCAGCCGGGGATCGGAGCGGACGTTCTGGTTGACGAACACCATGCCGGCCTCGACCTCCTCGGCCGCCAGGCGCTCGGCGCGCGCGAGGTCGCGGCTGAGCACCGCGCCGCCCAGTCCGAACTCGCTGTCGTTGGCGATGCGGATCGCGTCGGCCTCGTCCTTGGCGCAGATGATCGCCGCCACCGGACCGAACACCTCCTCGTCGTGCGCCGGCTGCCCCGGCCGCACGTCTGTCAGCACCGTGGCCGGATACCAGGCGCCGGGCCGGTTGGGGATCTCGCCGCCCAGCAGCAGCCGGGCGCCGGCGGCGAGGCTGCGCTCCACCTGGTCGGCGATCTTGTCGCGCGCCTCGACACTCTCCATAGGGCCGAGCTTCGTGTCCGGCGAGGTCGGATCCCCCATGGCGTAGGTTTCCATCTCCGCGACCACCGCTTTCTCGAACGCCTCGCGGATCGGCTCCAGGACGACGAAGCGCTTGGCGGCGATGCAGCTCTGGCCGCCGTTGACCATCCGGCCGGTGACGCAGACCTTGGCCGCCGCCGCGGGATCGGCGTCTTCGAGGACGACGTAGGCGTCGGAACCGCCCAGTTCCAGCACCGTCTTCTTCAGGACGCCGCCGGCGGTGGACGCCACCGAGCGGCCGGCCGGGACGCTGCCGGTCAGGGTGACGGCGGCAATGCGCGGGTCCTCGATCAGCGGCCGGACGTCCTTCGAGCCCACCAGGACGGTGCGGAACAGGTTTTCGGGAAAGCCGGCGTCGCGGAAGATCTCCTCGAGCGCCAGGGCGCAGCCAGGTACGTTCGAGGCGTGCTTCAGCACCGCGCCGTTGCCGGCCATCAGATTGGGGGCGGCGAAGCGGATCGCCTGCCAGAACGGGAAATTCCAGGGCATGATCGCCAGCACCACGCCGAGCGGATTGTAGGTGACGAAGGCCTTTGGCGGCGGCCCTGGCGCCGTCAGGTGATCGCTCATGTCCTGCGGGCGGCGCGCCAGGAAGGTCTCGGCGTGGTCGGCGAAATATTCGCAGCTCCAGGCGCACTTCTCGAGTTCGTCGTGCCCGTCCCGCAGCGTCTTGCCCATCTCCGCTGTCATCAGGGCCGTGTATCGGTCGCGGTTCGCGCGGATCGCGGCCGCCGCCTTGCGCATCAGGGCGGCGCGTTCGGCGAACCCGACGCGCCGCCAGGCGATCTGCGCCTCCCGGGTGGCGAAGATGATGTCCGCCGCCTCGTCGAGGGAGTGCCCGGGATAGCGTTGTCCCGGTTCGCCGGTGGCCGGATCGACCGTCTGGAAGGCTTGGGCTGGCTGGTTCATGGGGTCGCTCCGCGAGGCTGACGCGCCCGGTGACGAACGCTCCAGGCCCATATGTGTTCGGTCGCGGCCGCCAACAACGCGTCCGACGTCACCACCCCGCCTCCTTGAGGGAGGGCGCGTGGGTGCGGCTGACCGGGGCGGCGAGCCCACCGGCGAGGCGCGCCTCGCCGACGCCGCGCCGCCAGCGCACCGCCTCGATCGCGTCGGCGGCCACCCACCACGAGCGATGGGTGCGAAATCCGTGCGCGCCGGCGAGCTCCGCCAGGGCGTCGGCGAAGCGAAGGGTCACCAGCTCCGGGCCGGCGTCGGTGTGGACCCGCAGATAGTGGTCATGAGCCTCGACGGCGATCAGCCGCGCGCTGCGCCGTCGGGCCGACAGGCGGCGCCGGAAGGCGGCCTCGGCCTCCGGGAGGGGCGGAGCAACGATGGTCCGCGTCTCCACCACCGTCCGCGGCCGCCGCCACGCGAGGGCGCGCAGGGCCATGACCGGCGCGCTGATCACCAGCACCTGCCACAGCAGATTCAGGTAGCGGCTCGGGCTCACCTGTTGGTTCGCCAGCCAATGGCCCAGCATCATCACCAGCAGGGTCACCGCCGGGGTCATCAGCACCGAGGACACGGCAAGCCGCGGCCAGAATCCGCCCGCCAGCCGTCCCACGGTCTCGTCCAACGCAATCCCGATCATCCCGCCGCCGACAATCGCCGCGATCCAGTAGACATAGACATGGCCGCCAGGCAGGGCGTCGGTGCCATACGGCCCGATGGTCCCCATGAAGGCGCCCACGGCCAGCAGGAGGCCCAGCTCGGCCAGGCCCCGGCGCCAGGCCGGGGGACGTCGGCCATCGGAGAGGGAGAGGGAGAGGCGGGTCATCAGCTCCCGGATCTGGTTCGGTGGTCCGTTCGCGCGGAATGGGCCGTTCGCGAAGACCGCCCTAGCCTCCGTCGCTCCGCCCCGCAATCTCCGCCGCAAAAGCGGAGGCGACACCCATGACGGGACAATTCAATCGTGGCCAATTCAATCGTGGGCTGTGGGCCCTGGCGGCCGTGCTGAGCGCGGGGGTGGCGATCATCTCCTATCGCTACCTTCCGCGGCTCGGGCCGCTGGCGGCAAACGTGATGCAGAACCTCTTCCATCGCCCCTGGCTCGACGTTCACGTCGCGGGCGCGGCCACCGCGCTGCTGGCTGGGCCGCTGCAGTTCCTGCCCCGTCTTCGCGCGCGGCGCCGCACGTTCCATCGCTGGCTCGGCCGCATCTATGTGACCGGCTGCCTGGCCGGCGGGAGCGGGGGGCTGGTGATGGCCTTCGGCGTCACGGCCGGTCCCATCGCCGGGATCGGATTCGGCAGCCTGGCCGTGATCTGGCTGATCACGACCGGGCAGGCATTGCGCATGGCCCTCGCCCGGCGCTTTGACGCCCACCGCGCCTGGATGATCCGCTCCTTCGCCCTCACCTTCGGGGCCGTCACCCTGCGTCTCTACCTGCCGATCCTCCCCTTGCTGGGGTTCTCGTTCCTCGACGCCTATCGTTTGACGTCCTACCTGGCCTGGATTCCCAACCTGATCCTCGCCGAACTCTATCTCCGCGGCGCCTTCGCCAGGCGGTCACGCCCGGCCCTCGCCAGTCAGCAGTCCTGAAGGTGCGCCGTGTCGTTGAGGCTGACGAGGTTGCGCTCGCCCGTGCCGGCGCAGAGGTAGCGGTGCAGGCTGGCGTAGTAGGGCTCGAAGAACAGCCGCGGGGCCATGCCCAGCACATGGGCGGTCCAGACGTTGATCACCCCGCCGTGGCAGAACACCGCCACGCGCCGACCGGCGTTCTCGCCCACGATCGCCTCCAGGGCCGCGACCACGGTCTTCTGGAAGTCGTCGATGTCGTCGCCGCGGCCGCGGGCCACGAACCGTGTCCAGGCCTCGTAGTTTTCGTGCTTCAGCACTTCCATGGGGACGTAGGACCCCGCGCCGCGGTCGAACTCGACGATCCCCGGGTCGGTGCGCAGCGCGCGCCCGGAGAGGGCGGCATAGGGCTCCGCGGTCTGAACGGCGCGCAGCATGGTGCTGGAGGCCACCACATCGATCCGCTCCCGCGCCAGGCGCGCGGCCACCCGCCGGGCCTGGTCGCGGCCCGCGGCGGCGAGCGGCGGGTCACGGGTCTCTTCGCTGCGCTCGGGCAGGCCGTGGCGGATCAGGATCAGTTCCATGCGTCGGTCGCGGTCACACAGGCGCCGTGTGGGACGCCAGCACGCGACGGACGGCGGGGTTTTCCGACATCCGGTCGAAATGGTCGGCGGTCTTGGGCCAGCGCGCGATGTCCAGCCGGTGGCCCTCCAGCCAGCCGGCGATGGTGAACAGATAGGGATCGCAGAAGGAATAGGCCTCGCCCATCACCCACGGCCCGGCCAGCATATCCCGCTCGATAAGGTCGAAGCAGTCGCTCATCACCTGGGGCGCCTTGCGCTTCATCTCCTCGATGGCGGCCGGATCGTCGGCCCAGCGGTAGCCGCGCACCCCGTGAGCGTGGGCCGGATGGACCGTCGCGCACAGGAAGCTGGCGAAGGCCTGGACCTGGGCAAAGGCGAAGGCGTCGTCGAGCGGCGCCAGGCGCGCCTGCGGATGGCTCTGGGCGATGAAGGTGAGGATGGCGGGCGTCTCGGTGATCACCCCGCGCTCCGTCACCAGCGCTGGCACGCGGCCCTTGGGATTGATCGCCAGGTAGTCCGGCTCGCGCTGGGCGTTGGCGCGAAAGTCGAGACGCACGACCTCATAGTGCGCGCCGGCCTGTTCCAGGGCGATGTGCGAGGCCAGGGCGCAGGTGCGGGGCGCGGAATACAGGGTGAGCATGGCGGCTCCTATGGCTCGCCCAGTTGGCCGTTCAGTTCGGCGATCTTCCTCTCGCCCTCCCGGGTCTGGCCGCCGATCTCCAGGAACCGTTTCATGTTGCGCTGGCCGCTCTCGGTGCGCAGCAGCTGCTGGAAGAGATAGCTCTCGTCGGCGAGGCCCTCGTGCAGCGGCTTGTCGGCGCTGTTCACCGACTCCTTGGCCAGGCGCACCGCCTCGACGGGGAAGGAGGCGATCCGGCGCGCCAGGCTCTCGACATAGGGGCCGATCTCGTCGGCGGCGAGGGCGCGGTTGAGATAGCCCCAGCGCTCTGCCGTCTCGGCATCCAGGTCGATGCCGCCCAGGATGACCTCGAGGGCCCGGTGGCGTCCGATCAGCCGGGGCATGCGCTGGGTGCCCGTGCCGCCGGGCAGTATACCCAGAGGAACCTCCATCTGGTTGACGATGGTCTTGCCTTTCACCCCGAAGCGCATGTCGAAGCTCATCGAGATCTCGCTGCCCCCGCCACCGACCCGGCCCTCGATCTGGGCGATGGTAACCTTGTCCATGGTGCGGAACCGCTCGCACATGGCGTGGTAGATGTTGCGGTCCCACGCTTCCCGCGCGGCGGGCTGGTCGGTGGGAAACGACAGGATGGCGCCGACGTCGAAGTGCGCGAGGAAGAAGTCGGGATCGGCGCTCTTCAGCACGAAGACGAGCGCCTCCGGATCGTCCGCCAGCTCCTGCGACAGCCGCGCCAGCTCCGCATAGAGGTCCAGGGTGATGATGTTGATCGGGGGCGCATCCACCGTCGCCGTGACGATCCGCCCCTCCCGGGCGACCCGGATGAGATTGTAACCCTCGTAGGCCATGGCGTTCCCTTTGTCATTTTATCCGCAGTTGACGCAGATGAACGCAGATTCAAAAAAGGTTAACCACAGAGGGCACGGAGGACACCGAGAAGCAAGAAGCACTGGCGGCGAAGCCACTCCAGCCGATTAACCCGAAGCTTTCACGCCTTCGGCGCAGGATTACATCCGCGCTCTTTCTTCTCCGTGTCCTCTGTGTCCTCTGTGGTAAATCTTCTTATCTGCGTCCATCTGCGGATAAAATCTCTCATCCCACCAAATGGCGGTCGAAGAAGGCGGCGATGTCGCTGAAGGCCACGGCCGATTCCGGGCTGTCGAAGGCGTAGATGTATTCCGCGTGGCTCATCGCCTCGTGGACCTCCAGGCGGGCTTCGACGCCGGCGGCGCGCATCGCCCGATAGGCCCGCACCGTGTCGCTGAGCAGGATGTCGCGGGTGCCGGTGGTGAGAATGGTCGGTGGGAAGCCGGAGAAGTCGCCGAAGATCGGCGACACCAGCGGATGGCTCACGCCCGCCTCGCCGGCGTAGACCGCCGCCATGGCCCGGCCGATGGTGTCGAAGCTGGAGAAGATCCCGTCCACCTCGGCGTTGACCGCATAGGAGTCGCTCGCCCCGGTCAGGTCGGTCCATGGGGTGCTGGGGGCCAGGGCGCCGGGGAGGGGCAGGCCGAGTTCCTTGAGCTTCAGCACCAGCGCCAGGGTCAGGCCGCCACCGGCCGAGGTGCCGAACACGCCCACCGAGGCCGGTTCGTACTCGGCGATGACCGCCCGCCATACCGCCACCGCGTCGTCGACCGCGGCCGGGAAGGGATGATCCGGGGCCATGCGGTAGTCGACCGCGATGACCTTCATCCCCGAATAGTGGGCGCCGAGAATCGCCTCGCCGGTGCTGGCCTCGCCGCCATTGAGGACATAGCCGCCGCCGTGCAGGTTGATCAGCAGCCGGCCGGCCTTGGCCGGGTCCAGCGTCCCGGGCGTGATCTCACGCGCGGTCACGCCGGCGATGGTGGTCTTGTTCACCGTGTGCGGAAACTGGCTGGCCAGGATCGGCGCGAGGGCCAGGGCCTGGGCGTCGGCGGTGGCCACGAAGGCGCGCCACGCGTCGGCCGTCTGCGGCATGCCGTCCATGGCCAGGCGCGGCGCGGCGGCCAGGTTCGAGATCGAGCGCCGGAGCTGCGGGCTCACCGTGGTCGGTGGGTGCAGGGTCTTTGCCGGCACCTGCCGGTGAGTGAAGGTCTGGCCGGCGTCGTCCATCGTCGTCTCCTCTTGGCGTTCCTTGGGGATCCGCGCCCGATCATGGCCCCAAAGACCGGCGTCGCGCCAGGGGGCGAGCGCTACCAGCTGTCGATCCAGCGCAGCTTTTTCTCGGTGCGGATCGGAACGGGCGGCAGCGCCTTCAGGCCCGAGAGGATCCAGCGGCGGGTGTCGGCGGGGTCGATGACGTCGTCGAGTGAGGGATAGGCGCCGCGGGCCAGGGCCTTGCCGTTGGCGTAGGCCTGGGCGACCATCTGGTCGAACCGGGCCTTGCGCTCCACCGGATCGGTGATCGCCGCCAGTTCGTTGCGGGAGCCGAGCTTCACCGAGCCCTCCAGGCCCATGCCGCCGAATTCGCCGGTCGGCCAGGCCACGCAGAACATCGCGCCCTGGTGGCTGGCGCCGCTCATCGCGATCGCCCCCAGGCCGTACGCCTTGCGCACGATGACCGTGAAGATCGGCACGGTGAGGTTGGCGCCGATGACGAACAGCCGCGAGCAGTGGCGGATCAGGCCCGTCTTCTCAGCCTCCGGCCCCACCATGTTGCCGGGGGTGTCCGAAAGCGACAGGAGCGGGATGTCGAACGCCTCGCACAGCTGCATGAAGCGGGCGGCCTTGTCCGAGGCGTCGGAATCGATTGCCCCGCCAAGATGGTGCGGATTGTTGGCGAACACCCCCACCGGCCGGCCCTCGACGCGGATGAGGGCGGTGATCATCGCCAGGCCGAACTTCGGGCGCAGCTCCAGCACCGAGGCTGTATCGGCGACGAGCTCGATGACCTTGCGCATGTCGTAGACCCGCAGGCGGTTCTCCGGGATCGCCCGGCGCAGCCGGCGCTGGTCGGCGCAGCTCCATTCGCTGACTGGCCCTTGGAAATAGCCCAGGTACTGCTTGGCGGCGGCCACAGCGGCGGCTTCGTCGTCGACCAGCACGTCGATGGTGCCGTTGGCCTGCATCACCTTGACCGGCCCGATCTCCTCGGGCCGGTAGACGCCGAGGCCCCCGCCCTCGACCATCGCCGGTCCGCCCATGCCGAGAGTCGAGTTCTTGGTGGCGATGATCACGTCGCAGCAGCCGAGGATGGCGGCGTTCCCGGCGAAGCAGCGGCCCGAGGTGATTCCGATCAGAGGCACGGCGCCGGACAGCCGTCCCCAGAACTCGAAGCCGCGGGTGTAAACGCCGGTCTCGGTGTCCCCCGGCCGTCCGCCGCCGCCCTCGGTGAAGAACACGGTCGGCAGGCGCCAGCGCAGGGCGATCTCGCTCATCCGGTCGAGCTTGTCGTGGTTGCGCGAACCCTGGGTGCCGGCCAGCACCGTGTAGTCGTAGGCCATCACCGCGACGCGTGACTTCTCCTCGGGAAACAGCGAGCCGTTGACGTGGCCAAGGCCCATGACCATGCCGTCGGCCGGGGTCTGGGCGATCAGCTCCTCAAGACTGTGGCGCCGGCGGCGGGCCGCCACCACCAGTGCGCCGTATTCCTGGAAGGTGCCGGGATCGATTAGGTCGTCGATGTTCTCGCGTGTGGTGCGCTGGCCGGTCTTGCGCCGGCGCGCGACCGCCTCGGGGCGGGCGGCGTCGCGGGTGCGGGCCTGGCGCGCCAGCACCTCGGCGAGATCCGGACGGATCTCGTCCAGGTCGGCCTTGTCCTCGCTCTTCGCCACGCCGCCCTCGACTTCGGCCTCCTCGAGGAAGGCCAGGGGCTGACCCTCGTACAGGGTGTCGCCGACCGCCACGGTGACCTCGCGCACCACGCCGGAGACGTCGGCGGTGATCTCATGCTCCATCTTCATGGATTCCATGATGAACAGCGTCTCGCCGCCCCGGACCGTCTCGCCGACCGCGGCGGAGACGGTGATCACCGTACCCTGCAGCGGCGCGCGCAGGGGCCGGGTTCCCTCCGGACCGAGCAATGCGTCGTCCCCTTCGTCGGCGGTATCCACACTCTCCTTGCCGAGCGCCAACACGGCCAGGGGATCGGCGGCGTCGACCTGGTATCCGGCGCGCTTGGGCTGCGGCGGCGCCGCTGCGGCGGCCGGCTCGAAGTAGAGGCGCGGCGCGGCCTGCGCCCGCGCCAGCTCGGCCATGTGCTCTTCGATGAAGCGGGTGTGGACGTCGCCCGCCGCCACCGCCGGGTGGGCGAGCAGGGCCTGGAGGAAGCCGATGTTGGTGGGGGCCCCGGCGATGCGGAACTCGCTGAGCGCCCGGTGGGTCTTGGCCAGGGCAGTGGGGAGGCCGCCGGCGCCGGCATGGACGACGACCTTGGCGAGAAGACTGTCGAACCGTGAGCTGGTGCGGTAGCCGGCATAGCCGAAGCCATCGACCCGCACGCCGGGGCCGGACGGCGGGTCATAGGCGGCCAGCACGCCCCCGGCGGGGCGGGGCGAGCCGTCCGGGGCCATGGTCTCCAGGTTCACCCGCGCCTGCACGGCGACCCCGCGCGGACGGGGGATGTCCGTCTGGGTCAGGCCGAGGTCGGCGAGGGTGCGGCCGCGGGCGAGTTCGATCTGCAGGCGGACGAGATCGAGCCCGGTCACCTCTTCGGTCACCGTATGCTCCACCTGCAGGCGGGCGTTGCCCTCGATGAACACCACGCGCGGATCGCCGACGCCCACCTCGACCAGGAACTCCATCGTGCCCAGGCTGCGGTAGTCGGCGGCCCGGCCGAGCGCCACGGCGGCCTCGAACAGCCGCTCGCGGACCGACATCGGCACGGTGTCGGCCGGGGCGATCTCCACCACCTTCTGCCGCTGGCGCTGAAGGCTGCATTCCCGGTCCCACAGGTGCGATACCATTCGCCCGTCGCCGGCGATCTGCACCTCGATGTGCCGCGCGCGGGGCAGGAACTGCTCGACGTAGAGGGCGTCGTCGCCGAACGCCGCCTTGGCCTCGGAGGCGCAGCGCCTGAAGGCGGCCTCGAGCTCCTCCGGCGAGGCGACGGGGCGCATCCCCCGGCCGCCGCCGCCCGCCACCGCCTTGACCATCACCGCGCCGCCGACGCCCAGGCTGGAGAGGAAGTCGCGGGCCTCGTCGAGGCTCGTCGGCCCCGGAGCGCCGGGCAGGATCGGGACGCCGCATCGCGCCGCCAGGGCCCGGGCCGCCGCCTTGTCGCCGAACAGGTCGAGGGTCTCGGGGGCGGGACCGACGAACGCCAGGCCGGCCACGGCGCAGGCGCGGGCGAAGGCGGCGTTCTCGCTGAGGAAGCCGTAGCCGGGATGGACCGCATCGGCCCCAGCCTCCTGTGCAACCCGGATGATCTGGTCGTGGTCGAGATAGGCGGCCGGGCCGGAGCCCTTCAGCGCCACGGCGGTGTCGGCCTTGCGGGTGTGCAGGCTGGCCGCGTCGTCCTCGGAATAGACCGCCACGGTGGCGATCCCCATCTCCGCGGCGGTGCGGGCCACGCGAATGGCGATCTCGCCGCGGTTGGCGATCAGGAGTGTCTTCATCGATGAGGTTCCGGTAGCGGGAGATCAGACCAGTTCGGCGAGAACCTCGTCCGTATGCTGACCGAGGGTGGGGGCGGGGCGGCGCAGAGGCGGCCGCACGCCGTCGAAGCTGAACGGCGCGGCGGGGACCAGGTGCCGGCCGATCACGGCCCGTTCGAGTTCGACCCAGTAGCCGTTCGCCATGAGTTGTGGATCGTAGGTCAGGTCGTGGGCGCCCTGCACCCGGGCCGCCGCGAGGCCCGCGCCCTGCAGGCGCGCCGCGGCGTCGGCCCCGGCGAGCGGGGCCGCCCAGTCCCGCAGCGCTTCCTCAGAGGCCGCGCCGGCGACGCGCGCGAGGGCGGCCATGGCGTCGTTCTCGGCGGCGACGGCCAGCCAGCCGTCCCGCACCGCCGTGACCGTGCACAGGGCCAGGCGCGCGCGACGGCAGCCCGTCCGCGGCAAGGGCTCGCCGAGCACCTCGGCGGCCACGATGGAATCGGCTCCAAGCTGGAACAGGCAGGCGACCTGCGCCAGGTCGATGTCGGCGCCCCCCAGGCGCTCACGGCCGGCCAGGGCGGTGAGCACGGCGCTGGCGCCATAGAGCCCTGCCACCGGGTCGCCGAACGCCACATGTTCCAGGCACGGCGGCCAATGGGCCTCGCCGTTGGCGAACGGCAGGCCGCAGGCCTGTTCGACCGTCGAGCCATAGGCGCGCAGGCCGGCGAGCGGCCCGACCGCCCCGAACGCCGGCATGGTCAGGCTGACGATCCCGGGTCTCAGCGCCCGCTGCACGGCCTGGCCCAGGCCGAGCTTCTCCAGCACCCCGGCCGCGTAGTTCTCGATCACCACGTCGGCCCCGGCGATCAGCGCCTTCGCCCGGGCGACGCCCTCGGGCCTGGTGAGGTCGATGCAGACACCGCGCTTGTTGCGGTTCACGCCCAGGAAGTTGTGGCGCATCTCCATCAGCGCGCGATCCTCGGCGTTGGCCTCCCAGCCGCGCCACCAGTCGGGATGGTCGTCCGACTCGATCTTCACCACGTCGGCGCCGAGGTCCCCCAGCGTGCGGGCGCACAGCGGCCCGGCCCAGCCCATGCTGAAATCCACCACCTTCATCCCGGCGAGCGGCCCGAGAGCGGGGTCGCCGGACCAGCGCGGCGTGCGGACACCGTCGAAGGCCATCCGATAGGGCAAGGTCGGCCCTTGGATGTCGAGGTCGCCCACAGGGGCGAAGGCGCCGCGGGCGGCCCAATGCGGCTCGCGCGGCAGCTCGCCTGGGGTCGGCATCGGCGCGGTGGGAATGCGGTGCTTGCCGCCGAGCGCAAGCCACTCGGCGGTCGTGTGGGTCAGACAGGCGGAGATCAGGATCGGGTCCAGCTCGTCGGCGAGCATCAGCCGCTCATAGGAGGTGGCGTAGCGCGGCTCGGCGCCGAGGTCGGGCCTGCCAATCAGGCCGCAGAAGCTGCGCCATTGGGCCGGGGTCAGGCAGGTGATCCCCACCCAGCCATCGGAAGTGCGGTAGGAACCCGCCGGATAGGTCGGCGAAAATCGGTTCACGCCCATGCGTGTCGCCGTCGTGCCATCCGCCCGGGTGGCCACGGCGCCCGGCTCGCTGAAGCAGAGGTTGGCCTCCAGGATGTTGACCGCGATCCGCCCCGGCCGCCGCCCTGGTGCGGACATCACGGCGGCCAGGGTGGCATTGTAGGCCGTCACCCCGCCGACGACCTGGGCGGCGTGGCCCTGGCTCAACATCGGGGGGCCCTCCGCCTCCCCGAACGCGAAGGCGAGGCCGCACAGGGCCTGGATGATCTCGTCGGTTCCTCGCCAGGCGCCATACGGACCCTCTGGATCGAACCAGGTCAGGGCGAGAAGCGATGGCCGCTCGGGCCGGGAGGTGCGGAACGTCTCGGCGGCGGCGACCGCTCGGCCGTCCTGGCCGGCGATGATCAGGTCGAAGGGTCCCTCGGCGGCCGCGTCGTCGACGACGCGTTTGCGCTGATCGAGCCAGGCGCCGTAGGCGCGCCCCGCCTCGCCGGCGTAGCCCAGGCGCGCATCATCTCCACCCGCGATGCGGATTACCTCCGCGCCCGAGGCGGCGAACAGCCGACCGCAATAGCGTGTCGCCACGTCGCCCGAGTGTTCCAGCACCCTCAAACCGGCGAGCGGTTCGCTCATGCGTCCACCACCCTTCCTGCTGGAGGCCTAGACATCGGAGCGCGGGGTTTGTCAGCCCGCTCTTCGCGAGCAAACCTATCCGAACGCGGCGATAAGAGGCGGGCAGGAAGCCCGCGCTCCGGTGGCCTTACGAATAGATCTCGAACAGGCCCGCGCCGCCCTGGCCGCCGCCGATGCACATGGTGACCACGCCCCACTTGGCGCCCCGGCGCTTGCCTTCCTGCAGGATGTGGCCGGTCAGGCGGGCGCCGGTCATGCCGAAGGGGTGGCCGATGGCGATCGAGCCGCCGTTGACGTTGTATTTCTCTGGATCGATGCCGAGCTTGTCGCGGCTGTAGAGGCACTGGCTGGCGAAGGCCTCGTTCAGTTCCCAGAGGTCGATGTCGTCCACCGTCAGGCCGTGGCGCTTGAGGAGCCGGGGCACCGCGAACACCGGGCCGATTCCCATCTCGTCGGGCTCGCAACCCGCCGCCGCCCAGGCCACGAACCGGCCCATGGGCTCCAGGCCCCGGCGCTCGGCTTCCTTGGCCTCCATCAGCACCACGGCGGCGGCGCCGTCGCTGAGCTGGCTGGCGTTGCCGGCGGTGATGTACTTGTCCGGGCCCTTCACCGGCGCCAGCTTGGAGAGGCCTTCCATGGTGGTGTCCGGACGGTTGCACTCGTCCTTGGTGACCACATAGTCGACGATGCTCTCTTCCTTGGTGTCCTTGTTGACGACCTTCATCTTGGTCTTCATCGGGACGATCTCGTCCCTGAACTTGTCGGCCTGCTGTGCGGCGGCCATCCGGCGCTGGGATTCCAGCGAGTATTCGTCCTGATATTCGCGCGAGACGCCATACCGCTCGGCGACGATGTCGGCGGTGTCGATCATCGCCATGAAGATCGCCGGCGCGACCTTGAGCAGATCGGGATCGGTGGCTTCCTTGGGCATGCCCCCGCCGGGGATCGAAATGCTCTCCACGCCGCCGGCCACGATGCAGTCGGCGCCGTCGCCGCGGATCGAATTGGCCGCCATGGCGATGGTCTGCAGGCCCGAGGAGCAGAAGCGGTTCACCGACACACCGGCGGTGGTCACCGGCATGCCGGCCAGAAGCGCCGCCTGGCGCCCGATGTTGGCGTTCAGGTGGGCGTTGTTGCCGAGGTAGCAGTCCTCGACGAAATCCTTCTCGACGCCCGAGCGGTCCACGGCGTGCTTGATCGCGTGGGCGGCCATGCTCATCGGCGGCGTGATGTTGAACCCGCCGCGGCCGGACTTGGCCAGCCCCGTGCGCGCATAGGAGACGATGACGGCTTCACGCATGTTCGGGATCCTCCCAAGGGTTTCCTTGACAATGCCGATTGCACGACGGACCCCTGGCTGACAACTGTCTTTGTCGACTTTCCCTGAGGGGTGGCGGCCCGCAGGCGTGACGGGAGGGAAAAGCCGATGACCGACACCGGTCCGACTGTCCTGGTCGAGCCTCGCCCCCAGGCTGCGGCGCTCGCCGCGCAACCTTCGTCGCGGCGCGACGCCTCCGTCGCGGTGGTCGGGGCCGGCGACTACATCGGCGGCGCGATCTGCGAGAAATTCGCCGCCGAAGGCTACCGGGTGTTCGGCGGGCGACGCGGCGGCGAGCAGCTCGCGCCGCTGAAGGCCAAGATCGAGGCGTCGGGCGGCCGGTTCGAGGGCCGCTCGCTCGATGCGCGCCGGGAGGACCAGGTCGCCGCGTTCCTGGCCTGGGCGGACGCCGACCAGCCGCTGGAGGCGGTGATCTTCAACATCGGCGCCAACGTCAACTTCCCGATCCTCGACACCACCGAGCGGGTGTTCCGCAAGGTCTGGGAGATGGCCTGCCAGGCCGGCTTCTTCACCGGCCGCGAGGCCGCGCGGCGGCTGCTGGCGCGGGGTGGTGGCTCGATCTTCTTCACCGGCGCCACCGCCTCGGTGCGGGGCGGTGTCGGCTACGCCGCCTTCGCCAGCGCCAAGGCGGGCCTCCGGGCCATGGCCGAATCCATCGCCCGCGAGCTCGGGCCCCGGAATATCCACGTCGCCCACCTGATCATCGACGCCGGCGTCGACACCGCCTTCGTGCGCGAGAGGATCGTCGCCTCGCGCGGCGAGGAGGCGCTGGAGTTCCTGGCGCCCGACACGCTGATGAACCCGGCCTCGATCGCGAACGCCTATTGGATGCTGCACCAGCAGAGCCGCGACGGCTGGACCTTCGAACTCGACCTGCGGCCCTTCGCCGAGACCTGGTGAACATCGACGCGGCCCTGGCGCGCCGGCTCGTCGCCGGCCAGTTCCCGGAGTGGGCGGACCTCCCCATCGCGCCGGTGACGCCCGGCGGATGGGACAACCTGACCCTCCGCCTCGGCCCTGGCCTGCTCGTCCGCCTGCCCAGCGCCGCGCGCTACGCCGCCCAGGTGGAGAAGGAGCAGTTCTGGCTCCCCAGGCTCGCGCCCCTGCTGCCGCTGCCGATCCCCGCGCCGGTGGCGATGGGGGAGCCGGCCGAGGACTATCCCTGGCCGTGGTCGGTCTATGAGTGGCTGGAGGGCGAGCCTGCCGAGACGTCACGCATCGCCGATCCGGTCCGCTTCGCCGACAACCTCGCCGGCTTCCTGGAGGCGCTGCACGCCATCGATACGTGGGAAGGTCCGCCGCCTGGGGCGCACAACTTCGATCGAGGCGGCTCCCTCGCCGTCTATGACGGCGAGACCCGGCGCGCGATCGCGGCCCTGGGTGGCCGCATCGATGTCGCCGCCGCCACGGCGGTGTGGGAGGCGGCCCTGGCTGCGCCGTGGAGCGGACCGCCGGTCTGGGTGCACGGCGATTTCGCGGCCGACAACCTGCTGGTCCGGGACGGAGACCTGAGCGCCGTCATCGACTTCGGTTGCTGCGCCGTCGGCGATCCGGCCTGTGACCTGGCGATCGCCTGGACCTTCCTCGAAGGCGAGGCGCGCGAGGCGTTCCGCGCCCGCCTTCCCCTGGACCCCGGCGTCTGGGCGCGGGCCCGCGGCTGGACCCTATGGAAGGCCCTCATCGTCATGGCCCAGTTGCCGGGCGCCAATCCGCACGACGCCGACGCCTCCCACCGCATCATCGACGACGTGGTCGCCGAGCATGCCCGCGTCTCGCGTCAGGCAACCTGATCGGGATTCTTGCGACCGGTCGCGCACCGCTCCGCCCCGTTGGGGTCCAGGCCGCACAGGAACGTCCACGCCTGCCGGGTCCATCGCGCGTCGGCCAGCGCGTGGTGGCGTTGGCCCGTCTGGTGCGGCAACTCCGGGTCCCCCAACTCGATCGCCCACTGCTTGATGTCGAGGCAGAGCTGCGGAAAGTGGAACGGCAGGTCGGCCAGGCCGCCGAACAGCCAGCTGAACGCCACCCAGTCGTAGGCCGGGAAATAGCCCCAGAAGACCGGCTTCGGATCGTGCTCGGTGAACAGCCGGACGGCGTTGCTAATGGTCTCGCGCGGCATGCCCTTGCCCTGCAGCTGCGGCCGCACGGTCTGCAGCGTCCATCGGCTGGCCTTCGACCAGTCGACCTCGCTGCTCTCGGCGTAGAACTCCCGCCCGTCCTCCGCCACCAGCCCCAGGCTGATCATGTCGATGGTGTAGGGATGTTCGATGAATTCGGTGTCGATCCAGTACTTCACGGGGCGCCCCTTTCCACGACCGGCAACGCTCCTACAGTAGGGACCAGAGAGGAAACCGCCATGAGCTTCGAGGTGCTTGCCGAAGGACTGCAATTTCCGGAGGGGCCGATCGCCATGCCGGACGGCTCGGTGATCCTGGTCGAGATCGCGCGCGGGACGCTTTCGCGGGCCTGGAACGGCAAGGTCGAGGTCGTGTGCGACCTCGGCGGCGGCCCCAACGGCGCGGCGCTCGGGCCGGACGGCGCGGTCTATGTGACCAACAACGGCGGCTCCGGCCTGCCGGGCCAGGCTCCCGCGCGGTCGCCGATACAGGGCGGCATCGACCGCGTCGACCTCGCCACCGGCAGGGGCGAGCGGCTCTACGACAAGGTCGGCGAGCATCCCCTCTCGGCCCCCAACGATATCGTGTTCGACCGGCAGGGCGGCTTCTGGTTCACCGACCTCGGCCGCCAGAGCGGCCGCGTGCGCCACCTGAGCGGCCTCTACTACGCCATGCCGGACGGCTCGCGGATCGAGGAGGTGTCGTTCGGCGGCATGGGCTACAACGGCGTCGGCCTCTCGCCGGACGAGAAGACGGTCTATGCGGCGGAGACCTTCACCGGCCGCCTGATCGCCTTCGACCTCGCCGCCCCCGGCCAGGCGGTCAAGGGCGGGCGCGGCGGGCGGGTGGTTGGAGCCGCGCCCGGCCGCGCCTTCTTCGACAGCCTGGCGGTCCAGGCCAACGGCGATGTCTGCGTCGCCTCGATCGCCGATGGGATCACCACCATGTCCCCCGACGGCCGCTATCGCCAGACCCCGCTCACCGACCGCATGGTCACCAACATCTGCTTCGGCGGCCCGGGCCTGACCGACGCCTACATCACCCTCTCCGAGACCGGCCGCCTCATCCGCATGCCCTGGCCTGAGCCGGGGCTGAAGCTGAACTTCAGCGCTTGATCACACCTCGGCTGAAATCCGCCGCATGATCTCCCCGATGCGATCCTCACGCCGGGCTTCTCGGCGATGAGAACGCATACGCCATCGTCTTCGAGATCGCCTTCCCGCTGAGGGGGACAGTGGGCGGTCGGGTCCTTCAGCCAATCGAGAATGCGCAGCCGCCGCTCGTTGCCGAGCGCGCGGAGGGCGAGGATGACCGTGTTTCGAGCGGCTCAGGAAGCCTTCTGGCGCGTCCTACGGGTGGTCGCCGAGCCCGGGGGCGCGGCGGCCCTGGCCGCCCTGCTGAGCGGGCGCTACGCGCCCGCGGCCGGCGAGCACGTCGGCGTGCTCGTCTGTGGCGCGAACACCGACGCGGTGGATTTCGTCAGCCGACCCCGGGAAGATACTGCGTGAGGATATGGGCGGCGTGAATCTGCGGGCGGTTGTCGACCGCGCGCAGGAGCGCCACCTCGTCGGTCAGGGCTATGATGATCTCGCGGCGGGACAGCGCCGAGAGGTTCAGCAGCGCGGCCGTGTTGGCTCGCGCGAGGCTGAGCGCGACCTGCAGGTCATGATCGACGGGCGGAGGGGCGCAAGCGGGGAAGTCCACGACAGTGACGGCGAGCGGGATCATGTTCTTAAGCTCCATTCAGCGCAAAGGCGCCGATACGGGACATACCAATTATTGAAACGGCCCGCGTCTGTTTCGCACGATAGACGCCGCAGGATGAACGCAGTATGACTGGCGAGGTTGCGCTCATTTATTTAACGACGTGCTGGAATAACGACGTTCATCTCCTCGTAGCCTTTGATAAAAATTGAATAACTTCGCCGCGGCTCCTCCAGGAGGCGGATCTCCGGAAAGCGCTTCATGATCTCTTCCCAGATGATGGTCAGCTGCAGTTCGGCCAGGCGGTTGCCGACGCAGCGGTGGATTCCGTAGCCGAACGACAGGTGCTGGCGGGGGCGCGGCCGGTCGATGATGTAGGCGTCGGGGTTCTCGATCGCCTCCTCGTCGCGGTTGCCCGAGACGTACCACATCACCACCCGGTCGCCCTCGCGGATCCGCTTGCCCTTGAACTCGAAGTCCTGGACCGCCGTACGCGCCATGTGGGCCAGCGGCGTCTGCCAGCGGATGGTTTCCGAGACCATGGAGGGGACCAGGGACGGGTCGGCGCGCAGCCTGTCGTACTGGTCCGGATAGCGGTTGAGCGCGAAGACGGAGCCGGAAATGGTGTTCCGCGTCGTGTCGTTGCCGCCGATGATCAGCAGGGTGACGTTGGAGAAGTACTCGTCCATCGAACAGTCGCGGGTTTCCCGCCCGTGCGCCAGCATCGAGATCAGGTCGCCCCGCGGTTCGGCGTTCACCCGCTCGTTCCACAACTGCACGAAATAGTCCCGGCACTCGGCCAATGTCGCCCGCCGCTCGGCGTAGGTGGCGACCGGTCCGAACCCCGGCGCGGTGGTCATGGTGTCCGACCAGTGGGTCAGCTTGCGGCGCTCCTCGAACGGGAAGTCGAAGAGCGTCGCGAGCGTCATCGTCGTCAGCTCCTTCGAGACCAGGTCGACCCAGTCGAACGGCTCGCCGATCGGCAGGGAGTCCAGGATCACCCCGGCCCGCTCGCGGATCTGCGGCGCCATCTGCGCCAGGCGCGCGGGGGCCACGGCGGGGCTGACCGTCTTGCGCTGGATGTCATGGCCCGGAGGATCCATGTCGATGAAGCTGTGGGCCCGGTTCCGGTCCATCTCGAGCATGGCGTCGGCCGGGAGCACGCTGTCCTTGGGCGGCAGGCCAATGCCGAGGGCGGATGAGAACACCTGGTGATTGGTGTCGACCGCCATGATGTCGTGGTACTTGGTGATCGACCAGAACGCCCCGTAGTTGCTGTCGGGCGTATAGTGGACCGGGTCCTCGGCCCGCAGGCGCTCGAAATAGGGCCAGTGGGCGTCGTCCCGGAACGCCGAGGCCCAGGCCGGATTGAGGGTCTCCAGCGGCGCCTCGTAGGCCCTTCTGCGCGCCAGGGCCCTCCGCTCGCTCAGCGCGTCCGTCCCGTAGTCGGCCATCGGCTCGGTTCCTCGTCTCTTGACCCGCAGGGCGCGCCATCGTCGCGCCGCGACGGCCCAAGTCAAGGCGCCGGCAGGATGCGTCAACGAGCTCGGCGCGGAGTCTTCAGGCCCGTTTCCAGCTTATGCCGGACCTCCCGCTTCACCCGCGCCGCCAGCCTCGCGTCTTCGAGGACCAGGAAATGGCGCACCGTCGCGCCGTCGCGGACCGCGAGCGCCCTGAGGGCCCAGGAGAGCGCCTTCACCACCATGTCGTCGCGATCCCCTGCCAGGCGCCGGCACACCGCGAGCGTGCGCCCAGGATCGCCGCGGCCGCCATCCGCCGGCGTGTTGAGCGCGACGGTGCTGACCAGCGCCGTCCGGCGCCGCCACCGGTCGGTGGACCTCGACCAGTGGCCGATCAGGGTGTCCGAGGCGAGGCCCCGCGCCCACGCCGGGCCCGAGAGGATGCGCGCGAACGCGTCCACGGCGTCCCAGGAATCGAGGCCTGCCGAAAGGTCGTCGAGCGACCGATCGTTCAACAGTTCGAATGTCGAGCGGTGGTGGCGGATCAGCTCGTAGCCGAGCCATCGATGGGCGCGGCGCCTCTGCAATTCCATGGCGAGGCCCATGACGAATTCCGGGGCCCGGCTGCGCCACTGAGCGCTTCGGGCGCGTCGCAACGTCCGCAACGTCGGCGTGTCTCGAAGCGCCAGGGCGCCCACTTCGGCCAACAGAAGGTCGGCGCCTTCACGTGCCTCCCGGTCGTGGTCAGAATGCATTGCCATCGGGGCGATCTTCCCGCATGTGCGGAGCGTCGAGGACGCCACGTCGCCGTGGCGCGCCGACAGCCGGGCCGCGCCCCGGCAGCGTCGCACAATGGGAGGAGAAGCACGATGTTTTCGCATGTCATGATCGGAACCAACGACCTGGACAAAGCCAAGTCGTTCTATGACGCGCTGCTCGGCACACTCGGCGTTCCGCCGGCGATGGTCGATGGCCACCGCATCTTCTACCTGACCCCGACCGGCGTCTTTTCGGTGTCGAAGCCGATCAACGGCGAACCGGCCACGGCCCCCAACGGCGGCACGATCGGCTTCGCCTGCAGCTCGAGCGAGCAGGCCAACGCCTGGCACGCGGCCGGCGTCGCCAACGGCGGGACCTCCATCGAAGACCCGCCGGGCGTGCGCGAAGGCGGCATGGGCAAGATGTATCTCGCCTATCTCCGCGATCCCGACGGCAACAAGCTCTGCGCCCTGCACCGCATGCAGTGATCGGGCGGCGAGATCGTGGTCGTGGTGTCCCTCGATGATTGGAAAGAGATGGAGGAAACCCTCCACCTGATGTCCAGCCCCGCCAACGCGTCACGCCTCGCAGCCGCGATCGCCCAGCTGGAGGCTGGCAACGCCTCGGAGCTCGAAGCCCTCGAGCCCTGAGGTTCCTAATCGCCGGCCAAAACCGTCGAGCGAGGGAAGCTGTCATGCCGGTGACGGTCAGGGAGATGGCGGTCGGAGAGCTGGACCTGATCATCGGCTATTTTCACGACTCGACGCCCGAGCACCTCGAAATGCTCGGCGTCGACCCCACGCGGCTGCCGACCCCCGCCGCTTGGCGAGATCGTCTGGAACAGCAATGCCGTCTGCCCATGGACCAGAGAGCGACGCTGGCGTTGATCTGGCTACTGGACGGTAGGCCATGCGGGTTTTCGACGGCGGACAAGATCGTCTTCGGGGACCGAGCCAACATGCACCTTCACGTCGTCGATCCGGAACTTCGGCGGCGCGGAGTCGGTGTCGACTGCGTGCGGCAAAGCGCAGAACTCTATTTCGAGCTGCTGAGACTGAGAACGCTGTTCTGTGAGCCCAATGCCTTCAACGTCGCCCCCAACCGCACACTGCAAAAAGCAGGCTTCAAGTACCTCAAGACCCATATGACCGTCCCGGGCGCGCTCAATTATCATCAGGCCGTGACCCGTTGGGCGATCGAGAGATAGCGCCTCTCACCCTTTCGCCGCCGTTGCCCGCTGGGGAGATCCGCTCTGAGCCGAGCGCCTCCAGCGCTACGTTGACGAAGCGTTCCAACGTCGGCGTGATGTCGCCACGCCGCCAGACGATCCCGCTTTCGAGGGAAGGCCTTTCGCCCCTCAGGTCTACGTAGCGAACCCCCGTGCGCGCCAGAAGGCGCAGAGAGGCCGGAACAAGCGCAATACCCATCCCGGCGGAGACGAGGCTGATGATCGTTTGCATCTGGATGGCTTCCTGGACGATGCGGGCGTTCCCGCCATGTGCGGTGAAATAGCCGGTTACGAGATCGTAGAAGGCCGGCGCCGATCGTCTGGGAAAGATGATGAGCGGCGCCCCGATCACGGCCTCGGGGGGCAACTGGTCCGCAGAGAGTGACAGGCGCCCCTCTTCAAGCCAGCTCTCAGGCACGGCCGCAACCAGCGGCTCTGACACGAGCCTGCGATAGCTCAGCGGCTCGGGCAACGTTCCGCGCGCGGGTGGAATGATGATGCCGACCTGTCCCTTTCCATCCAGCAGGGCCGCGATCTGCACGTCGCTGGTCGCCTCGGTCAGCGCGATCTCAACCGCCGGGTAGAGCGAGGCGTAGCGGCGGACGAGGGTCGGCAGGATGCTGTAGTCCGCGGTGCTGACGAAGGAGAGTTCGAGACGGCCGGCCTCGCCGTCGCGCAGGCGCTTGGCGATCCCCGGCAGGGCGCCGACGGCGGCGAGGACGGCTCGCACATGGACCAGCCACTGCTCGCCGAACGGCGTGAGCGCCACGCTGCGCTTGGTCCGTAGGAAGAGCGATGCGCCCAGCTCGCGCTCCAGCGCCATGATCGACTGGCTGAGCGGCGGCTGGGTCATCCCCAGCCGCGTGGCGGCGCGCCCGAAATGCAGGGTCTCGGCCACCGCCTCGAAATGCCGAAGTTGCCGGACCTCTGCCATTCATACTCCATAAGACCTAATCAAAGCACATTAATATATTTCACCGCTCTTCGGCGATGGGATATCGACGCGATCATCATCTGGACCGCGCCATGCCCACCTACCGCTCCCGCACCTCGACCCACGGCCGCAACATGGCCGGCGCCCGCGGCTTGTGGCGGGCCACCGGGATGAAGGACGCCGACTTCGGTAAGCCGATCATCGCGGTGGTGAACTCCTTCACCCAGTTCGTTCCGGGCCATGTGCACCTGAAGGACCTCGGCCAGCTGGTGGCGCGCGAGATCGAGAAGGCCGGCGGGGTGGCCAAGGAGTTCAACACCATCGCGGTCGACGACGGCATCGCCATGGGCCACGACGGGATGCTCTACAGCCTGCCGTCGCGCGAGCTGATCGCCGACAGCGTCGAGTACATGGTGGGCGCCCATTGCGCCGACGCCATGGTCTGCATCTCCAACTGCGACAAGATCACGCCCGGGATGCTGATGGCGGCGCTGCGGCTGAACATCCCCGCGGTGTTAGTCTCGGGCGGCCCGATGGAGGCCGGCAAGGTGGTGCTGCAGGGCAAGGCCATGACCCTGGACCTGATCGACGCGATGATCGCAGCGGCGGACGACAGGATCAGCGACGAGGACGTCAAGACCATCGAACGCTCCGCCTGCCCGACCTGCGGCTCGTGCTCGGGCATGTTTACGGCCAATTCCATGAATTGCCTGACTGAGGCGCTGGGCCTGTCGCTGCCGGGCAACGGATCGGTCCTTGCGACCCATGCCGACCGTGAGCGGCTGTTTCTCGAAGCCGGCCGCCTGATCGTCGACATCACCCGGCGCCACTATGAGCACGACGACGCCGGCGTGCTGCCCCGCTCGGTGGCCAGCTTCAAGGCGTTCGAGAACGCCATGACCCTGGACATCGCCATGGGCGGCTCGACCAACACCGTGCTGCACCTGCTGGCGGCCGCCCACGAGGCCGACGTCGGCTTCACCATGGCCGACATCGACCGCCTGTCGCGCCAGGCGCCGTGCCTGTGCAAGGTGGCCCCGGCGAAGGCCGACGTTCACATGGAGGACGTGCACCGCGCCGGCGGCGTCATGGCCATTCTGGGCGAGCTCGACCGCGCGGGGCTGATCCACAGGGACGAGCCCACGGTGCACAGCCGCACCTTGGGCGAGGCGCTTGACCGCTGGGACATCGCGCGCACTGAAAGCGAGGCAGTGCAGTTGTTCTATCGGGCGGCGCCCGGTGGCGTTCCGACCCAGGTGGCGTTCAGCCAGGACCGGCGCTGGGACGATCTGGACCTCGACCGTGAAGCCGGGGTTATCCGCTCGGCGGAGCACGCCTTCTCCAAGGACGGGGGTCTGGCCGTGCTGAGCGGCAACCTCGCCGTCGACGGCTGCATTGTGAAAACGGCAGGGGTCGACGAGGGCTCGCTGGTCTTCGCCGGCCCGGCGCGGGTATTCGAAAGCCAGGATGCGGCGGTCAGCGGCATCCTCACCGGCAAGGTCCAGGCGGGCGAGGTGGTGGTGATCCGCTACGAAGGTCCGCGCGGCGGCCCCGGGATGCAGGAAATGCTCTACCCGACCAGCTATCTGAAATCGAAGGGCCTGGGGAAGGCCTGCGCCCTGATCACCGACGGCCGCTTCTCCGGCGGCTCCTCGGGCCTGTCGATCGGCCACGTCTCGCCGGAGGCTGCCGAGGGCGGGCTGATCGCACTGGTCGATGACGGCGACAGGATCGAGATCGATATCCCGAGCCGAGCCATAGACCTGAAGGTGTCAGACACGGTGCTTGCCGAACGGCGCGCGGCCATGCTGGTGCGCGGCGACCAGGCGTGGACGGCGGTGGGCCGCGAGCGGAAGGTGTCGATGGCCTTGCGAGCCTACGCCGCCTTCACCACCAGCGCGGCGCGCGGCGCGGTCCGCGACGTCGATCAGGCGCGCTGAGCGCGATCGGAACCCGGCGGCGCTAGATCCACACGCGGCGGCTGTCACTTTTCCATGTCGAGAGCACGTGAAGATGTCCGCTTTTCGTTACACATCAAAGGTCCGCTTCAGTTGTGGTCGAGCCTGTGGTGTTGTGGGAGAGCGGGGGTCGTCCACAAATCCTCAGGCTGGCCGCCGAGCGGGCTTAAGCGGGTGATCTGGCGTTGGTTTCTCCGCTGATA
>JAQGIW010000205.1 GCA_028290905.1 Caulobacteraceae bacterium | reverse complement strand
TCATAGGCCGGGTCCGAGACGGTGTTGAGCACGTCCCGCACCAGGGCGCGGTAACCTCGGATCAGGTCGTCGCTCGGGGCCCCCGGGAGCGCCTGGGCGATCGCTCGGCGGAAGGGCGCGGTGGCTTCGGTGACCTTTAGCAGCAGGCCGTCGTTGGAGACCTCGCGCGCGTCGTACATGCGGGCCTGCAGCCTCAGGTAGGCAATCCCGGTGGGGCTGGCCGCCAGTTTCAGCACCGGGACGATGAAGGCTTCCAGAACGGCCTCCAGCGTCGGCGCGCCCGTCTCCATCTCCAGCTCGCGCAGTCGTTCCAGCCGTTCCGCCGACAGCTGGCGGAACACGTGCTCGACCGCCGCGGCGAACAGATCCTCCTTGGATCCGAAATGATAATGCAGCCCGCTGAGCGGCACCTGCGATCGGGCGCTTATGTCCCGCAGCGAGGCCCCGTGCAGGCCGAACTCGGCGAAGAGGAACAGCGCCGCCTCCAGGATCCGCTCGCGCGTGGTTTCGGCCCGCGCCGTCTTCGGCCCCTGCCGCGACGCATTGGCCGGCGCGCCCCGCGCCGCCGCGGGAGATCGGCGCTTGGGATCTCTGACCGGGCTCAAAACACGCGCTCGGCGTCGGCCCGGCCGAGACGCGATCCCGCGAAGAAAGCCCGCGCGAAGGAAGGCCGCGACGTGATCCGAGCGTACCAGTCGCCGATGGCTGCGAGATCGGCCCACATCGAGGACAGGCCGAGGTCGTCAAGGCGGACAACGGTGGGCAGCAGCACCAGATCGGCGAGGGAGAGGTCGTCGCCCACCAACCATGGCTGCGCTTGAAGCGCCTGATCGACCCGCCGGAAGGTATCGCTCAGCTGCTCCATGGAGTGCTGCACTTCCCTTTGGTCGAAACCCTGCTCGCCGATGCGCTCATAGAGGTGGCGACGCAAGGGCGCGCGGCGCTTCACGTCTTCCCAAGCTTCGCCGAGGTCGCGGATCACGGGGAGGAAGATGGCGTTGATGGAGGGCACCCGGATTGCCGCCGTCGGCACCTCCTCGAGGTAGCGGAGCCAAGTCCGCATCCGGGCGCGATCTAGAGGGGCCTGGGGAGACAGCGGCGGGGTCGGAAACACCTCGTCGAGATATTCGCAGATCACCGACGAATCGACCACCGGCGCTCCGTCGTGCGTCAGGGTCGGGACCACACCATTGGGATTGATCGCCAGGTATTCCGCCGAGAGGTGCTCGTTGCGCCGGATTTCCAGCACACGGCTTTCGTAGGCCAGTCCCTTCTCGGCGAGGCAGAGGCGGACCTTCTGGCTGCAGGTGGAGTGGGCTGCGTGGAACAGCACGAGCCCGCCCGCCCGGCGGCCCTGATTCGCCGCCTCCGCCGCCTTGGCCAAAACCGATCCGTCCGCCGCTTCGCCCATAACCTGTCCTGCCCGAACCCACGCAATCAGCGATAACTAGGACGGACAATCGTCCTAATTGTGGGAGGCGTCAATGCGCGGACCCCTCGAATTGTCCTCTATTGACAGCGCAACAAACTTAAGCGCACGTCGGAATATTAGGACGGTCGTCCGATCATCAAGTCCGCGGAGGCTCACGTGTCAGCTCATAGGATCAGCCTCGTATCGCGGCTTCTCGCGGTGACCGCCTTGAGTGCGGGCTTCGGCGTCGGATTGGCGGGCGGGACGGCCTCCGCCGAGGAGGCGCCGCGCGCCGCCAGCGCGGTCGACGAAGTGGTGGTGACGGCCACCCGGCGCGCCACCAATGTCCAGGAGACGCCGATCGCCATCAGCGCGGTCGGCGGCCAGGCGCTTGAGAACCATGACGCCGTCGATCTGTTCTCGGCCGCGCCTTACCTGCCGGGCGTGAGCATCAACGGCACCGCCGGCTACGGCAACTTCCCGCTTGGCATCCGCGGGATCGCGTCCAGCACCTCGCTGATCGGCTCCGACGATCCGGTGGCCGTCTACATCGACGGCGTCTACGTCGGAAAACCGTCGGCGGCCCTGGCCGAGATGCTGGACGTCGATCACCTGGAGATCGTCCGCGGACCGCAGGGCACGCTCTATGGCCGCAACGCCACCGCGGGGGCGTTGCTCGTGGTCCACAAGGAGCCGACCTCGGCGCCCGACATCTCCATGGACGCCAGCTACGGAAGCTTCGGACGCTGGCGGCTGGACGGGCGCGTCGCCGGGCCGATCGCCGGCGAGCAACTGGCCGGAAGCCTCGCCCTGAGCCACACGGACATGTCGGGATGGGGGACCAATACGGTCGACGGCTCCAAGGTCGTCCGGCGCGAGGCCACCTCCGGCGTCGGCGACCTGGTCATGCGGACCGGCGACCTGAAGGCCGTGCTGCGCGCCGACTATATCGACGAGAAGGTCCACGACGGGCTGAAGAAGCTCAACGCCATCCCCTACGTGACCGCCAACCCGATTGTCGCGGACAGCAGCCTCAAGGGCGAACCGGACACCTACGCCTTCAATTTCCCGACCCAGTACCACCGCACCGATGGGGGGGTGTCGCTGAACGCCGAGCTGTCCCTGGACGGCGGGCTGGTCGTGCACTCCGTCACCGGATACCGCCACGACCTGCTGGACGGATCCATCGACACAGACGGCACGGCGGCCAACCTCAACACCAACCGCACCAACGAACAGCTGGATCAGTTTTCGCAGACGCTCTACGCGACCGGCGGCGGCGCCTGGGGCACATGGATCGCGGGCCTGGACCTGTACAAGGGGCTGACCAGGCTCCACCAGACCGTCGGAGCGCCGGCGGCCGCGTCCTCGCTGGACATCTTCTCCGCCAACGACACGACGAGCGGCGGACTGTTCGCCGAGGTGACCCGCAAGTTCACCGAGACGCTCAGCCTCACCGCGGGCGGACGGCTGAGCAGCGAGAGCAAGCGCTTCGACTATCGCACCGTGGGCGTGGGCATCTTCCCGTCGACGCCCTACACCCCGCTGCAGAAGACGTGGAGCGCCTTCAGCCCGTCGGTGCGCCTCAGCTATGAGCCGAGCCGCGATGTGCTGGCCTATCTGTCGGTCTCCACCGGCTTCAAGAGCGGTGGCTTCACGGCTCTTCAGGCCGGCGCATTCGATCCGGAGCGGGTGGTCACCTACGAAGCCGGCGCGAAGACCACCCTGGCCGACGGCCGCGTCACCCTGAACGGCGACGTCTATTACAGCGACTACAAGAATCTGCAGGTGCGCATCCCGGTCAGCGTCGGGGTCATCCAGACCCTCAACGCGGCCTCCGCCACCATCAAGGGGGTGGAGGTCGAAGGCGCCTGGCGCGCCACCGACCAGCTGAGCTTCTCGGCCTTCGCCAACTATACCGACGCCCGCTACGGAAATTACGTCGGGCCCGGCAATATCCAGAACAGCGGCCAGCGCCTCAACCGCGCGCCCAAGTGGCAGGGCGGCGGCACGGCGCGCTATGACCAGCCCGTGGACGGCGGCCTCCTGAGCGGAGAGCTGACCTTGGCCTATCGCAGCCAGATCTACTTCTCGGCTCCAAACCTCCCCGGGCTGGGTTCGCCGGCCTACAGCCAGCTCGACGCCCGCCTGGCCTACGAACTGGCC
>JAQGIW010000117.1 GCA_028290905.1 Caulobacteraceae bacterium | reverse complement strand
GCTGATCGTCACCGGCGCGGACGGGGCGTTCTGCGCCGGCACCGACCTCGCCGACCTGGCCGGCACGCCCACCGAGAACCGCGGCGCGCGCGGCGGCGCCCGCGAGGCGGGGAAGTGGTGGCCGCTGGTCGACTGCCCCAAGCCGGTGATCGGGGCCATCGACGGCTCGGCGGTCGGCATGGGGGCGGAGTTCACCAGCCAGTGCGACGTGCGCATCATCACCCCCCGCGCCCGCTTCGCCTGGAACTTCGCCCATCGCGGCCTGGTGCCGGACACCGGGGCCGGCAGCTGGCTGCTGCCGCGGATCATCGGCCCTCACCGGGCGCTGCGCCTGCTCTACAGCGGCGACTTCATGCTTGCGCCCGAGGCGCTGGCGATCGGCTACGCCGCCGAGATGGTCGAGCCGGAACAGCTGGCCGACGCCGCCCTCAACGAGGCCCGGCGCTACCTCAACTCCTCGCCATTCTCGATCCGTCACATGAAGTCGCTGGTCTGGCGCGGGTTGGAGCGCGACCACTCCGAGCATATGGCCGCCCATCTGGAGATCATGGCCGCCTGCTTCGCCTCCGCCGACCACAAGGAAGGCGTCGCCGCCTTCCTTGAACGCCGCCCGGCCAACTTCGTCGGCCGGTAGGACGCCTCAGGATCTCCCGGCCGCCGCGTAGATGGCGTCTATGGTGGTCATGTTGGCGATGGCGTCGGCGCCGCCGATCAGGGGCGTGACCCCTTCCCGCAGCACAGCATGCAGGTGGTCGAGCTGGGCGGCGTAGGTGGCCGGGCCGTCAGTGGGATGTTCGGTGGTCTCGCCGTCCACGGTGGTGGTGAAGCGACAGCCCCTCTGCGGGGCGAGGAAATTCTGGATCTCCAGCAGCCCGCGCTCGCCCTCCAGACGGAGCCAGGCGCTGAAGCCGGGCGCGGTCATCGAACAGGCGATGCGGGTGGCGACACCGGGGAAGGCGAGATCGGCGGAGAGTTCCGCGTCGACCCCGTCGTCGAACACAGCCTTCGCTCCGGTGACGGTCGGCTCGGCTTTCAGCAGGGTGCGCAGGGCATGGACCGGATAGCAGCCGAGATCCATCAGCCCGCCGCCGCCCTGCTCCGCGCTCCAGCGCAGTTCGCCCGGCGTCCTGGGGATCGGCGCGTGGAATTCGGCGCCGCCTCCGGTCAACCGCCCGAGGATACCGGACGCGAGCAGGGCCTCGGTCCGGCGGATGACGTTGTGCAAGCGGTAGTGGAAGGCCTCCAGCAGCACCAGGCCCGTCTTCTCCGCCGCCGCCACCATGGTCCGCGCTTCGCCGGCGTTGCGGGCGAAGGGCTTCTCGCAGAGCACGGGCTTGCCCGCCTCGAGGGCGGCGATGGTCCAGTGCGCGTGTCCGGCCGGCGGCAGGGCGTTGTAGACGACGTCCACGTCGTCGCGCTGCACCAGCGCCGCATAGTCCGCGGCGACGCCGGGGATGCCGTGCTTCTCCGCGTAGGCGGCGGCTCGGTCCTTGTCCCGGGCCCCGACCGCCGACACCACGAAGCGTGGGTCGTCGCGAGCCGGTGCGATCACCGCGCCCCGGGCGATCTTCGAGGCCCCCAGCAGACCTATGCGAATTGGCTCCGCCATCCCTGGCTCCTCCCGGCTTGTGGGCTATAGCCTAGGGATCGACGGACCAGCACGCCAGGACCCATGACCAGCGCCCCTTCCACCGCCGCCCTGGACCTGCGCGACCGCGACGCCGTCTTCGACGCCCTGGGCGGGGAGGTGTTCGACCTGGCCGTGATCGGCGGCGGGATCACCGGGGCGGGGGTCGCCCGCGACGCCGCCCTGCGGGGCCTCAGCGTCGCCCTGGTCGAGGCGCGGGACTTCGCCTCCGGAACCAGCAGCCGATCCTCGAAGATGATCCACGGCGGCCTGCGCTACCTGGCCCAGGGGGATCTGGCGCTGGTTCGCGAGGCGGCGTCGGAGCGCAAGATCGTCGAGGCGATCGCCCCTCACCTGGCCCGCCGCACGCCCTTCGTGATGCCCGTGCGCAACGCCGCCGCCGAGGCGAAGCTGCGCGCCGGCCTCTGGACCTTCGAGAAGCTGGGCGCCGTGCCGAAGGCGCGCCATCACGAGGTCTGGTCAAGGGCGGATCTCATAGCCCGCGAGCCGGCGATCGAGGCCACGGGACTCACCGGCGCGGTGGTCTACCCGGAATATCTGACGGACGACGCCCGCCTGACGCTGGCCAACGTGCGGAGCGCCGCGGCGGCCGGCGCGCGGGTGGCCAACTACGCGGCGGTGCTGGCCCTCGTGCTCGAAGGCGGGCGGGCCGTGGCGCTCGAAGTTGCGGACACCCTGGCCGGCGGCGAGCATCGGGTGGCCCGCCTGCGCGCCCGCATCATTGTCAACGCCGCGGGCCCGTGGGTGGACGCGGTGCGCGCGCTCGAATCGCCGGGGGCCGCGCCAAGGCTGGCCCTGGCCCGCGGCGTCCACCTGGTGGTTCGCCGGGCGCGCCTGCCGGTTGATCGCGTCGTCATCATGCCGGCCGCCGACAAGCGCAGCGTCTTCGCCGTGCCGCGGGGACCGGTCACCTATATCGGCACCACCGACACCTTCCATCCGGTCGCGGAGGCCTGGCCGCCCGTCACGGTCGAGGACGCCGACTATCTGCTCGCGGCGGCCGCGGCGCGCTTCTCCACCCCGCGCCTGACGGTGCATGACATCGTCTCGGCCTGGTCGGGGGTCCGGCCCCTGGTGGCGGAGGAAGGCAAGTCGGCCTCCGATATCTCCCGCCGGGACGAGTTGTGGACGGGACCGGCCGGCGTGCTCTCCATCGCCGGCGGCAAGCTCACCGCCTACCGCCGCATGTCCGAGAGGGTGGTCGATCAGGTGCAGACCGCGCTCGGCCGACCCGTCTCGCCCAGCGCCACCGCCGACCAGACCCTGCCGGGGGGCGACGCCGACCCGGGCGCCCTGCGGGCCGAACTGCTGGCGGGCGGACGGGCCGAGGACGACGTCAACCGCCTGGTCGGGCTCTATGGCGCCGAAGTCGGCGAAGTCTTGGCGGCGGGGGCGGGTCCGGCCGTGGAAGCGGACCGCGCCGTCCTCGTCGAGGGCGCGCTCACGCTGGAGGACTACTGGGCGCGCCGCGGCGCCCGCGCCAGGTTCGATCCGGACGGCGGCCTCGGGGCCCTGG
>JAQGIW010000193.1 GCA_028290905.1 Caulobacteraceae bacterium | reverse complement strand
CCGCCGCCGCCGCCCAAGAACATGCCGCCGCCGCCGGTCCAGCCGCGGCCGCCGGCCGTGGTCCCGCTCAATGTTCCGGCCCCGCCGCCGCTGAACATCGCGCCGGTGGAAAAGCCGAAACCGCCGCCGCCGGCCCCGCCCGTGGTCGCCCCCCCGGCGCCCCCGCCGCCGAGGCCGACGGTGATCACCCAGCCCGACTGGTCCGCGAGGCCGTCGGCGGACGACGTGGCCCGCTACTATCCCGATCGCGCTCAGCGTCTGGAAGTCAGCGGCAAGGCCGAGATCAGCTGCGGGGTGATGTCCAGCGGCAAGCTGACCAACTGCACGGTGGTCTCGGAAGACCCGTCGGACCAGGAGTTCGGCGCCGCGGCCCTCAAGCTGTCGAAACTGTTCAAGATGAGGCCGCAGTCCAAGGACGGCGTGCCGACCAACGGAGGCACGGTGCGGATCCCGATCCGCTTCCAGATCGCCAAAGGGTGACCACGCGGGGAAGCTGATCGCTTCCCGGTCCCGCTTCGACCACGCTCCCGGCTTCCGCCGGGAGCGTGGTTTCGTTTTTGGCCGGGCAAGCGCAAATGTCCGGCCGGAGGCAATTGCTTCACCGATTGCCGAGCGTTCGAGACGCCTCGGTCTTGATCGGCCGGGCGGTGGCGACTAAACAAATCGCCCCCGAAGGGGCCGCCTTAGCTCAGTTGGTTAGAGCGCTAGATTGTGGATCTAGAGGTCCCCCGTTCGAACCGGGGAGGCGGTACCATTCCGAGGAGCGGGGCTCACTTCCGATCAGACGACTTCCGTGGGGGCCAGGTCGCAGGGATGGTCGGCGAGGCCGGCCTCGATCTGCAGCGTGGCGTGGTGCACGGCGAAGCGCTCGCGCAGATCGATGCAGGCGCGGCGCAGCAGGGAATCGTCGAGTTCGCCGCCGGGCCGCACGAGATGGGCGGTAAGGGCGTTCTCGGTGGTGCTCATGCCCCAGATGTGCAGGTCGTGGACCTCGCTCACCCCCGGCAGCCCGCGAAGATAGCTCAGGACGTCGGCGCGGTTCACCGAGGCGGGCACCGCGTGGAGCGCCAGGTCCAGGGATTCGCGCATCAGCGACCATGTCCCCCAGACGATGAGGCCGCCGATCGCCAGGCTCACGGCCGGGTCGACCCATTGCCAACCGGTGAACAGGACGACGCCGCCGGACGCCACCACGCCCAGGGCGATCAGGGCGTCCGACGCCATGTGGGCGAAGGCGGCGCGGATATTGATGTCGCCCTTGCGGCCGGACGCGAACATCATGGCGGTGACGCCGTTGACCACCACGCCGACAGAGGCGACGGCGATCATGGTCAGGCCGCCGGCGGGGGAGGGGTGCATGAGCTTGAGGATCGCCGCCCAGGCGATCCCGCCCGTCACCACCAGCAGGACGACGGCGTTGCTCAGGGCCGCCAGGATAGAAGAGCCACGCAGGCCGTAGGTGTAGCGCTCTGTGGGCGCCCGGCGGCCCAGTGAGGCGGCGAACCAGGCGACCGCCAGGCTGAGGACGTCGCCGAAGTTGTGTCCCGCGTCGGCGATCAGGGCGAGGGAATTGGCCATGACGCCGTAGAGGGCCTCGGCGACGACGTAGCCGGTGTTGAGGACGATCCCCACGGCGAAGGCGCCGCCGAACGACGCCGGGGCGTGGCTGTGGCCGTGCCCGTGGCCATGGGCCCCATGGTGGTGGCCGTCACCATGACCATGGTCATCGTCGTGGTCGTGTTGGGGATGATGGACGTGGGTCATCGCGCGCGGCTTCTCCGGGCCTGCGTCAAGGCTTGGCGAGGGCCTCGGTCAGCGGCTGGCTGACCGAGGCGCGGTCCTTCGCCAGGTCTGCCGGCGAGGTTCCCCGAAGGATGTCTCCCTCCACCGATGGCCAGCTGGCCTGCCGTGGGCCGCCGCCCGAGGCCAGCGGGCCGGGCGTGTCGATCGGCCAGGTCGAGCGTCGAGCCGCATTCTCTTCATGGGTCGGCGTGACGCAGCCCACCGCGGTCAGGGCCACGAGGGCCACGGCGGCAAGCTCCCATCTTCTCATCGTCGGTCTCTCCGGGTCGGCCGGCCGCGATCATAGCCGAGCGGCCCGCCAAACCCAAAGGGCCCCGGAGCGCGGCCTTCCAGGCCGCATCCTGCTTTCTCTCTCTGCCGCTCCGGCAAGAAGGAGCGGGCTGGGAAGCCCGCGCTCCGGGGGTCGCCTAGTGTGCTGGATTTGAAGTTCGCCGTTGTGTGGGGTCGGGCTGGGTGCGAACTTCAAATCCAAAAAGCACACTAGGATTCAATAGTTTCTAGTGTGGCTGGAGATTCAGAAATTCGCTCCGGAGCTGCCACAAACAGCGGCGAATTTCTGAATCGCCACACTAGAGGACGCTCAGCATGTCGGCGACCAGGGGGTGGCGGACGATGTCCTGGTCGGCGAGCCGCACGACGGCGATGTCGGGCAAGCTCTCCAGCCGTTCCGCCGCGGTCGCCAGGCCGGAGAGCTCGGGCAGCAGGTCCGACTGGTTGGGATCGCCGGTCACCACCATGGTGGAGTTCCAGCCCAGGCGCGTGAGCAGCATCTTCAGCTGCACATAGGTGCAGTTCTGGGCCTCGTCGATGACCACGAAGGCGTTGTTGAGCGTGCGGCCGCGCATGAAGCCCACCGGCGCGATCTCGATGGCGCCCTCGGTGATCAGGGCGCGCACCCGTTTCATCGACAGGCGGTCGGAGAGGGCGTCGTAGAGGGGGCGCAGATAGGGGGCGAGCTTGTCTTCCAGTTCTCCAGGCAGGTAGCCGAGGGACTCGCCGGCCTCGACGGCCGGGCGGGAGAGCACAATGCGGCCGACCTTGCCCGCCTCGAGGGCCTCGACGGCCTTGGCGATGGCCAGGTAGGTCTTGCCGCACCCGGCGGGTCCCAGGGCCAGGACCAGGTTGCGGGCGTCGATGGCGGCGATCAGGCGCTCCTGGCCGGGCGACTTGGCCCGGATGGTCTTCAAGTACCCTTGCTCCCGATCCTCGTTCATCGGCAAGGGCGTCCAGCCCCGCGCCGTCGGCAGGCGGCGGATCTTGGCGTCGTCTTCGAACTGGCGATCATCGAAGGCGCCTTCGCGGACGAGTCTTTTCAAGGGTCGCTTGGTCATGGATGGCATGCTCCGTTGGCGCCAAAGAAAAGGGCGAGGCCGGTCCGGCTCGCCCTGGGGAGAAACACACTGGAACAAGGGGGGGTTGCGGAGCCTCCGGCGGCCGCGCGCGGCGCCGGTGGAGCAGCGAGGGCAGGGGGCGGTGTTGACCGCCCGGCCGTACTACGCGACACCCGGTTCTCCGTTCACGAGGAGACCGCGGGCGAAACCGCCCGCGGGGTGATGCGACGGGCGAACCCGCCGAATCGCCAAGCTAGGATGATGTAACGACGTTTATGAGCGGTTAATCAAGGCGTGGTTTTCAAGATTAGGGGGTCCACGGATGAATGCCTTTAGATTGGGCGGTCGAGTTCCGACCCTACCCCCAGACGACGAATACTGGATAGCCCCGACCGCGACGGTGGTTGGCAATGTCATTCTCAAGAAGAATGCCAGTGTCTGGTTCGGCGCCGTGCTGCGGGGCGACAACGACCCCATCATCGTCGGCGAGAATTCGAACGTTCAGGACAACTCGGTGCTTCACACCGACCTTGGTCAGCCGCTGACCATTGGCGCCAATGTCACCATCGGCCACATGGTCATGCTGCATGGCTGCCAGATCGGCGACGGCAGCCTGATCGGCATCGGCTCCATCGTGCTCAACGGCGCTAAAATCGGCCGCAACTGCATCATCGGTGCGTCGAGCCTGATCACGGAGGGCAAGGAGATTCCCGATAATTCCCTGGTCATGGGCTCTCCCGGCAAGGTCGTCAGGACCCTCTCCGACCAGCAGGCGGCCGCCGCAGCCGCGGGCGCCCTGCACTACGTAGCCAACTGGAAGCGCTTCAAGGCCGGCCTCGGCCCCGTCGGAGCGAGTCCGGACAACCAGGATCAATGAGGAGGAAAACCCATGGCCTATGAGTTCATCAAGGTCGAGCGCGACGGCCCGATTACCACCTTCACCCTGAACCGGCCGGAGGTGATGAACGCCCTGCACTCGCCGTCCCACTTCGAGATGGACGAGGCCCTGAACGCCTTCGCCGCCGATCCCGGGCAATGGGTGGGCGTCGTCACCGGAGCCGGGGACCGCGCGTTCTCTGCCGGCAACGACCTCAAATGGCAAGCCACCGGCGGCAAGATGGGTTCGCCACCCTCGGGCTTCGCCGGCCTGACCTCTCGATACGACCTCAACAAGCCGCTGATCGCGGCGGTCAACGGCGTGGCCATGGGCGGCGGTTTCGAGATCGCCCTGGCCTGCGACCTGATCATCGCCGCCGAGGGCGCCATCTTCGCCCTGCCGGAGCCCCGCGTGGGCTTGGCGGCCCTGGCTGGCGGCCTGCATCGCCTGCCGCGCGCGATCGGCGTCAAGCGGGCCATGGGTATGATCCTCACCGGCCGCCGGGTGTCGGCCCGCGAAGGGCTGGAACTGGGCTTCGTCAACGAGGTGACGTCCAAGGAGGACCTGCTACCCGCCGCCCGTCGCTGGGCCACCCTGATCGGCGAGTGCAGCCCGATGTCGATCCGCGCCTCCAAGGAGGCGGTGATGCGCGGCCTGGACGAACCGAGCCTGGAAGCGGCCATCCGCGGCCAGGGCCGCTACGAGGCGGTCGCCGCCCTCTTCAAGTCCGAAGACTTGGTCGAGGGACCGCTGGCATTCTCCCAAAAGCGCCCGCCGAACTGGAAGGGCCGCTAAGGAACGTTTGCGCGCGGGCGGCGAGGCTATACACCGTCCGCCCGTGACCGCCGCCGCCGCCGCCGAACCCAGCACACGCCGCTCCGCCGGCGTTGTGGGGCTTGCGGTGATGGCCTCACGCCTGTTCGGGCTCGTGCGCGAGCAGGTGTTCGCCGCCATGTTCGGCGCGGGGAAGCTGCTCGACGTCTACCTGGCCGCCTTCCAGATCCCGAACCTGCTGCGTGACCTGTTCGCCGAGGGCGCGCTGTCGATCGCCTTCACGACGATGTTCACCCAGGCCTGGGACCAGGAGGGGGAGAAGCCGGCCTGGGAACTGGCCAACCTCATCCTGTCGGCGATGATCTTCCTGATGGGCATCCTGTGCGTCGCCGCCATCATCGCCGCGCCGCTGCTGGTGGAGGTCACCAACCCAGGCTACCACACCGTGCCCGGCAAGTTCGAGATGACGGTCCAGCTGACCCGGGTGCTGTTCCCCTTCATCCTCTTCGTCTCCCTGGCCGCCGCGGTGATGGGCATGCTCAACGCCCGCTTCGTGTTCGGCGTCCCGGCCTCGGCCTCCACCGTATTCAACATCGTCTCGATTATCGCCGGGGTGAGCTTGGCGTTCGCCTTCGATCAGTCGGCGCGGGCCCACTGGACCCATCCCCTGTTCACACAGCGGGCGCTCTACGGCGTAAGCCTGGGCGTCCTGCTGGGGGGCCTTGCCCAGCTCGCCATGCAGCTGCCCTCGCTCTACGGCCTGGGGTTCCGCTTCCACTGGCGCCTGGATCTTCGCGACCCGCGCCTCGCGCGCCTGTGGACGCTGATGTGGCCCAGCGTCGTGGCCGGTGCGGCGGTCCAGGTCAATGTGCTGGTGAACGGCAACTTCGCCTCCGAGATCAACGGCGGCCGCTCCTGGCTGTTCTGCGCCTTCAGGCTGATGCAGTTCCCCCTGGGCATATTCGGCGTGTCGCTCGCCACGGCCACCCTGCCGGCGGTCGCCCGCGCCTTCGCCCGCGGCGACATGGCCGCGTTCGGGGCGACCGCCCGGGATTCCCTGCGTCTGGCCTGGTTCCTGGCCTTGCCGGCCTCAGCCGGGCTGGCGGTGCTGGCAGGCCCGATCATCACCCTCATCTACCAGCACGGGCGCTTCAGCGCCCATGACACCGCCCAGACGGCGCTGGCGCTGCAGGCCTATTCCCTGGGCCTGGCGGGATATGCGGCGATCAAGGTGCTCACGCCCTGCTTCTACGCCCTTGGGCTTCCCAAGACGCCTCTGCGCATCAGCCTGGTCGGCATCGCGGTCAACCTGGCGCTCAACCTCCTCAACGCCAAGGTGCTGGGCCTAGGCCACGCCGGCCTCGCCCTGGCCACGTCCGGGGTGGCTCTGGTCAACTTCGTGCAGCTGATGGCGGCCCTGTCGCGGCGGGTCGACCTGGGCGGCCTGAGGCAATGGACGGGGTTCCTGCTGCGCTGCCTGGCGGCGGCGGCGCTGTGCGGCGCGGCCGCCTGGGGCGTGAACCATCTCGCCGAGGCGGCCACCCCCAGCCGCCTGTGGCGAGCGGTGGGTCTGGGCGCGGCCATCGGCGTCAGCGTGCCGATCTATTTCGGCGCCGCGCGCCTGATGCGCCTGGACGAGAGCGTCCAGGCCTGGCGCATGATCCGCCGTCGGTTGCCCGGCGGCCGGGTGGAGCCGGCGTCGCTGTAGAAAGGGCGCAACCCTTGCGCCATCTTGGAGTGGGGTCTTGCCTGGCAGGAGAGTGGATGACCGACGGCCTGGACATCGGATCGGAGCGACCGGCGCGCCAGCCGGTGTTCAACGCCCCCTGGCCGGTCACGGCGCTGGTCGCCGTTCTGGTCGGGGCCCATGCGGTCCGGGTGCTCGGCGACGGACCGGCCGACCGATTCGCCCTGACCTCGGCGGATCTCGCCGCGGGGCGGCTGGGGGGCCTGGTGACCTACCAGTTCGTCCACGCCAGTTGGGCGCACGTGCTGGTGAACTCCGCCTTCGTGCTGGCCTTCGGCGCCCCGGTGGCGCGCTACCTCGGCGGAGGCCCTCGCGGGGCGGCGGTCTTCTTCGCCTTCTTCCTGCTCTGCGGGGCCGTCGCGGCGGCGGCCTACGCCGGCATGGTCGACGCCCTGGGCGCGGTGTTCGGCCCCGGACGCCTGGCCTGGGCCCTGGTGGGGGCCTCGGGGGCCGCCTCGGGCCTCATGGGGGGCGCGGCGCGCCTGATTCAGGGGCAGGGGCGGCCGGGTTTCCTGTTCGGGCGCACGGTCATCGGCATGACGTTCGGCTGGATCGCCGTGAACGTCGTCCTGGGCGTATCCGGCCTGACGCCCGGAACGGCCGGGGCGCCGGTCGCCTGGCAGGCGCATATATTCGGCTATTTCTGCGGTCTGCTGTTCATCGGGGCGGCGGGCCGGCTCGCGGGGGCAGGCGGCGATCACGCGAAAGCGTATTGATTTCCCCTTCACTTGGGCACAACCTCCCTGACCACGGGGAAACCAGGGAGGAAACCATGTTCGTTTCCGAAGTGCTCAGAGACAAGGGCGATCTTGTGTTCACCGCCTCGCCCGCCGAGACCGTGGGCGCCGTGGCGGCCATGCTCTACGCGCGCCGGGTCGGCGCGCTGGTCGTGGTCGAGGGCGAACGGGACGTGGTCGGGATCGTCACCGAACGCGACATCGTGCGCGTGGTGGCCGAGCACGGCGGGGCAGGGCTCTCCCGGCCGGTTACCGACTGCATGACCCGCGCGGTGAGCTACGCCGATCCCCACGACACCGTTGACGCCTTGATGGAGCGCATGACCGACCGCCGCATCCGGCACTGGCCGGTGTGCCAGGACGGTCGCCTGGTCGGGATCGTTTCGATCGGCGACCTGGTGAAGAGCAAGATCGCCGAGACCACCGCCGAGGCCGAGGGTCTGCGCGCCTATATCCACGCGGCGTAAGCGCCGCGGCCGCATCCGCCCCGGAAATCGCACCCGGAAATCGCCTTTGAGGGCGGGTGTAACGCTTGCATGACAGGCAGGCCCCGGCTATACGCCGCGCCTCGCGGATCGGAAGCCGACCCGCCTCTCGGGAACGGCTCAGGAACCGAAAAAGTTCTTGCATTCCCGAAGGCGCGGGCCTATCTTCCGCTCCCTCAATCGACTCACCGAAGGACTGATGGGGCACGCCCCGGCGGCCCCCCGGTGGACTTTGCGCTCTGATCCGGAGCTTCCGGAAAGGTTCGCAAGGCGGTTGACACTCCCAGGCAGGGCCTCTAGAGACGCCCCTCCTCGCCGCCGCCGGGCGTAATCGGCGGGCTTGGCAAACGCCAAGCAGGTCTTTGACATCGTTGATTTGGAAAGAGAAACGCAGGCGGCGACGTCCTGGCGATGGTGCTAACCACACCATCAATCAGACGCTGACCGGAATGCGGTCTCTTGAAGACATACCATGGCCATTGGGCCTTGGGCGCGAGCCTGGGGTTTGGTGGTTTTGGGAACTCGTCAATAGAACTACGCAGACTACGCTCATGTCTTTCGGGACATGAAAACGAAAGTCAGAACGTCAACTCAACCTGAGAGTTTGATCCTGGCTCAGAGCGAACGCTGGCGGCAGGCCTAATACATGCAAGTCGAACGGACCCTTCGGGGTTAGTGGCGGACGGGTGAGTAACACGTGGGAACGTGCCCTTTGGTTCGGAACAACTCAGGGAAACTTGAGCTAATACCGAATGTGCCCTTCGGGGGAAAGATTTATCGCCATTGGAGCGGCCCGCGTCTGATTAGCTAGTTGGTGGGGTAAAGGCCCACCAAGGCTACGATCAGTAGCTGGTCTGAGAGGATGATCAGCCACACTGGGACTGAGACACGGCCCAGACTCCTACGGGAGGCAGCAGTAGGGAATCTTGCGCAATGGGCGAAAGCCTGACGCAGCCATGCCGCGTGAATGATG
>JAQGIW010000125.1 GCA_028290905.1 Caulobacteraceae bacterium | reverse complement strand
GCCTTCGTCGTGGCCGTGCTGCAGGACATTCGCGAGTACCAGGAGCGATTCTCGACACTGAGGATTGCAGATCCGGTCGAGAGGATTTTCGCGGCCCTCGACATGGCCATCGCCTTCTATGTCGGAGACCCGGCATTCTATCGCACCGTTTGGGCGGCGGTGCTGGATGTGTCCGATGGCGTCCGTGGCGAGATCCTCAATCCCAAACGCGACGCCTTCTGGCGCGGCCTGCTCGAGGATGCGGCGCGGGCAGGGGCGATCGTCGAAGATGTCGATCCGAGCCTGCTGTTGCGCCAGCTGGAAGCCATCCTGCGCTCGGTGATGTTCGACTGGGTGGTCGGCGAGCTTGGCCCCGCGCGGGTCGGGGCCATGGCGCGCCACGGTTATGCCCTGGTGTTGCTGGGCGCCGCCGCCCCGGAGTGGCGCGGGCCGCTCAAGGCGCGCGTGCTCGAGGCGCAGGCGGCGCTGGCGGAGAGCGTCTGAGAAAACACCGTTCACTGTTGCCGATTTGCGTCAGTCCCGAGACTTCAATGGCCAAATGACGTCCGGACGGTGAGCGTAGCTGGACATGTTCCTATAACGCGATCTATTTTCAACCTGTCAAAGAGGCCGACGGAGAAATCGGCGCGACGCACCCGCCAAGGCGGCAAAAACTAGGGGCGGCGCGCTTAGACCATTTCCTTCGGCCCGCAAGAAACGGGCGCCGAAGAATTCGGGGTCAAGCCAGGAGGAAACGCCTTGTCTCATCACAAGCTTGCGCTGTTCGGTGCTGCGGCCGTTGCCGCCCTTTTTTCGATGCAAACGACGCCCGCCAAGGCCGCCACGGCCGCCGCCGCGGCGACGGCCGAAGCCACCGGCAGCGATGTGACGGTCGGCGAACTGGTGGTGACCGCGCAGAAGCGCGAGGAAAACATCAACAGCGTCGGCATGTCGATCCAGGCCACCAGCGGTGAAAATCTGCAAAAACTGGGGGTGACCAACACCGAGGATCTTCAGAAGATCGTCCCCGGCTTCCTGTCGACGCCGAACTACTACGGCACCAATGTCTTCACCATCCGCGGCGTCGGCTTCCAGGACACCTCCCTGGCCGGCAGCCCGACGGTGAGCGTCTATCTCGACGAACAGCCCCTGCCGTTCTCGGCCCTGACCAACGGCGCCACGTTGGACCTGCAGCGCGTGGAAGTGCTCAAGGGTCCGCAAGGCACGCTGTTCGGCGAGAACGCCACCGGCGGCGCGATCAACTACATCGCCAACAAGCCCACCGACCATTTCGAGGCCGGCATCAACGCCAGCTATGGGCGGTTCAACGACGGCGATTTCTCCGGCTATATCAACGGTCCGCTGACCGACACCTTGGACGCCCGCCTCGCCCTTCGCTACAACAACAGCGGCCCCTGGCAGAAGGGCTACGCTGGCAACCAGGGCCAGACCATCGGCGGCAAGAACTTCCTCGACGGCCGCCTGTCGTTCCTCTGGAAACCCACCGACCATTTCAAGGCCCTGCTGACCTTCAACGGCTGGCATGACGAAGGCTACACCCAGATGGGCCAACTGTTCGGCATCGCCGAACTGAGCCCGCTGGCGCCGCTCTCACCGACGATCGCGAACTATCCGCTGGCGGCGCACAACGACCAGGCGGCCGGCTGGAACCAATGCGTCAACGTCTCGCCGTTCGACCCGATCGCCGGTCAGGCGGGCGGCACGCAATACGCCACGATCCAAAACGGGGGTAACACGGCAACGCCCACCGGGCCGCTGGAATCCATGGGGCCGGGGTCCGTCGTCCAGGCTGGCGGCCAGCCCACCGATTGCATCGCGCCCAGGAAGAACAACACCTACTTCAGCCCGTCCCTGCGCCTCGATTACGACCTGGGCGGCGACGTGGTCGCCACGTCGTTGACCAACTTCCAGAAGTTCAACCGGACCGCCGCCATCGACGGCTCCGGCATGCAGGTCCAGGACTACCAGAGCCTGCAGCGCGGCAAGATCACCAGCGTCTACGAAGAGCTCCGGCTGGCCGGCAAGTTCAGGGGCAAGGGCAGCTGGATCATCGGCGCCAACTACGAGTACGACCACAGCTGGGACTCGTTCCTGCAGACCTATAACGGCTCGTCGGCCAGCCCCACGCAGTTCCTCAACCAGAACTTCCTCGGCGGCATTTTCTGCACCGGCGCCCCGACCCCCGCGTATTCGACGCCCGGCTCCCCGCTCTATGGGCTGTCCTTCTGCCCCAATGGTCCCGCGGGTTCCCACCAGGGCGCGAACAACGTCAACACGAGCGGCGTGACCCAGAGCTTCCAGGAAGGCACGGGCACCCCGCCCTATGTCGTCCCTCCGGGCGCCTTGCTGCCGATCCTCTACGGCAACAACGCGATCGTGCTCGGTCCGACCCGGCCGGAAGACAATCAGATCACCCATACCTACGCCGTTTACGGCAGTTTCGAATACCCGATCCTCGACACCCTTCTCCTGCAGGGTGGCGTGCGCTTCACCGAGGAAGACAAGCGGGGCGGGGTTTGCGGCAACGACGGCGGTGACGGCACCTGGGCCCAGGTCGCCTATACGCTGCAATACTTCTCGGTGCAGAAATTCGCGCCGGTGGATCTGAACGGGAGCACCTCCCCGCGGGCCTCCCCTCCCGGCACCTGCGCCAGCACCGGCCTCGCCCCGACCTACAACTCACCCCCCGGCGGCGCCCTGATCTACAGCCAGCTCAACCAGAACAACATCTCCTGGCGGGCCGGGCTCAACTGGACGGGGATCCCAGGGACGCTGCTCTACGCCAACGTCAGCCAGGGCTATAAGGGCGGCTCTTATCCCACCGTCGCCCTCGCCTCGCAGGTGCAGACCAAGCCGGTCACCCAGGAAGGGCTGCTGGCCTATGAGGTCGGGTTCAAATCCACCCTCCTCAACAAGCAGTTGCAGTTGAACGGCGCCGGTTTCTACTATGACTACACCGACAAGCAGATCCTCGGCGCCGTGGCGGACGTCGTCTATGGCGCTCTGCCGGCCCTGGTGAACGTTCCGAAATCGCATGTCATCGGCTTCGAGTTCTCCGGCATCTATGCTCCTGAGTGGATCAGAGGCCTGGTGGTCTCGCCTTCCGTCAGCTACCAGTTCAGCAAGGTCGACACGTCGTCCCGTAACTCGTGCGCCCCCCCGCCCGTGCAGGATCCCGCCGTCGCGAGCTCCGTCAACAACCCTGGGCTCATTAACTGCGTTCCAGGGCAATACTACGGGTTCGATGCCTACGGCGAATATGCCAACTTCACAGGCGAGCGTTTCCCGTCGGCCCCGGAACTGCAGATCCACGTCGATGCCGAGTACGACTGGAAGATCCACAACGACATCACCGCGTTCGCCGGGATCGACATCTCCTATACGTCGGGGACCAACACCTTCTTCGTCAACAAGACTCCCATCCCGGCCTATACGAACGTCGGCGCTAACGCACCTGACGCGTCCTTCGGCGGCTACGTCAATTGCGCCGGCGCCTCGTCCCCGACCCCGGTGGGCCCGTGCCCGACCAACCACCCGAACGACCCGCTCTACGTCCCGGGCTACACCCTGGTCGACCTGCGGCTGGGCATCGAGAAGGACAACTGGTCGTTCCAGGTCTGGGGCCGCAACGTCGCCAACACCTGGTACTGGACCGGCGCCTATCACGTGAACGACGTGCTGCTCCGCTACACCGGCATGCCGGCCACCTGGGGCGCCACCTTCAACTACAAGTTCAGGTAAGATAGAGGCCTCCCTCCCCCCGAATTGGGGAGGGAGGATTTTCGCCAGTCATACCCCTTTGGAGCACGGCGACAAACTGTTGCGAAATTGCTTCAGTTTGGAAACTTCCACCCTAGGGCGGCGGACACGCCCGAGCATGCCTGGACATATTCCTATAACGCGCTCAGTTTTCCCCTGGGTAAAGAGGCCGACGGGAGTCGGCGCGACGCACTCGCCATAGTCAGTAAAAACCAGGGGCGGCGCACTCGACCTCTCCTCCGGCCGTAAGAAACGGGCGCCGAACAAGTTCGGGCTCAAGCCAGGAGGAAACGCCTTGTCTCATCACAAGCTTGCGCTGTTTGCCGCCGCGGCCGTGGCCGCCCTTTTCTCGATGCAGACGACGCCCGTGCGCGCCGCCACAGCGACCGCCGCGGCAGCGGCCGAGGCCACCGGCAGTGATGTGACGGTCGGCGAGCTGGTGGTGACCGCGCAGAAGCGCGAAGAGAACATCAACAACGTCGGCATGTCCATCCAGGCCACCAGCGGCGACAAGCTGCAAAGACTGGGCGTCAACGACACTGAAGACCTTCAGAAGATCGTCCCCGGCTTCCAGGCGACGCCGAACTACTACGGCACCAACGTCTTCACCATCCGCGGCGTCGGTTTTCAGGACACCTCCCTGGCCGGCAATCCGACCGTCAGCGTCTATATCGACGAAGCGCCGCTACCCTTCTCGTCCCTGACCAACGGCGCCACCCTCGACCTGCAGCGCGTGGAAGTGCTGAAGGGCCCCCAAGGCACCCTGTTCGGCGAAAACGCCACGGGCGGTGCGATCAACTACATCGCCAACAAGCCCTCTGATGCCTTCGACATGGGGATAAACGCCAGCTACGGACGCTTCAACGACGGCGATATTTCCGGCTACATCAACGTGCCGGTCAATGACACCCTGGCTGTTCGGCTCGCCGGCCGGCTCAACCAGAGCGGCGCCTGGCAGCATGGGTACTTTCAGCAGTCGAGCCAGACGATCGGCGGAAAGGATTTCCTGAATGGGCGTTTGTCGGTGCTTTGGAAGCCGACCAGCCGGTTCAAGGCCCTGCTCACGATCGGTGCCTGGCAGGACAAGGGCTTCACCCAGATGGGGCAGCTCTACGGCATCGCCGAACTGAGCCCCCTCGCTCCACTCGCGCCCTCGATTCTCAATTATCCGTTTGCTCCGCACAACGACCAGGCCGCCGGTTGGAACACCTGCGTCAACAACAGTCCCTATGACCCGATCGCGAACCAGACCGGGACTGTCTCGCCGACGGGGCCGCTTGTGCCGACCAATTTGCCCGGCGTGTTCGAATCCCAGGGGCCGGGCTCGACCGTCCAGCAGGGCGGGCAGCCAACAAGTTGCGAGGCGGAACGGAAGAACAACACGTTCTTCAACGCGTCGCTACGGATGGACTATGATCTCGGAAACGACATTTCGGTCACGTCGCTGACCTCGTTCGAGCGCTTCAGTCGCCACGCGGGGATCGACGGTTCGGGAATGCCGATACAGGACTACCAGTCGCTTCAGCACGGCAAGATCACCAGCGTCTACCAGGAACTGCGCATCTCGGGCAAGTTCGGCGGCAAAGGCAGCTGGACCATCGGCGGCAACTACCAACACGACAATACCTGGGATCAATTTCTGCAAAGCTATAATGCGTCGACCGCGAGTCCGACCCTGTTCGTCTATGATCCGCGTCAGCCGTTCAGCACCGCGTTTGGTCTCCCGCTGGGCCCGACCAAGCCCACGGATGTCCAGGAGAACAACACCTACGCCGTCTTCGGACACGTCGAGTACCCGGTCCTTGAGAACGTCACGGTCCTGGGCGGTGTGCGCTACACCGAAGCCGACAAGATAGGCGGCGTTTGTGGGGACGATGGCGGGGATGGCACGTGGGCGAACGTGGCGTTTCTGTTGCAAACCTTCGAAGGCAGCACGTCACCGGTGCTCTCTCCAGCGGGCAGTTGCGCCTCCACCGGCAATGCGGCTCACAACTTCAATTCGCCGCCGAACGGCGGTCTGTTCTTCGCGACGCTCAATCAGAACAATGTGGCCTGGCAAGCCGGCGTGAACTGGAAGCCACTTCCGAACACGCTGCTTTATGTGACCATCAGCCAGGGCTATAAGGGCGGGTCGTTCCCGACTGTGGCGCTTGCCACCATCAGCCAAGTCAATCCGGTCACTCAAGAAAGCCTACTTTCCTATGAAGTGGGTTTCAAGTCGACCCTGATGCATAACCAGCTGCAGGCCAACGGCGCGTTCTTCTACTATGACTACACAGACAAGCAAATCCTGGGCGCGGTGTCGGACAGGCTCTTCGGCGCCCTGCCCTCGTTGGTGAACGTTCCCAAATCGCACGTGATAGGTTTTGAACTCTCCGGCGCCTATACGCCTGAGTGGTTCCGCGGCCTGACCATTTCCCCGGCGATCAGCTACCAGTACAGCCGGATCGACACGTCCTCGCGGAACACCTGCAACCCACCTGGCTCACAGAGCAATCCCAACCTTCCGGGGTTTGTGAATTGCGTCCCTGGTGAATTCTACAATTTCGACGCCTACAACGAATATGCAGACTTCACCCACGAGGCGTTCCCGTCGGCCCCCGCCTGGCAAGGATCGGTCGACGCGGAGTACGACTGGGTCGTCCACAACGACTACAAGGCCTTCCTGGGCGTGGCGGTCAACTTCGTGTCGTCCACGAACACCTTCTTCGTGAACCGTTCGCCGACTCCGGCCTTCTACGCCGGGCCGACGCCGATCCCGCCCTCCTACAACGGGACGGGATTCACCTACCTGACCTGCTCCGGCGCGGCCTCGGCGACCCCGGTGGGGCCATGCCCGACCAATCATCCGAACGACCCCACCGCGGTGCCGGGCTATGCGCTGGTCGACCTACGCCTGGGAGTCTCGCACGCCAACTGGACGTTCGAGCTGTGGGGCCGCAACGTCGCCAACACCTGGTACTGGACGGGCGCCTACCACGTGAACGACGTGCTGCTCCGCTACACCGGTATGCCCGCCACGTACGGTGCGACGTTCAACTATAAGTTCCGGTAGAGAAGCGACCTCCCTCCCCCGAAGTGGGGAGGGAGGATTTCTTTCCTAGTCGTACCCCTTCGGGGGGACGAAGGCGAAGCCCAGCTGCTCGAGCCGCTGCGCTAGCTGGATCGTCCGCAGGTCGCTGTAGGCGGGGCCGATGATCTGCAGGCCGACCGGCAGGCCGTCGGTGGCCAGGCCGGCGGGGAAGACAGTGGCCGGCAGATAGACCACCCCCGCCAACCCGGCCCAGAAGGTCTGGTTGAAATAGGGGACCGATCGGCCGTCGATGTCGATCGTCCGCGATCCCTCCGGCGAATGGTCGTGGGGGAAGGCGGTGACCGGCATCACCGGCGTGATCAGGAAGTCGACCTCCGCGAAGAACCGCCGCCAAGCCCAGCGCAGCTTGTTGCGCGCCTCGTTCAGCCGTCCCCAGTCGCGCAGGCGCATGGTCTGCCAGCGGGCCTGGACCACGGCCGGGTTCATGTCGTCGGCCGCGGCGTCCTCGGCCTTGGCGATCCGGCGCTTGAAGTCCTCGTCGGGCAGGCGCGCGGCCATGGCGGCGCTCAGCAGGGCGGAGAACACCTCGTGGCTGTGCTGGGGCGACAGGTCGGGCCTGGCCTTGTCGTCCACCTTGGCGCCGGCGCGGCCGAGGGCGTCGGCCACGGCCTGGATGCGCGCGCCCACCGCCGCGGACGTCGGGCAGAAGGGATCGGCGGAAGCCCAGATACCGATGCGCAGGGACGACAGGGGTCCCTGGAGGGTAGGCAGGGCGATGGCGAGCCCCGGCGTCTCGATCTCGTCCGGCCCCGCCATCGCCTCCAGGGCCACCTCCAGGTCGAAGGCCGAGCGGGCCAGGGGGCCGACCACCGAGATGTCCGTGGGACTGACGCTGTCGTCGAGGACATGGCCGCGCGGCGGCACGAGGTTCCAGGTCGGCTTGTGGCCGAAGACGCCGCAGAAGTGGGCCGGGTTGCGGATCGAGCCGCCGATGTCGCTGCCGATCTCCAGGCCGGTGAGGCCCGCCGCCAGGGCGGCCGCCGAACCGCCGGAGGAGCCGCCCGGGGTCCGCTCGAGGTTCCACGGATTGTTGGTCGTCCCGTAGATCTCGTTGTAGCTCTGGAAGTCGGCCAGGCGCAGCGGGACGTTGGTCTTGCCGAACACGTTGGCGCCGGCCGCGGCGAGGCGCTGGACGGCCAGGGCGTCTTCGTCCGTGACGTTGCCCTTCATCTCGGGAATGCCGTAGGTCGTCGGCGTGCCGGCCAGCTGATAGCTCTCCTTGATGGTCATCGGGACGCCGTGCAGGGGCCCCAGCGGCGCGCCGGCCGCGCG
>JAQGIW010000088.1 GCA_028290905.1 Caulobacteraceae bacterium | reverse complement strand
TGGGCCTGCCTGGCCTGGGGCGCCAGGATGAACGTCTGATAGGCGATCATCAGAAGGCCTGCGATGATCGCAAAGGCGATCATGTTCCGGGTTTCGTTCTGCATGGCGACTAATCGGGCCTGGTCTGGAGGCGTTGAGGCGGAAGCTCGCCCAGGCTGGCGCTGAGATCGGCGGCGAGCCTTACCAGCGCGCTTTTCATATCGTCAAGCAAGGGCGCCCAGGGTCGGGAAGCTGTTCCGCCCCTGGCGATGAATACATAGTCGCATCCGGGCCGCGCATGAAGGGGCGCGACAAACCGCGCCGCCTCGCGCAGCCGCCGCTTGGCGCGGTTTCGGACCACGGCGCCGCCGATCCGGCGGGTCGCGGTGAAGCCGATGCGGATCTCCGGCGAGCCGTCGCCGCGATACCGGGCCTGGGCGATCACGGCCCCGCGCGCGCAATTGAGCCCCTTGGCGGCGGCCAGGAAGTCGGGACGTTTCTTGAGGCGTGCAATGGCCGGGCTGCGAACCGAGCGATCTTCGCTGCCCGACTCATCTTCCCCGATGGTGGGGGTCATCATCTTGCCCCCGGCGGACGCCTCCGATGGGCCGGGAGGTTCGGGCCCTAGAGCTTGATAAATCAAGCCCTACACACTTAGAATCTAGAGCAGGATTCAGCCATCAGGCGATTCCGCCCAATGCCATCCTGCGCTAGTGTGGCGATTCAGAAATTCGCCGCTGTTTGTGGAAGCCCCGGAGCGAATTTCTGAATCTCCAGCCACACTAGAAACTATTGAATTCTAGTGTGCTTTTTGGATTTGAAGTTCGCTCCCCGCCCGACCCCGCACACCGGCGAACTTCAAATCCAGCACACTAGGCCGTCAGCCTCTTGCGGCCGCGGGTGCGGCGGCGGGCGACGATCTTCTGGCCGTTCTTGGTGGCCATTCGCGAGCGAAAGCCGTGACGGCGCTTGCGCACCAGCCTGGACGGTTGAAAGGTCCGCTTCACGACGAGGCTCCCAGATACGACGAATAGGGGCGAGACGACTATCCCCGGCCCCGGAACAGCCCGAAACGAGGAAGGGCGGGCTGATAGGGGAAGGCGACCTTGAAGTCAAGCCGCCACGCGGCGGCTCACAAGTCCGGCCGGAGCACCGCCTTGCCGATGACCTTGCGGCCGGCGAGCAGGTCGAAGCCCTCGCGCCATTCGGACAGCGGCAGCTCCGCGTGCACCCGCGGGCGGATGAGCCCTTCGTCGGCCAGGCGCCACACCGCCTCGGCGTTTTCGGCTCCCCTTTCGGGGAACTGGCGGCCGTACTCGCCGGCGCGCACCCCGACGACAGAGAATCCCTTGATCAGGGGCATGTTGACCGAGACGGTGGGGATGCGCCCGGAGGTGAACCCGACCACGAGGAGGCGGCCGTCGAAGGCGATGCAGCGCACGCTCTCGTCGAACACATCGCCGCCCACGGGGTCGTAGATGATGTCGGCCCCCCGGCCGGTGATCGCCTTCACCTCGTCGCGAAAGCCGCCGGTGACGTTGACCACAGCGTCCGGGGCGTATTCTTCTTCGATCACCTTCAGCTTGTCGTCCGAGGCCGAGGCGGCGATCACCCGGCAGCCCAGGCGCCTGGCCAGGTCGACGCAGGCCAGGCCCACGCCGCCGGCGGCTCCGTGCACCAGCACCCACTCCCCCGGCCGCGCCTGGGCGCGCCGGACGAGGGCGACGTAGGCGGTGAGGTAGGCCGCCCCATAGCTGGAGGCCTCGGCGAACGACAGGCGCGCGGGCTTGGGGCGCAGGGCCACGGCGGGGGCCACGGCGTATTCCGAGAAGCCGCCCGTCTTGGCCCCGCCCACGACGGCGTCGCCGATCGCCCAGCGCGTGACCCCTTCGCCCAGCGCCTCGACTTCGCCGGACATCTCCATGCCCGGGGTGAACGGGAGGGCCGGCCTGTGCTGGTATTCGCCGCGGGTCATCAGCAGGTCGGGGAAATTCACCGACGCGGCGCGCACCTTCACCCGCACCTCGCCCGGCCCGGGCGACGGCAGCGGCAGGTCGCGCAGTTCGCACCCCGCGTAGCCGGGGGCGAGACGCTCCACCACCAGGGCGCGCATTGTCAGGAGTCCCGGCGTGGCAGGTTCGGTACGCCGCCGAGGATCAGGCGGACCACGAAGTCGGTCGCGGCGGGAACGTCGATCACCGCGCGCTCGATCATGCGGTCGCCGATCTCGCGCGCCACCGCGATGCAACTGGCCGCCAGGAAGTCGATGTCCACCTTGGCCGAGACGTCCCGGCCCATGATCGCCGCGAACACCCGGCGGACTTCGTCGAAAACCGCCAGGATCTCCGGCGTGTTGCGGGCGTGCGGCATGGGGCCGCTGTCGGACGCGCCGGCATTCCAGCTCTGATGCTCGGCGGCCAGGAAATCGAAATAGGCGCGCACCGCGGCGCGCAGGTAGGATTCGAAGTCCGTCGCCTTGGCCGACTGGGCCTGGAGGATGGGCTTGAACCGTCGGGCCCCGTCGTCGGCGAGGGCGTCGAACACCTCCTCCTTGGACCGGTAGTAGTTGTAGAAGGCGCCGACCGACAGGCCGGAACGGCGGACGATGTCTCGCACCGTGGCAGCCTCGAAGCCCAGTTCGCCGAACACCTCGCGCGCCGCATCCAGGATCGCCAGCCGGTTGGCGGCCTTGGTCTGCTCACGTTTGCCGGGGGGCAAGGCCAGAATTTGGGTCATCGACATCCGATTGTAGCCATCCGGCAGGCTGTGGCGCCGAAGGGCGCAAGGCTCACAGGATCGATCAGAGCCCCGCCGAAGTCCACCCTCCGCCGCCGAGACCCTGATCGAGGGGGTTCAGGCGTTCGGCAAGCGCCATGGCGGCGGCGGGCGCGCGGACCTTGCCGGCGTTGATGAAGAAGGCGAAGACCTCGCGCGGCGCTTGCGTCCCGTCGCCGGCGGACAGGGCGTGCAAGCGCTTCGCCCAGGCGTCGAGCGCCTCCGGGGGATAGCCCGTCTCGATGTCGTCGCTGCCGCGCACGAGGCGCGCATAGCTGAAGTCCGCGGTCGTTTCCTCGATCAGCGGGGAACTGGGGTGGTCCAGCAGGACGATGGCCACGCCTCGGGCGCGGCACAGGTCGACGAACCTCGGGTCGGCGAAGCTGGCGTGGCGAACCTCGACCGCGTGACGCAGCGGGCGCCCGTCCAGTTCGGCCGGCAGAAGATCAAGGAAGGCGCCGAAGTCGGCCGGATCGAACGCCTTGTAGATGAACTGCCAGAAGATGGGTCCCAGCCGAGACCCCAGTTCCGTCAGGCCCTGCCCCAGGAATCTCGCCACCGACTCGCCCGCCTCCGCCAGGACCTTGCGATTTGTGCAGGCCTGATGGCCCTTGACCGTGAAGACGAAGTCCTCGGGCGTCTGGGTCGCCCAGCGGGCGAAGGTTTCCGGCTTCTGCAGGGACTTCGAGGTGGCGTTGATCTCGATCGCGCCCAGGCGCCGGCTGGCGAAGGCGAGTTCGTCGGCCTGGCGCAGGCCGGGGGGGTAGAACACCCCCCGCCACGGCGGAAAAACCCAGCCGCCGATGCCTGTCCTCACGAGGTGTGTCATGGCCGCCTCTCCCCTCAAGCAAAGTGAACGATGTTTAACTTGCGCGGCGCATCGCGGCGCGACGTGGATGACATTACCGTCAGAGGACGGCTATGAGAGCGCTTCCGAGGGGGCCTAGCCGTATTTTCATGGACTTTATGAGACGTCTTGCGCCGGCAGTCGCCCCCTGGATGGTGGCGAGCGCGACGTTGAGTTCGTCGGCCGCCGCGGCGACGCGTGCTCCGCCGCCGCGCCTGCCCGCCGCCTATGAGGCCCCCTCGCCCGGCCCGTCCCTGGCGCCAGCCACCCTGGATCGCTGGTGGCTGCTGTTTCAGGATCCCGTCCTCGACGCCCTGGAGGACGAGGCGTTCGCGACCGCGCCGGACGCCCTGACCGCGCAGGCCCGAATCGTCGAGGCCCGGGCCACCCGCAACAGCCAGATCGCCCAGACCCTGCCGACCGGCGAAATCTCCGGCAAGGCCAGCCAGGAGCGGGAGCACAATCTCGGGGGCGGCCAGAACGCCCTCTTTCCCATCGGCGGCGTGTTCGAATCGGAGACGGTAAACCTCGAGCCCTCGTGGGAGATCGACCTGTTCGGACGGCTGGCCGAGGCCCGCAAGGTCGCCAAGGCCGACCTGGCCGCCACCCGATTCAACATCGAGGGCTCCCGAGCCATCCTCGCGGCGAGTGTCGCGGACGACTATTTCCAGGCGACCGGCCTCGCCATCCAGATCGACGACGCCCGCGAGACCTTGCGGATCGAGACGGGTCTGGAGCGGGTCGCCCAGGAGAAGGCGGATCTTGGTCTCGGGGCGGCGTCGGACGCTGATCGTGTGGCCGGCGACGTCGCCCAGGCTCAGGCGCAGCTCGAGGAGCTGCAATCCCAGTTTCATGCCGCGCGGCGAGCGCTGCTCGTGCTCATCGGACGGGGCGGCGCGTCCGTGGAAAGCATCCCGGTCAAAGCCGAAGTCGCCGATGCGCCGCCGCCCCCGCAGGCGCTGCCCAGCGAACTGCTGGCTCGGCGGCCCGATGTGCGCGAGGCCGAGGCGCGGCTCAGGGCGGAGGCCGGCACGGCGAAGCTGAGACACCTGGCGATCTTTCCCACCTTCACCTTCTTGCCGCAGCTCGGCCTCTCCCGCACCGTCCAGCCGAGCGTGGGATTCAACGCCGCCACCAACACACTCTTTCCCATACAGCAGACCACCACCCTCGGGTTCTGGACCTGGGGTGGCGGCGTGACCATCCCGTTGCTCGACATTCCCCGCCTGCTTTACGACGCCAAGGCCGAAGACGCGCGCACGCGCGAGGCGGCTATCGTCTATGAGAAGACCGTGCAGACGGCGTTCGGCGAGGCCGAGAACGCCCTGGTCAGCCTCGCCGCCGGCAGGCGCGCCGCGGCGGTCCTCGCAGACGGCGAGGTGCGAGCCCACCTCGCCTCCGAGGCCGCCAAGACCCGCTACGCCATGGGTCTCGACGACCTGACCACCGCCCTTTCCGCGGAACAGGCGTGGCGCACCACCCATTCGGCGCTCACCTCCGAGCGGGTCCAGGCCGTTCGGCGGGCGGTGGCCGCCTACAAGGCTCTCGGCGGCGGCTGGGCCTATGCAACCCGGGCGAAAGCCCCGTGAGAGCCATCCGATGATCCGAGGCATCCTTCCGACCGGACTCTTGCTCGCGCTCGCCGCGGCGGGAGCCCTGGCCGGCTGCGAAAAGAAGGTCGCCGAGACGGCGCGGGAGCAGGCGCGCAGCGTCACCGTCGTGAGCGTCGAGCCGCGAGAGATCCAGGGCGGCCTGGTGGCCTCGGGCTCGCTGATGCCCCGCGAGGACACCGCCATTTTTCCCCAGGTCAACGGCTATCGCGTGGCCGAGGTGCTGGTCGACGAGGGGAGCACCGTAAGGGCGGGGCAGCCCCTGGCGCGGATGGACGACACCCTTCTGCGCGCCCAGCTGGACCAGCAGATCGCCCTCGCCAGACAGGAGAACGTGGCCGCGGAACGCGCCGACGCCGAGGCCGCGCGGGTCAAGGGCCTGGACACCCGGGGCATCCTGGCCCAGGAGCAGATCGACAGCCGGCGGTTCGCCGCGGCCTCGGCCCATGCCCAGGCCGCCGCGCAGGCCGCCGCGGTCCATGACGTTCAGACCCGAGAGGCTCTGATGACCGTGCGGTCGCCCTATGATGGGCTGGTGATCGAGCGCAACGTGCGCCCGGGCGACATGAGCGCCAGCGCCAATCCGTGGTTCCGCATCGCCAAGAACAGCCAGGTCGAACTGGCGGCGGACGTGGGCGAAGATTCGCTGGACAAGATGCACGTGGGCGCGCCGGTGCAGGTCACCCTCGCCGACGGCGCCAAGGTGCAGGGTCGGGTTCGGCTGGTCAGCCCGCGGGTGGACGCGGCCACCAAGCTCGGGCGGGTGAAGATCGCCCTGCCGGTGCGGCCCGACGTCCGGGCCGGCGGCTTCGCCAGCGCCGCCTTCCTCGGCTTCACGCGCTCGGCGCTGGCGGTGCCGGAGACGGCGGTGCGCTATGACGCCAATGGCGCGGCGGTGATGGTGGTCGGCCCCGACGATCGGGTCTCGCGTGTGCCGGTGACCACCGGCCAGCGCGGCGGCGGCTATGTGGAATTGATCACGGGCCCGACGCCCGGCACGCGGGTGGTGGAAAAAGCCGGGGCCATGCTGGTGCCCGGCGACGTCGTAAGGCCGGCGAATCCCACATGAGCGCCGCTCGACCCTTCTTCCGGGTTTCGGAATGGGCGATCCGCAACCCCATTCCGATCGTGGTCCTCTTCCTCGCCGCGGTGCTGGTGGGGCTGTTTTCCTACTTCGCCCTGCCGATCAAGTACTACCCCAACGTCGAATTCCCGACGGTGATGGTGCAGGTCACGCGCAACGGGGCGGCGCCGGTCGAGATGGAGAACCAGGTCGCCCGGCCGGTGGAGAACGCCCTGGCTGGTCTCTCCAACGTCGAGTCGATCAATTCGACCCTCACGCAGGGTTCGTCCGACACCTTCATCCAGTTCCAGCTGGGTGAGAACATCCAGAAGGCCACGGACGACGTCCGCTCCAAGGTCGACCAGATCCGCAACGACCTGCCCCGCGACATCGACCCGCCCGTCGTGCAGCATCTGGATTTCGACGACCAGCCGATCATCACCTATGCGGTGAGCGCGCCGGGGATGTCGGCGGCCGACCTTTCCTGGTTTATCGACAACACCATCTCCCGGACCCTGCAGGCCGAACCGGGTGTCTCGAAGATCAATCGGCTGGGCGGCGTCGATCGTGAAATCAACGTCCTGGTCGATCCCGATCGGCTGGCGGCCCAGGGCCTGACGGCGGCCCAGGTCAACGACGCGCTCGCCCTGGCGAACGTCGACGTTCCAGGCGGGCGCGTGGCCGTGGGCGGCCGCGAGCAGACGCTCCGCGTCCTCGGCGCCGCCGCGACGGTCGCCCAGATCCGCAATCTCACCATTCCGACGTCTGGCGGCCGGTTCGTGCGGCTTTCGGACGTGGCTGACGTCGGTGACGGCGCGGCGGAGGAGCGCGGCTTCGCCCTGCTCGACGGACGCCCCGTCGTCGGCTTCGAGGTGAGCAAGAGCAAGCTCGCCAGCGAAGTCACCACCGAGGACAACGCCGACGCGGCGATCAAGCGCATCGAGCAACAACATCCCGGCGTGAAGGTCCACAAGATCGTCTCGAATGTGGATCAGACCCGATCGGCCTTTTCGGCCACCCTGCACACCCTGCTGGAAGGCATGGCTCTGGCCGCCCTGGTGGTCTGGCTGTTCCTGCGGGACTGGCGCGCCACGGCGGTGACGGCCGTCGCCATGCCGGCGTCGCTGATCCCGACCTTCGCCTTCATGAGTCTGGCCGGATTCAGCCTCAACACCATAACCCTGCTCGGCCTGACCCTGGTGATCGGCATCCTGGTCGATGACGCCATCGTCGAGATCGAGAACATCGAGAAGCGTGTCTATACCGGCATGCGGCCCTTCGACGCCGCCATCGAGGGGGCCGACCAGATCGGCCTGGCCGTGGTAGCGACAACCTGCGCCATCGTGGCGGTGTTCCTGCCGGTGGGATTCATGCCCGGCATTCCTGGACAGTTCTTCCGGGAGTTCGGCCTGACCGTGTCGGTGGCGGTGCTGTTTTCCCTGGTCGTCGCGCGCCTGCTGACCCCGCTGATGGCGGCCTATTTCCTGAAGCCCAAGACGGCGCGCGAGCGGCCGCCGCTTCCCCGGTTCTATACCGGGCCCCTTGCCTGGGCGCTGGATCACCGCGGCTGGTCGGTGGTCATCGGCGGGGTGATCTTCCTGGCTTCGATGTCGTTGGCGATCCCCCTGAAGAAGGGCGTCCAGCCCGAGGGCAATCCCAATTTCTACTATGTCAATATCCAGGGACCGCCCGGCGCCACCCTCGCCGACATGCGCCGGACGGTCGATCAGGTCGACGCCCTGCTGGCGCGTCAACCGGAAACCGCGAGCGTCTTCGCGCAGGTGGGCGCCGGCGGGGTCGACGGCGGACCGGGCGGTTTCGTCAACTACTCGGGGGTCACCAACGGCGCGGTGGTCGCGATCCTGCGGCCCGATCGCAAGGCCAAGGTCGGCCAGATCCGCGACCGCCTCCGCGACGCGCTACGCCAGATTCCGGACACGCGGCTGTCGTTCGACATCTCCGGCTTCGGCTCGGGCGGCATCCAGATCATCCTCACCAGCGAAACCGGCGAGGGCCTCGAGAACGCCGCCCTGGAGCTGCAGCGACAGATGCGCACCGTTCCGGGGCTCGCCGATCCCCGCCCGGCGACACCGCCCAGCGGCCCGGAACTCGTGGTCAAGCCCAAGGTCGACGAAGCCGCCCGGCTGGGCGTGCCGGTCACCATCATCGCCGAGGCCGCCCGCGTGGCGACCCTCGGCGACATCGACGCCAATGTCTCCAAGATGGACGAGGGCGAGCGGCGCATCCCCATCCGCGTGCGCCTGCGCGAAAACGACCGCGCCGACCTGTCGGTGATCAGGAACCTGCGCCTGCCCACCGCCAACGGCGGAGTCACCACTCTGGACAGCGTCGCCGACGTCTATTTCCAAGCGGGCCCGGGGCAGATCAACCGCGTCGACCGCAAGCGCAACATCACCATGCAGGCCGACACCACCGGCGACACACAGGTCGGCGACGCCATCGCCCGGGTCCACAAGCTTGCGATCATGCAGCATCTGCCGCCCGGCGTCGGCCTGGCGAACCAGGGCCAGGAAAAGGCCTACGCCCAGCTGTTCGGCGGCTTCGCCATCGCCATCCTGGCGGCGATCGGCCTCGTCTATTCGGTGATGGTGCTGCTGTTCGGCAGCTTCTTCAAACCCTTCGTGATCCTCTCGGCCCTGCCCACCGCGATCGGCGGCGCCCTCCTGGCCCTGCTGATCTCCGATCTCTCGCTGTCGATCCCCTCGCTGATCGGCTTCCTGATGCTGATGGGGCTGGCCGCCAAGAACTCCATCCTGCTGGTCGAATACGCCATCGAGCGCGAACGCGCCGGCGCCACCCAGCGCGACGCCCTGATGGAAGCCTGCCGCGAGCGGGCGAGGCCGATCGTCATGACCAGCTTGGCGATGATGGCAGGCATGCTGCCCACCGCCCTGACGCTCGGCAAGGGATCGGAGTTCCGCCAGCCGATGGCGGTGGCGGTGATCGGCGGCCTGATCACCTCGACGGTGCTCTCCCTGCTGCTGGTGCCGGTGGTCTACGAATTCATCGACGACTTCGAGCGCTGGCTCTCGCCCCGCCTTGGCCGGCTGGTCACGCCGCGCGAGCCGCCGTCCACGCCGGAGCCCAACCTGGGTCCGGCCCCCGTTCCCGCCCCCGTCGCCGCCGAACGCACGGCCGCGGAATAGAGCTTCAGGCCCGCAGCGCCGCCTCGACCTCCGCCCGGCCGCGCTTGGCCAGGGCGTCGGCGCGTTCGTTGTATTCGTGGCCCGCGTGGCCGCGCACCCAGCGCCAGTCGACCTCGTGCCGCAGCCTCGCTTCGTCGAGGCGCCGCCACAGGTCCTCGTTCTTGACCGCGCCCTTGGTCATCGTGCGCCAGTTGCGGGCCTTCCAGAGGGGGAGCCACTGGGTGATGCCGTTCCTGACGTACTGGCTGTCGGTGTGCAGCTCGACATGGCAGGGGCGTTTGAGGGCGTCCAGCGCCTCGATGGCGGCCGTCAGCTCCATGCGATTGTTGGTGGTGTCCGCCTCGCCGCCCCAGATCTCGCGCTCGCGGCCGTCGAACATCAGGAGCGCGCCCCAGCCGCCCGGACCGGGATTACCGCGGCACGAGCCGTCCGTGTAGATCACCACCCCCGGGGTCATGACCACGCTCCGAAGCCCGGCAGCCCCTCGCGATGGACCGCCAGCTTGCGCTCGTATTCCAGCGGATCCTTCGGCCGGACGAGGGCGCCGGCCGGCGTCGCGGTCCAGTCGTTGAGGCGGGTCAGGAAGAACCGCAAGGCGGCGCCATGGGCGAGGATCGGCAAGGCGGCCCGCTCCTCCTTGGTCAGCGGGCGGCGGCGTTCGTAGCCTTCCAGGAAGGCCTGGGCGCGGGTCAGGTTGAAGCTGCCGTCGGCCTCGAAGCACCAGGCGTTCACGGCCGCCCCGATATCGTAGGCCAGCTGGTCCCAGGCGGCGAAATAGAAGTCGATGGACGCGCCGAACCGGCCGTCGATGAAGAACACGTTGTCCGGGAAATAGTCGGCATGGACGATGCCCTCGGGCAGGTCGCGCGGCCAACAGCGGGCGAACAGGTCGAGGTCGCGCCGGATTACGCTCGACAGCCCGGGCTTGAGAGCCTCGGCCGCGTCGGTCAGGGAGCAGAATATCCCCTCCCACGCTGCATGACCCAGGCTGTTGACCCGATGATCGGGGAAGCCCTCCGCGGCCTGGTGCAGCCAGGCCAGCCCTTCGCCGGCCTCTCGGCAGTGGGCGACGGTGGGTCGGCGCACCGACAGCCCGGGCAGGAAGGCCACCAGCGCGGCGGGCTTGCCGCGCAGGGTCTTGAGCGTCGCGCCGGACCGGTCGGCGATCGGGGTCGCGCTCGGGTAGCCCCTCATCGCCAGCCACTGCATGAGGCCAAGGAAGAACGGCAGGTCCTCGGACCTCACCCGCCGCTCATAGACCGTGAGGATGTAGCGCCCGGCGCTGGTCTCCAGCATGAAATTGGAGTTCTCGACCCCCTCGGCGATGCCCTTGAAGGCGACGGCGCGTCCGACGTCGAAGTCGGCCAGGAACGCTTCCAGTTCCTGATCGGTGATGTCGGTGTACACGGCCATGGCCCCTGATCGGGGAGCGCCACGGCCCAGTCAAGCAGACCTTGGCGAGCAGGCCTTCGTTGCGGCGCCCTGGATATGCCGCTATCACGCGCCCCTATCGCTCCGCGCCCAACGACCCGTCTATGGCCCGACCCCGGGCCGGCTCCCCCGGACTCTTCATGCCCCGTATCCGCACCCTGCTGTTCACCGCCTGCGCCAGCCTTTCGCTGCTCCAGGCCCTGCCCTCCTTCGCCCAGTATGGCGGTGGCGGTGGTGGCGGCGGCGGCCGTGGCGGCGGTGGTGGCCAGGGCCAGGAAGAAGACGACGCCAAGCGCAAGAAGCGCGAGGAGGCGTTCGGCAATCTCGTCACGCCCCTGCCGAAGCTGAAGAACGCCGGTCCTTGCCCCTATGTGAAGGTGCTGTACGACGCCGCACGCTACGTCGACTTCAAGGACAACGCCGAGGCCTCGGCAGACGTGCGCTACAGCGGCGAAATCCAGAACGTCTCGTCCATCTGCGCCTACCGCGCCGACCAGCCGATCACGGTCAAGGCGCGGGTCCTGTTCGAGTTCGGGCGGGGACCGCAGGCGCCGTCGAGGACGGCGAGCTATCGCTATTGGGTGGCGGTCACCGACCGGAACCACGCCGTGCTGGAGAAAACGAGCTTCGCCATTCCGGTGAGCTTCCCCGCCGGCGCGGACCGCGTCGCCCTGACCCAGGACATCAGCCGCATCGTCATTCCGCGCAAGGACGCCAATGTCAGCGGAGCGAACTTCGAGGTGCTGATCGGCTTCGAGGTCACTCCGCAGATGGCCGCCTTCAATCGCGAGGGCAAGCGCTTCCGGCCCAACGCCGGCCAGGTCGCAGCGAGCGGCGCCACCTCGCCCCCTTGAGCGGATCTGGCATGAGCGACCTCGCCTCGGCCCTGGGCGAAGCGGTCGGCGCCGCCTTCGCCGGGCTCGGCCTGCCTGCCGAGCTCGGCCGGGTCACGCCGTCCGACCGGCCCGATCTCGCCGACTTTCAGAGCAATGGCGCCCTGGCCGCCGCCAAGCGCGCCGGGCGCAATCCGCGCGAGATCGCCGGCGCCGTTGCGGCGGCCCTGGCCGGCCAGCCCGCACTTGCCGCCGTGGAAGTGGCCGGCCCTGGATTCATCAATTTCAAGGTCAACGCCGCGGCCCTGACGGCGCGCGCGAACGCATTGGCCGCCGACGACCGGGCCGGCCTGTCGCGCGTGGCGACGCCCCGACGGGTGCTGGTCGACTATGGCGGACCCAACGTCGCCAAGGAGATGCACGTCGGCCACCTGCGGGCGTCGATCATCGGCGAGTCCATCAAGCGGCTCTACCGATTCCGGGGCGACGAGACGGTCGGCGACGCGCACTTCGGGGACTGGGGCTTCCAGATGGGCCTGCTGATCGTCGCCTGCGCCGACGCCGATCCGGCTATCGCCGCCCATCTCGAGCGGCTGGCGACCGAACCGCCGGGCTGGAGTGAAGCCGACGAGCGGGCCCTCGACGCCGATCTCGACGCCCGCGTCAGCCTGGCCGACCTCGACCGGCTCTATCCGACCGCCGCCGCCCGCGCCAAGACCGACCCCGCCTATCGCGACCGCGCCCGGCGCGCCACCGCCGAGCTGCAGGCCGGCCGCTTCGGCCATCGCCTGATCTGGCGCCACTTCGCGCGCATCACCCGCGCCGCCCTGGAACGGGACTTCCACGCCCTTGGCGTCGATTTCGATCTCTGGCGGGGGGAGAGCGACGTCGATCCCCTCGTCGAGCCGATGGTGGAGGATTTGAAGGAGAAAGGCCTTCTGGTCGAGGACCAGGGCGCCCGGATCGTGCGCGTGGCCCGCCCCGACGACCGCCGGGAGGTGCCCCCGTTGCTGGTGGTTTCCTCAGAGGGCTCGGCCATGTACGGGACCACCGACCTGGCGACGATCCTCGACCGCAAGCGCTTCTTCGACCCCGACCTGGTGCTCTACGTGGTCGACCAGCGCCAGGCCGACCACTTCGAGACGGTGTTCCGCGCCGCCTGCCTGGCCGGCTACGCCGCCGAGGGCAGCCTGGAGCATATCGGCTTCGGCACCATGAACGGCGCCGACGGCAAGCCGTTCAAGACCCGCGAGGGCGGCATCCTGAAGCTGCGCGATCTCATCGACATGGCCACGGACAAGGCGCGCGAGCGCCTGCGGGAGGCGGACCTCGGCGGCGAATTGCCGGCCGACGAGTTCGAAACCACCGCGATGCAGGTCGCCGTGGCGGCCCTGAAGTTCGCCGACCTGGTGAACTTTCGCGGCACCTCCTACGTCTTCGACCTGGACCGCTTCTCCAGCTTTGAAGGCAAGACCGGACCGTACCTGCTCTACCAGGCGGTCAGGGTGAAGTCGCTGCTGCGCCGGGCGGCGGCCGAGGGGATCGCGCCCGGACCGATCCTCGTCCAGGAAGGCGCGGAGCGCGAACTGGTGCTGCTCCTGGACGCCTTCGACCGCGCCGCGGCCGAGGCCTACGACAAGCGCGCGCCGAACCTGATCGCCGACCACGCCTTCCGCCTCGCCCAGACCTTCGCGCGCTTTTACGCGGCCTGTCCTGTGCTCACGGCCGAGCCGTCCGTCCGCGCCTCTCGCCTGTCCCTGGCCGCCCTGACCCTTCGCCAGCTCGAACTGGCGCTCGACCTGCTGGGCATCGCGACGCCCGAGCGAATGTGAGTCATGCCATGACCTGGGGCGCATGCTCCAGCCGTGTCAGCCAGTAGTCGGCGTCAAAGCCCGGGTCGTCGGTGAGATAGCGCCAGAGCTTGACACGGTTGATGAATTCGACGCGTCCGGTGTCCTGCTCGAACCACGGCTCGGGCGTCATCAAGATCGCCGCCACCGTATCGGCCGGGCGCTGGCCCTTCACGAAAAAGATCGGCCTCTGGGAATCCACGGCCGGCCCCACATTCCATTGGCGTTTCTGCGACCCGCTGGCGTGCAGGCGGATCTTGAACATCGTCCGTGTGCGGTCCGACAGGTTCACGCCGCCGCCGTGCCACAGGCCATGGTGCAGGAACAGCAGGGTTCCGGCCTCGCACACCATGTGCTGCTGGCCCCGGATGTTCTGGTAGCGGCCGATGGCTGCTTCGCTGACCTTGCGCAGGTGGGCGCCTGGAACGAACCGCGTGCCCCCCATCTCCCGGGTGACCGCGTGCGGATAGTACATGATCTGCAGATCGAAGCTCAGACGCGGGTCGACCGTCGAATCCTGGTGCGTGTGCTGGGAGACGTTCTCGCCCCCGCCGGCCTCGTGGTAGCGCGGCGGGAAGGTCACGTGCAGGAAATGGTGATCGAAGACCGGATCCTCGCCCACCAGGCTGCGGATCGCACCGCGCACCAGGGGCAGGCTCAGCAGGCGCTGCACGGCGCTCCCCTGCGGATAGGCCTGGTAGAGCGGCGTTCCCGGCGCGATTTCCGGAACCGCGCTCTCCGCCAGCAGGGTCCCATAGGTGGCGCGCAGCTTCCGCCCCGGCTCGGCCTCGGGCGCCTCGCCCGCCTCGGCGAGGAACTGGGCGTTGATGTCGTCCGGCACGGCGGCGTCGAAGCTCAGGAAGCCGCGGGCGGTGAAGCTGGCCATCTGCTGGTCGGAGAGGAGGCGTGCGGCGTCGTTGGCGGTCGGCGCGGTCATGGCGTTTCGATCCACTGTTCGAAGAAGAACTCGTACTTAAGGTAGGCGAGATCGTACTCCTCGCCGCGGGGGTGGGGCAGCAGCTGCGAGGCCTGGAAGAGCCGCCAGCCGTCCTTCAGGGCGTCGAGCCCCGTGGCGTAGGGCGGCGTGTCGGAATCGCCGGCCATGTGACGTGTCCCGCCGGTCCCGTCGTAGACCGCCCAGCCCACCACGGGGGAATCGAGAGCGGAATTGGCCAGATAGAGCACCATCACCTTCTGGCGTCCTC
>JAQGIW010000086.1 GCA_028290905.1 Caulobacteraceae bacterium | reverse complement strand
ACCCTCAGGCGACGGCTCGCCGTCGCCTTGGCAAATCGCCTCCAACGATGTCCATGCTGCACCAGAGCGATGGTCGGCCCGCCAAACACTCGCAATTTATGACGCAGTAAGACTAGAGTGCGTTCCGAAAAGTGGGAACCGGTTTTCGGATAAAAACGCGCGTCAAAATAAAGAACTAGGGCCCGGTCCAGGCGCCGACCGTGTTGCCGCGCTCGTTCGTATAGTAGCCCTGGACGGTATAGCGGCTCGGATCGCTCGGCGGGCCCCAGCCGAACAGGACCCACGCCTCCAGGTCGCCGTTTTCCTCGCCGTCGTCCGCCACCCATCCCTGGCCCGGGACCTTGTCGGTCGCCGCCTCGGCGAGCTCGTGGGCGTACACCGCCGTGAAGTCCCCCACATTGCCATTGCCGCAGCCGGCGCACCCGGTCGGCGAGGGCAGTATGGCGTAGGCGACCTCCAGGCCCTGGTAGCTGAAGGCGTCGTGGTAGCCGCAGAACGTCGAACAGGACTCCGATCCGTCGCTGTCGAACCGCGAGGTGACGCCGTCGGGAAGGATCAGCATGAACAGGCTGTTGGCGTTCGCCTGGATCAGCCCCGCGCCGAGCATGGCCGCGATCTTCGCTTGCGCGTCGGTGTCGTTGAGGATCGTGCCGGCCGCGAGCGTCTCGCCATCGACCGAACCCAGGTAGGTTCCCGGCCCCGTGCCGTAGTTCAGTTCGGCCAGGGGTTGCAGGTAGCCGTATTCGACGATCGCCTGGCTGAATGTCTCCATGAACGTCCGATCCCCCCAGAAGGCGCCCATGTAGACATTGGTCACCTGTGGCTGGGCGATCTGGCTTCCGCCGCGATTGCGAAAGCCCGCGGCGCCCCCGGGACCGGTCGGGGTGGCCAGCGGTTGAGTGACCAGTTCATGGTCTGCCGCCTCCTCCTGGCGCAGGTAAGCCGGCCTGTAGACGTGTCGCGGCGGAACCACCTGGATCACGCCGGGCCGCGGCCCGACATGCCTGAGATCCTGGATCGACTGTGGGGACCGCGGATTGGAGGATCGCTTCGGCCAATGCGGCAGTGAACTCATGTCGCGAGGTCTGGTCGTCATCGTCGCGCTCCCGTCGTTGCGATTGTCACGAGCCCCGCGACGCCCACCATGACTCACAACCGCGGCGATGTCAGCGGGTTCCCCGACGCCTGATCCATCTTGGCGGCGTGGCGCCTGTCGGTCGCCTCGCGCCGGCCCGGGATGGTCGCCTTCCTCGTCGGCGACGACGCCGGCTACATCACCGGCCAGACGTTCTCGGTCTCGGGCGGCCTGACGATGGCGTGACGCGCCGACTCCCAGTTACTACAGCCGCCCGGCCGCCCGGCGTTCCTCGTAGGATTTGAGGGGGGCGTAGGCGGCCCCCGGGGTCGATATCCGCGTGGCGTCTCCTGTCGTTGTCGGGGCGCGCCACCTCGGAGCGCGAGGGCAGGTGGCAAACGCGCTGAGCGCCGCTGTGAGACTTGGGATCTCACAGTCAGGTCAGGTAGGCGTGCACGATGCCGACCAGCTCCTCGGCCGCCAGGCGGCGCGGGTCGTCCTGCTCGGCGGCCGGATCAATCATGTGCTCGCGGATGTGGTCCTCGATGACCTCGGCGATGAAGCCGTCCATGGCCCCGCGGCAGGACGTCGCCTGCTGCAGGACGCGTGAGCACTCCTTCTCGTCCTGGACGGCGCGCTCGATCGCCTCGATCTGACCGCGGATCCGCTTGAGGCGGTTGAGGAGCTTTGCTCTCTCGTTGGCGACGTGACCCATTTTTTCAGCTCCGCCTCTTGATAATATAGTCCCCTAGGGTATATGGCGCCTTGTGTCGGACGGAAAGGCCTACCCCGGTCATGCCGCCCGGTGCTGCCGGCGCTTCAGGGTCGGCGACCGTCAACTCACCAAGGATCACATGAACCCGCGATCTAGCAACACGACCAGCGAGGAAGGCCTCGGGGCGGCTTTGCCGTCGCCAAGTCTGGTTCGTTGGCCGGCTCGTCGCCCGGGAACAGTTCTTGCCGCTAAGCTGATCACGCTCCACCGCTGATCGCATTCCGGCCAGGCCTCCCGGGCTTAAGCACCAACCGCTTGAGCAAGAGGAGGTCACCATGGCCGTCTTCACGCGCATCCACGCCTTCCAGGATGCAACGCCTGTCGGATATCGGCCCGATCCGCCGAACATCGATCGCCGGCTTGCGCCCGCAGGAGACCTCGTCGGGACCTGGGTGATCGCCGACGACGGGCGTCTGCTCCGCCGTTGGCGCATGGTCGCTGATCGCTCGGCCGTCTGACCCTTTACGTCAGCCTTCCGGCCGCGCCCCCCTAGCGGGCACGTCCGTCATATCAACCGCGTAAAGATCATTTTCTCTATGACACGCCGCCGGAGGGGCTGCCTTGGCGCATTCATCCAGGATCCCGTTCGGGGCCGTCGCTCAAGGCGCGGCCGACACGGAACCCCAACGTCAGTGGACGCCCGCGGCGGTCGCGCTGACGTTGAGTGTTCTGTTCGCCGCGCCCGGGGTCGCCACGGCGGACGACGCCGGCGCGGCATCCGATAAGGCCCCCCAGACCTGGGCGATCGACGGTCAGACGACGTTCGTCGACCAGGGCACGTTCGCCTTTCGCTCACCGTATCGCGGGGCCAACAGTCTCGATCCGGGGACCCGGGGTCGCGAGACGTTCGACGCCACCCTCTTTGCTGGCGTGCGACCTTGGACCGGCGCCGAAATCTGGATCAATCCCGAGATCGACCAGGGTTTTGGACTGAGCAATACGCTGGGGGTGGCCGGCTTTCCGAGCGGCGAGGCCTATAAGGTCGGCAAGTCGAGCCCCTACTTTCGCCTGCAACGCCTGTTCCTGCGCCAGACCGTCGATCTTGGCGGCGCAAGCGAGGCGATTGATCCCGATCTCAATCAACTCGGCGGCCGACGGTCCGCCGATCGGTTGGTGTTCACGGTCGGCAAGGTCGGTGTCGACGATATCTTCGACACCAACGACTACGCCCACGACCCGCGCCGAGACTTCATGAACTGGTCGCTCATCGATGCGGGCAGCTTCGATTACGCCGCCGACGCCTGGGGTTACACCTACGGGGCGGCGGCCGAGTGGTATGTCGGGCGCTGGGCCCTTCGCGCCGGCGTCTTCGACCTTTCCACCGTTCCCAACAGCGAGCGCCTGGAGACGAACTTCAGCCAGTTTCAGACCGATGTCGAACTGGAGGAACGGCACCAGCTGGGCGGCCGACGCGGCAAGATCAAGATAACGGGCTTCCTGAGCCGCGGGCGCATGGGCAGCTTCGACGATGCGGTCCGATTGGCGCTGGCCACGGGTAAGCCGGCCGACATCGCCGCGGTGCGGCGCTATCAGGGCCGCGCGGGCGTCAGCTTCAACCTTCAGCAGGAGGTCGCCGAAGGCGTCGGTGTGTTCGCCCATGGCGGCGTCGCCGACGGCAGCGTCGAGCCCTACGAGTTTTCCGACATCGACCGAACGATCGCCGCCGGCCTGTCGCTCGCCGGGACGCGGTGGGCCAGGCCGCACGACACCTTCGCCATCGCCGGCGTGGTGAATGGAATATCGCGGGCGCATGAGCGGTTCCTCAACGCCGGCGGCCTTGGCATCCTCGTCGGGGACGGCAAGCTTCCCCATCCCGGTCCGGAAGCGATCCTCGAGACCTACTACGACTTGTCTCTGATCCGGGCTCTACAGATGACCGTGGACTATCAGTTCATCGAGAACCCGGCCTACAACCGTGATCGGGGCCCCGTGTCGGTGCTGGCCGTACGGCTCCACGCCCAGTTCTGAGGCTGCGTCGGGAAGGCGGCCCAGAGGCTACTTGTAGGCGACCGCTGCGCTCGCGGGTCCCGCCAGCGCCGGGGCTTCACAATCGGCCGATTGTCCAGTCTGCCCTGGCGGCCCACTGCAGCCGCTGGGCGGCGAGGAACGCCACGGCGAGCATGGCGCCGGCGAAGGCGGCGACGCCCGGCCAGCCGTACGCGACCCAGAACCAGCCGCCGGCCGAGCCCATCAGGCTGGAGCCGAGGTAGTAGGCGAGGAGGTAGAGCGAGGCGGCGTGGGCCTTGCCCTCGCCGGCCATCGGCCCGACCCAGCCGCTGGCGACAGAGTGGGCGATGAAGAAGCCGATGGTAAGGACGACGACGCCGGTCACCACGGCGGCGAGCGGCGCGGCCAGGGTCAGCGCGAGACCCAGGAGCGCGACCACCGTCCCGGCGATCAGCACCGGGCCGCGGCCCAGGCGGTCGGCCAGGGCGCCGGCGATCCAGGAGGCGGCCATGCCGAACAGATAGACCACGAAGATGGCGCTGGCCTGAGCCTGGTTCAAACCATAGGGCGGCGCCTCGAGGCGAAAGCCGGCGTAGTTGTAGACGGTCACGAAGGTTCCCATGACCAGGAACCCGACGGCGAACAGCGCCAGCAGCGAACCGTTCGAGAGGTGACGGCGCCAGGCGGCGAGATGGAAGGCGAGGCCCACGCCGCGGCGGCGGACGAAGTTGCGCGACGGCGGCAGCAGGGCCAGGAACGCGACGGCGATGGCCAGGTCGAGCACGCCGAGCGAGGCCAGGGCCACGCGCCAGGAACTCCACGACGCCAGCATCCCCACCCCGACCCGCCCGGTCATGCCGCCGAAGGCGTTGCCGGCCACGAACAGCCCCATGGCCCGGCCTAGTCCCTGCGGATGGATCTCCTCGCCCAGATAGGCCATCGCCACGGCCGGCACGCCGCCCAGGGCCAGGCCCTCCAGCGCCCGGGCGATGAGCAGCAGGCGCCAGTCCGGCGCCACGGCCGCGGCGATCCCCAGCATGGCGGCCGCGCAGATCGAGGCGAACATCAGCGCGCGCCGCCCGACCGATTCCGAGACCGCCCCGGCCAGCAGGATGGCCAGCGCCAGGAAGCCGGTGGTCAGGGAGAGGGCGAGCGAAGCCTCCGCCGGCCCGACCCGGAAGTCGCGGGCAAAGGCCGGCAGCAGGGGCTGCACGCAATAGAGCAGCGAGAAGGTCGCGAAGCCGGCCGCGAACAAAGCCAGGCTCACCCGCCGATAGGCGGCGGACCCGCGCATCGTCCATCGCGGCTCGTCAGCGGCCGGCGATGGCGAGACGGTCGACCCCCTGGACATGGGCTTCTATTCGATGGTGTCAACAGGCGTCGCCTTGTCGGTTCGCAGCCATAGCATGCCGGCGGCCCGTCGCAATAGGAGCGAACGGTCTTGACCTGGTTTGCTCTGGAGCATTGGATGCGCGGCCTGTGAGGGAGCCATGCACGTTTTCGGACCATATCGTCTGATGCTTGCAGCCGCCGCGATTGCGCTGTCGCACCAGGCCTCTGCTCAACCGATCCCGGGTCCCCAGGGGCAAGCGCCGAACGTTGTTCAGTTTTTGTACAATGACGCGAATGGGACGCCGATCTGTAACGGTCCGCGTGGCGCGGCGCCGTGCGCCGTCATCCAGCAATGGATCAACGGCGGAGGGCTCAACGCCCCGCCTCGGCCGGCTTACCCGCCGCCGGAGCCGGCGCCCGGTTCGCCTCCGGTGACCGGTGGCGGTGTTCCTCAGGCGACTGATCAGGGCGGCGCGCCGAACATGGTTAATCCGTGCCAGATCTCGCTACCAACTTGTCCGTATTAGCCGCTTCCAGCCGATATCTGGCAGACGTTTCGAACACATGGGCGGTAATATTTAAGTCATGTCTCAAAAACTGGGACACGATTGTCAAGAATCTGGGCATAATCATCGCCGCCGTGTGGGCATTGTTTCAATACAACGAACATCTGCAGGAAGGGCGTGTGGCCGCGGTGCTCGATTATCAGCGCCAACTCAGGGTGGATCCGCTTCATGGTGCGTGGAAGTCCGTGACAATATCCAATATCAAGGAAAGCGAGGCGCAGCAACAAGCGCTGCATGCTGGCGGTGACCGGTGGATTGACTATTCTGTTGCCTTGGGAAGAGCGGATCGCGACAATCTGGCCGAGATCCTGTCCGTATATGACGGCTTATACACCTGTGTCGAAGAACGCCTGTGCGACAAGAATGCCGCTGTTCGATTGTTTGGCTATGATGCGATGAACATCTATTCGTACTATGGCGCCTACATAGAATGTGAAAAGTTAAGGTACATTGATAACAACTACGCGCAGGGACTGATGTTCCTCCGGCGCGAATTTGTGATGATGACCCGGCGCCGAGAGCCGCGCATATTGACGCTCAAGGACACCGATTGTCACCGATCGGAACGGTCTTGATTCCCGCGATGCAACCTGGACATGAAATCGGATACGGGTTCCCCTCCGGAAAGCGGTTGTGCTAACTTCTGCCCAAGCAATGGGGAGAGCTCAGATGAACCGCGACGCGATCCTGGAGACCATCGACAGCTTCTGGAAGGTCCGCGTGGCCGGCGACAAGGCCGGATTGCGCAGCTTCATGGCGCCCGACGCCACCTACGAGATGGCGGGGGCCAAGGCTTTCGCCGATCCGGGGATGGTGGGCCCCGCCCCGGCGGGACCGGCGGCCGACAGTCTCATCGACGCCTTCAAGTTCAATCGCGTCGAACGGCTCACCACGATCGTCGACGGTAACAGGGCCGCGGTGGTCATCGCGATCGAGGTCTCCTTCCGAGGGGGAGCCCCGGTCAAATCCGAAGCCTGCGACCTCTGGGAATTCGATGACGCCGGCAAGGTGAAGTCGCTGAAGCAGTTCGTCGACACGGCGCTGGTGAACAGGATGGTCGAAGGCCGGATGTGAAGTCTGCAGCCAACCTCCGCATCCGCCCTGCCGGCCCTGATGATGCGCCCGCGTTGAAGGCGATCCTCTACGACACCTTCGAGAGCACCTGGCGACCGAACATCACGCCGGCCGCCGCCGGGACCTTTCGCGCGGAAGACCGGCCCGGAGTTTACGTGGGCGAGCGGGGCCTCCGTTTCCGGGTCGCGGAGCGCGAGGGGCAGGTGGTCGGGTTCGTCGACTGGGAAGACGACTTCATCAACGCCCTGCACGTGCGCTCCGCCCACGCACGCATCGGCGTGGGCGCCGCCCTGATGGACAGGGCGGAAGCCGGGATCGCCAGGGCCGGTTTCCGGGCGGCGCGTCTCGAGACCGACACCTTCAACGCCAGGAGCCGGGCCTTCTACGCCGCCCGCGGCTACCGGGAGACCGACCTATATCCTGACAGGGAATGGGATAGCGGTCTCGATATTGCTCGTGAAGGCGTTGGTCTAATTGCCCGCGCGCGGGCCCGAGTTGCGATCAGGCCCGCTATCGCTGTGTATTGAGGAGGTATACGGTCGCCGAACACAAAGAAAGCCACGCCCATGAAGCCTGCTCTCCACGTCTCCCTGCTCGGGGTGTTCGCATGTGTCTGCATCGCCCTCCCAGCCCATGCCGCCGATCGCGTGCGGGCGGGACAGTGGACAGGGACCACGACGGCCGCGGGAAAAACATACAACTCGTCCAGTTGCATGACGTCGACCGACGCTGGTGCGATGAACGGTGACGCCGCGTCGATCCGGGGTTACCTGGAGAAGACAATACCCCCGACGATCTGCAAGATATCCAACATCAGGACCGATGGCGCCAAGGTCACCTACACCACCTTCTGCGCGGGGGGGCCGGCGACCGTGATAACGAGCGTCTATCATGGGGATAGTTTTGAGACGGTGGACACCAAGGGCACGAAGTCGTCCGGGAAGCGGCTGGGGCCCTGCCGGTAGCAACTCCGGACCGCCCGTATAGGAAAGAGGCGCCGACCGAGCCGCGTGGAGTTGTCCGAATGGAAGAATCTCGTATCCCGTTCCTGGTGAGGGTCCCCGCGCCTCTGTTTTTTGGGATCACCTTTGTGGCCAGCGCTTATCTCGGAGACGTCTTCGATTGGCGGTCCCCTTGGGGCCAAGGAGCCGCTCTCCATTACATTGGATGGGGCTTGGTTTGCATCGCTTTGATTTTGGCGGCCACCAGCGTTGGGCTTTTTGGATTGCAGCGAACCACGCTGAATCCCGCCGGCCGGCCCGCGCGCTTGGTCACAGCGGGCGCCTTCAGCATTTCCCGCAATCCAATGTACCTGGGTCTCACCATTGCGTACGTAGGCCTGAGCTTCGCGCTTACCAGTCCGTGGTCGTTGGCATTTATCGTGGTCCCGTTGGGCCTGGTGAACTTCCTGGTGATACCCTTTGAAGAGGAGCGAATGCTCGCAACATTCGGCCCAACCTATGTGGAGTACCGCCGCCAGGTGCGGCGCTGGATATGATCGGTCCGTTCGAGACACGACTTGAATGCGTCCCTCCGACTGGATCCGCGGCGCGGCTTGGACACGACATCACATGCATCGGATGCCCGGCCTTCGCATGCCGACGGCCTCGCTCAAAGGTTCAGGCGACCCTCGGCTGCCGGTGACACGGGCGCCAGGGCGCGGCGGCCAAACCCGAAAGCTCCTGGTCACGGCCCGACAAACGACGCTCTGGAAATGAGCGAATAAATAAAAGAATCTATACGTATTCAGTTGGGATCGAATTGGCGCGATCGGAGTTACGTCTAATGCTTGACGGTCAATTGCAGGCCGTGGCTCAGCAAAATCACTGCAAGACAGTGGCTCAACGTCCCGTTGCGCCAGTGTCTTTAGGATTGCGATCAATGACCCCGACCGAAAACTTCCCGTGGCGCGCGACGTCGCGCCGTAGACTCCTGCATGGAGCCCTGCTGGCGACGGGCGGTGTCGTTCTGGCCGCGGCCGCCTTGGCAGCGGGCGGCGAAGCCGCCGCCGCCGCGACCAAGATGTCACAGAAGAAGGCCGGCTACCGGGACACGCCCTTGGGCAAGTCGCGCTGCGACAACTGCGGCCTGTGGCGGCCGCCCGCGGCGTGCAAGACCGTGGAAAGCCCGATCGCCGCCGCCGGCTGGTGCAATCTCTACAACTCCAAGTGATGACGGCGACAGCCGGGGTGGCGCGCGCGTGCTTGCTGGCGCTGGCCCTCCTCGGGGTCATGGCAAGCCAGGCGATGGCCGTCCCGAGCTTCGCGATCCAGACCGGACGCCCCTGCAGCGCCTGCCACGTCGGCGGCTTCGGGCCCCAGCTCACCCCGTTCGGGCGCGAGTTCAAGTTGGGCGGCTATACGCTTCGGGCCAACACCTTCAATCTGCCGCTCTCGGCGATGGCGGTGGCCTCCTATGTGCACACCGCGAAGGATCAGGCGGCCCCGCCGGCGCGGCACTACGGCGTCAACGACAACGGGACGATCGATCAGATCAGCCTCTTTGTTGCGGGCGGCCTGGGCGACCACTTCGGAGGGTTTGTCCAGACCACCTATGACGGCGTGGCGAGGGCCTTCCACTGGGACAATCTCGACCTGCGCGCCGTTACCACGGCGACGATCGGCAAGACCAGCATGGTGCTGGGCCTCAACCTCAACAATGCGCCCACGGTCCAGGACGCCTTCAACACCGTTCCGGCCTGGGCCTTTCCCTACACCACCTCCGCCGTCGCGCCCTCTCCCGGTACGGCGCCGCTTGTGGGCAGCCTGGCTCAGAACACCCTGGGCGTCACCGCCTACGCCTGGATCAATTCGCAGATCTACGTCGAGCTCGGCGGATACCGCTCTCCCAGCGCGGCCTTCCTCACCCGTTTCGGCGTCGACGCTTACTCCCCGGGTAACATCGAGGGGACCGCGCCCTATGGCCGGATCGCCTACCAGAAGAACTTCGGCGACCGGAATTTCGAAGTCGGCGCGTTCGCCATGAGCGCCAGCATCTTCCCGGGCCACGACCAGAGCCTCGGACTCGCCGATCAATACACCGACCTTGGCGTGGACGCTTCCTACCAACTGTTCGCCGCCAAAAAGAACGTGGTCACGGTCAACGCCCGTTACATCAACGAGCGACAGCGGCTCGACGGGTCCCAGGCTCTGGGCCTGGCAGCCAACCCCAGGTCGAACCTGCAGGACCTGCGGATCGACGCCTCCTACTATTGGCACAACAAGATCGGCTTCAGCGTCGGAGGGTTCGACACCTGGGGAAAGCCTGACCAACTGCTCTACGCCGCCAACCGGACCTTCAAGCCCGACAGCTCCGGCGTCATCCTGCAGCTCGACGGCACGCCCTGGGGCGATGACGCCTCGCCGCTGGGTCCGCGTTTCAACGTGCGCCTTGGGGTTCAGTACACCACCTACCTGTCCATTCACGGCGCCGACCGGAACTACGACGGCATGGGCGCCAATGCGGGGGACAACAACACGTTTCGGGTGTTCAGCTGGATCGCCTATTAGGCGCTAAGCCAGCCGCGCCAGTGGTGCAAATCAAACACATGAGTCCGATCCCCGCGGTTCAGAATGCACCACAAGATTCAAAGCCTTGTGGTGCGTTCGGCGCCTCTCGGGTGGGTTCGAGGCGTCTGATTCGCACCACTAGACCGCGGAGCGCGCGTCAGCTCGCCCGGCCCGTCGAAGTCTTCCTTCGCCTTCATCGGTGTGACCGACCTCGAGGTGATCGTCGTGACGCAGTAAGTCTGGCGCAAACGCCATCCAGGTGGGATCACGTGGATGGCGTTTGCGCCAGACTCATACACTGGGGCGTTTGCTGATCGCCGAACCAGTTGCGGCTTCGGCGGCGAACGCCCTACGCCGCCGCGCGGGTGTCGGGGCCCCTCCTGGGCTCGGCGATTCGGGCCTGGGCGGAGTCCCTCGAGGCGGCGCGCTGCGCGTCACTCACCTTCAGGCCCTCGGCGTCCGTACGCGATACGTCGAGCATACGGACGCAAGGAAGGGGCCGATCGCACCGACGCCTCGCGATACCGCTCGACCACCCAGTCGATGAACACCCTAAGCCGCGGCGATAGCTGGCGGGTGTGAGAGTAGAGGAGGGAGACGGCGAGGGGCGTCGGCGGAAAGTCCGGCAGGACCTCGACCAGCGTCCCTGAGGCCACCTCCATCTCCACCCGGTAGCGAGGGACCTGGATCAGCCCCAATCCCTCGCACGCGCAGGCGACGTTGGTCTCGGGGCCGGTCACCGTCACCGTGGCCGGAAGCATCAGTTCGCGGACCTGATCGCCGTCGCGGAAGAGCAGGGGCAAGATCTCGCTCGCGTGCGGCGACATCAGTCCGACCATCCTGTGGCCGTCGAGGTCGCCCAGGGTCCGCGGCGCGCCGAACCGGGCGAGGTAGGCCGGGCTCGCGAAGGTTCCTCGCTCGAGGACGGCCAGGCGTCGCTGGATCAGGACGCTGTCGGCCAGGTCCCCGGTTCTGAGGATGCAGTCGAAGCCCTCCCGGATCATGTCCAGCGGCTGGTGCGCCTCGCCGATGTGCAGGCGGATGCCGGGATAGGCCGCGAGGAACGCCGGCAGCCCGGGCAGCAGGAAATGCCGCGCCTGGGTGCCGTGCACATCGATCCGGATCAGCCCCGTGGGCCTGGCGCCGGCGAAGGCCCCGTCGGCCTCCTCCAGGTCGGCGATCAGGGTCACGCACCGCTGGTAATAGGCCTCGCCGTCCAGGGTCGGGCTGACCTGGCGCGTCGTGCGCTGCAGCAGCCGCACCCCCAGCCGCGCCTCCAGGCCCTTGACCGCGTCGGTCACCGACGATCGCGGCAGGCCGAGATCGTCGGCCGCCAGGGTGAAGCTGCGCCGTTCCACGATCCGGGTGAAGACGCGCATGGCGTCGAAGCGATCCATTGTCCGCCTTCTCGGATAATGATGCCGGATTGTGAGGGATTATCCGCACCGAGGGAAGGGCCACTGTCCGTCTCCATCAGTCGCCGACCCCCGGCGGCCCAAGCGAAGGAAGACAGCCATGACCACCCTGCCCACCAGCAAAGTCGCGCCCAAGGTCGCTATCGTCACCGGCGCCGCCGGCGGCATCGGCGCGGCGATCTGCGAGCGCCTCGCCCGCGACGGCTTCACCGTCGTCGTCAACTACGCCGGAAGCGCCGCCCCGGCCCAGGCCCTGGCCAACCGCATCGAAGCCGCCGGCGGACGGGCCATCACCGCCCAGGCCGACATCGCCGACCCCGCCCAGGTCGCCCGCCTGTTCTCGTCGGCCGAGACCGCCTTCGGCGGCGTGGACGTGCTGGTCAACACCGCCGGGATCATGCAGCTGGCGACGATCGAAGCCAGCGACGACGCCCTCTTCGACCGCCAGGTCGCGGTCAACCTGAAGGGGACGTTCAATACCCTGCGCGAGGCGGCCCGGCGCCTGCGGGCCGGCGGCCGGATCATCAATTTCTCCTCCAGCGTCACGGGCCTGCTGCAGCCCACCTACGGCGTCTACGCCGCCACCAAGGCCGCCGTGGAGGCCATGACCAGAGTCCTCGCCAAGGAGCTGCGCGGCCGCGACATCACCGTCAACGCCGTCGCCCCCGGACCCACGGCGACGAAGCTGTTCCTGGACGGCAAGCCGCAGGAGGTGGTCGACCGCCTGGCGAAGCTCGCCCCCCTGGAACGGCTCGGCCAGCCGGAAGACATCGCGGGCGCCGTCGCCTTCCTGGCCGGCCCGGACGGCGCCTGGATCAACGGCCAGACCCTCCGCGCCAACGGCGGGATCATCTGACCCAGCCCGCGCCCCTCCGCATCTGAACCCCCAACAAAACCCACGCTCTTTCAAAAGGAATATCGCCATGTCCAACCAAGTCATCCTCGTCACCGGCGCCTCGTCGGGCTTCGGCCTGATGACCGCCCAGACCCTCGCCGAGGCCGGCCACGTCGTCTACGCCTCGATGCGCGAGACGGCGGGCCGCAACGCAGCCCAGGTCGCGGCCATCGCCGCCTGGGCCGCCGAGCGGCAGGTCGACCTGCGCACCGTCGAACTCGACGTGCAGTCCGACGCCTCCGCCCACGCCGGCGTCGCCGCCGTCCTCGCCGAGGCCGGCCGCCTGGACGTCGTCGTCCACAACGCCGGCCACATGGTGTTCGGCCCGGCCGAGGCCTTCACCCCCGACCAGTACATCCAGCAGTACGACGTCAACGTCCTGGGCGCCCAGCGGGTCAACCGCGCCGCCCTGCCGCACCTGCGGCGGCAGGGGAGGGGCCTGCTGGTGTGGGTGGGCTCGTCCTCCACCCGCGGCGGGACCCCGCCGTTCCTGGCCCCCTATTTCGCGGCCAAGGCGGCGATGGACGCCCTGGCCGTCGCCTATTCGACGGAACTGGCCCTGTGGGGGATCGAGACCACCATCATGGTCCCCGGCGCCTTCACAAAGGGAACCAACCACTTCGCCCATGCCGGCGCCCCCGCCGACCAGGACCGCGCCGCCGAGTACGAGGCCGGTCCCTACGCCGGCATAGCCGACAAGGCCCTGAAGGGCCTGGCCGCCCTGGAACCCGCCGACGCCGACCCGGCCGAGGTCGCCCGCCAGATCGTCCGCGTCGTCGCCGCCCCCTTCGGCAAGCGCCCGTTCCGCGTCCACGTCGACCCCTCGGAGGACGGCGCCGAGGTCGTGAACGCCGTCGCCGACCGCATGCGCCGCGAGATGTACCGGAACATCGGCCTGGAGGCGCTGCTGACGCCGCGGGTTGGCGCGTAGGGCCGCCGATCCCCTGGAGGAGCGACGCGCCGCCCGGCGTGCAGCTCTTGCCGACCGGCTGAGTAAGCTTTCTCGAACTCAGCGCCCGGCTCACGCCTTGGCGGGCTTGCGGCTGAACCCTTTGTTTACGTCCTGGCAATAGACCTTCGACATGAGTGTCGAAACCCTTGCCCTGCCGACCATTCTGATTCGCGGGCGCAGCGTCATGGCGCTTGTCGTCGCCCCGGAGTGGCCGCTGGAAGAGTGGTTGGCGGCGCTCGACCAGCAGATGCGGCGCACCGCCGGCCTGTTCGGCCACCGACCGGTGGTCGCCCATCTCGGCGCGGCGCCTGAAGGCGGCGCTGGACCGGAATCCGTTCTGGACGCCCTGGACGCCCTTGCGGCGCGAGACCTCAGGGTGATCGGCGTCGACGGCGTCGACCCGGCGCGGCTGGCCGGCACGCGGTGGGCCCGGCTGCCGACCATCGCGCAGGGGCGCGAAACGGTCCTGCAGGGGGGCCCCGCCGCCGCGGCCAGGCCGCAACCTCCGCCGCCGCCGTCATCGCTGCTGGTCGATCGGCCGGTGCGCTCCGGCCAGGCGATCGTCTTCGAACACGGCGACGTCACCATCATCGGCCCCGTCGCATCCGGCGCGGAGGTGATCGCCGGCGGCTCGATCCATGTCTACGGCGCATTGCGGGGTCGGGCGATCGCCGGCGTCATGACCGGCGGGGAGGCCCGCATCTTCTGTCGGAAGATGGAAGCCGAACTGGTGGCGGTCGACGGACTCTACCGCATGGCCGAGCACTGGGGGCCGGACCTGCATGGCCGCGCCGTGCAGATCCGGCGCGATCAAAAGACCCTTTTGCTCTCGGCATTGATTTGAGCTTCCCGCGGTATCGGCTGAGTAGGAGTTGAGTATCTCATGTCCAGGGTCATGGTTGTCACGTCGGGCAAGGGAGGCGTCGGCAAGACCACGTCGTCGGCCTCCCTCGGCGCCGCGCTCGCGCAGGCGGGCCAGACTGTCGTGGTTGTCGATTTCGACGTGGGACTGCGCAATCTGGACCTGGTCATGGGGGCCGAACGGCGCGTCGTCTACGACCTCGTCAACGTCGTGCAGGGCGACGCCAAGCTCCCCCAGGCGTTGATCCGCGACAAGCGGATCGACACGCTCTCCCTGCTGCCGGCCTCGCAGACCCGGGACAAGGATGCGCTGACCGAGGAGGGCGTGGGCCGGGTCATCGACGATCTGCGCGAGAAATTCGACTGGATCGTCTGCGACAGCCCGGCCGGGATCGACAAGGGCGCCACGCTGGCGATGCGCTTCGCCGATCTCGCGGTCGTCGTCACCAATCCCGAGGTCTCCTCGGTGCGCGATTCCGACCGGATCATCGGCATGCTGGATTCCAAGACCAGGCGCGCCGAGCGTGGCGAGAAGCTCGAGAAGCACCTGCTGCTCACGAGGTACGATGCGGCGCGCGCCGCCCGCGGCGACATGATGAAGGTCGAGGACGTGCTGGAAATCCTGGCGATTCCGCTGCTCGGCATCATCGCCGAGAGCCCCGACGTGCTCACCGCCTCCAACGTCGGCTGCCCGATCACCCTGCACAACCCGGCCTCGGCCGCCGCCCGCGCCTATACCGAGGCGGCGCGGCGCCTGCTCGGCGAAACCATCGCGATCACGGCGCCGATGGAGCGGCGCGGCCTGATGAGCCGGCTGTTCGGCAGAAAGGCCGTCGTCGCATGAGTTTCCTGAGCTTTTTCACCCGCGGCCGTTCGGCGCCCGTCGCCCGCGACCGGCTGCAGGTGCTCCTCGCCCACGAACGGGCGCTGGGCGGGGGCGCCGATCTGGCCGCGGTCCTGCAAAAAGAGATCCTCGCGGTCATCGCCAGGCATATCGCGATCGATCACGACAAGGTGGTCGTCAAGCTCGACCGTGGCGAGCGGGTCTCGACCCTCGAGATCGACATCGAGATGCCCGAGGCGACCCTGGCGCGTCACTGACGCGGACCTCCTGGAGTCTGGACCACAGTCCTCGAAGCCGACGACCCGCCGGCAAACGGAACCCAGGCAATCCCCCTGGCGTTGGTCGGCGACGGAGTACGCTCGGGAGGCTGGTCGGGACCATGAGACAGTCGAGAGGGGGACGACTGGGCGGTCTGATCGTCCTCTGCCTGGCGGCGCCCGTTGTGGCTCACGCGACGGATTGGATCGTGACGGTCGGCGGACGCGTGGCCGCCAGTCCGCCCTATGAGGGCGCGCCGAACGACGACATCCGGCCGTCCGCCAGCTTCAACATTCGCCGGGCCGACAAACCCTATCGCTTCACGCCGCCGGACGATGGCAGCACCCTGGCCCTGATCGCCTCGCGCTACCTCGATTTCGGTCCGGTCGTCCGCTTCCGCTACAGCCGCGGCGACACCGGCGAGCTTCAGGGCTTCAACAAGATCGGCTTCGCCGTGGAACCCGGACTGTTCGCCAGTGTCTGGCCGACCAACTGGTTGCGCGGCCGCGTCGACGTGCGGCGCGGGGTTCTGGGCCATGCCGGATGGGTGGGAGACGCCGGTGTCGACCTCATCCACACCGGCCGGAAATGGGACATGTCGTTCGGCCCCCGCATCGGCTATGGCGACCGCCGCTATATGGACACCTACTTCGGCGTGACGCCGCTGGAGGCCGCGCGCAGTCCCTTTCCCTATGTGCCCTACGAGCCGAACGGAGGAATCCGCTATGGCGGGGCGGAAGCCGCCGTCGCCTATCACTTCACCAACCGCCTGCGGACGACCCTCGATTTCGGCTACCGCCGACTCGTCAAGCTCGCGGCCGACAGTCCGGTGGTGGCCATCGCCGGCTCGCGTAATCAGTATTCGGGCGGGGTCGGCCTGACCTACAGCTTCGGGGTCCGTATCGGCCACCGCCGCTGAGGCTCTCGCCCTCCAGTGGCTGTCGGGCTCAGGCGGCTCGATCCCGCCGTCCGGGAGCGAGCCCCTCTCCGGTGGCGAGCCAGTGGGCGCATTCCTCGCCCAGCTCGACTCGGGCGCGCTGCTCGTAGGCGGCGATCTCCTCCGCCGTCAGCAGGTCGCGCCAGCGCCCGTTGGTGCCTTTGTGGATGAAGGTCGTCGCCCCGCCCTCCCAGAAGGCGCCGGCGCCGGGCGCGGCGAGGTCGGCGTGCGCCTTCATGTAGTCGAAGGTGCAGTGTTCGACGATGGCGGGCCAGCGCGCCTCGTCGACGGGAATGTCGAGGAAACTGGCGATCCGGCGCATCTCGCCGGAGAGGTCGGCCTTCAGGCTGGCGAAGTGCACGAACAGGATGTTGGGAAGGCTGCGGGCGGCCCACCAGGTCCGGATGTTCTCCCAGAACGGCCACCAAGGGTAGCCGTCGCCCGCGAACCATTCGCGGAAATACTGGGCCACGTCGGGCGTCGGCGGCTCCAGTTCCGGGCCCGGATCCGGGCCGCGCCGCGGGTTGGTCTTGAAATGCGCGTAGAAGCCGGGGATGAAGTTGGCGTGGTGGTTGTGCATGCTCCACACTACGTCCCGGCCATCCCGTCCGACGTAGATGTACTTCGCCTTGGGCGAATAGGTGAGCGCGTCCAGCGGCAGGTGGGTCTTGACGAACCGGCGATGGCTCTGCGCCTTCGCCGCCTCGATCACCTCCACCGGCGGCACGACGAAGTCCAGCCAGGGCGACATGTCGCCCACCGCCAGGTCCTCCCGGCCGTCGAAGACCAGCTGGCCGACGATCTGCTGGGTCCAGGTGGTGCCGGCCTTGCCCCAGGTGGCGATGACGATGTCGTCGTCGCGAACCGCGAAGTCGTCCCACACCCGCGAGTCGAAGATCGAATTGTGAATGTCCCGCTGCTTGACGGGCCACTGGATGGCGTCTGTCGGCACGGCTGTTTCCCCCAACACGCGCGCGCTCTCGTCTGAGGAGCGGCGTTTGGTTTCTGGCCGTTCAGTATACCGGAAGAGCGAAGGAAAGGAAAACGGTCGTGCACGTGACCCTGGTGGCCGACCGCCCTGGCGAATTTATCGGCTCTGATCGGGGTCTTGGATTCGGTTGCCGACGCAAAGCTCAAGATATCCCGTTTCCGGGTCCGGCGCGCGACGGAACTCCAGATCAGGGAGTTCTCCCACTATGAGTTCCGCGGTTGTGTGCACAACGCACCCGTCGACCACGTGCCCTCCGACGCACTGACCGTCCCGGCGGGCTAGCCCGATGTGAAGGTGCAGGCCATCGGGACAGAGCGTACCTGCGAGCGAGATGATCTCCGTAGGCTCATCGAGGGACTTGAAGCATTCCGGCTCGCCCGTGGCGCCGGCCATCCGGATGCGCGCTCGGGCAAGACTGCCAACACACGAAACTATGTAGCCGGCACGAAGTCCGTGCTCATCCACAATACGCGTGAGCTCTTGCTTGAGATCCGCCCCGGGCATAAGTCGGAACGCCACTATCTTCATCAGGTTATTTCATGCTCGTGGAGCCTGTGTCGACGCTATCCTGATGGCGCACACTCCGCATTGCAAGGCCCTTGACCTCACCCTGGCCTGCCCCCGCACGTGGCCGGCGGCAGTGGGTGGTGAAGGGGGAGACTCCCTCGCCGTAGGTGGAGGGGTGATCTGGCTGACTGACCACTCGGCGGGCACGATCTCGCGGACCAAGGTGACGGACGCTCTGATGCAGGCGGCGAACCCGGGGGGCGAACCTTTCTCGCTGTCATTGACTTCATTGCTGTCAAGGGCGTACAAGGAAGGACTGGAAGGTGGTCGGTCATGGCGGTTCTGACGATCAGAAACATCGAGGATAGCGTCAAAGAGCGCCTGCGGGTGCGGGCCGCTACGCATGGCCATTCCATGGAGGAAGAAGCGCGCGTGATCCTGAGGCGTGCGGTCGGGGGCGTCGACGGGGCCGGACTATGGGCGTTGTCACGTCAGTTGTTCGAGAGCGCGGACGGTGTTGAATTGGAACTTCCGCGCCGGGACGACGATCGCCCCTCGCCGGATTTCACGGATGCCGGCGACCGGTGATCATCCTCGACACCAACGTCGTGTCGGAACTGATGAAGCCGGCGCCCGACGTTTCTGTCCGTGGTTGGTTGGCAGGCATCGGCGAGACACCGCTGACGACCACCGCCGTCACCGTCGCTGAAATCCAGTTCGGGCTTCAACGCTTGCCCGACGGACGGCGGAAGGCCGACCTCCAGGCCCGCTTCGAGGCCTTCGCGGTCGCGCTCGGCGTACTGCCGCTGGACGAGCCGGCCGCCAGGGAGACCGGGCGGCTGCGGGCCATGCGCGAGGCCGCGGGGCTGGCTTCCCACCCCTCGGACATGATGATCGCGGGCATCGCCGCCGTTGCGGGCGCGGCGCTGGCCACGCGCAACATCAAGGACTTTGGGGCCCTGCCGATCCAGCTTTTGGATCCTTGGCGGGGGCGCTGATCGTCGTCACGCGGCAGCTCACCCGCGGTTCCAGTGAGCCCTCTTGACCGACCGACCCTATGACCCCTCGACGGCCTCGACTTGCCCGCGCGGCGCCGGTGAAAGGCGAAGGTCGAAGGCCTTCATCACCTTCAGCAAGGTGTCCAGTTCCGGCTTTCCGTCGTCGCTCAGCGCCTTGTAGAGCGCTTGCCGATTCAGGCCCGTTTCCTCGGCGAGCTGACTCATGCCCCTGGCGCGTGCCACGACGCCCAAGGCGCTGGCGATCTCCTTCAGGTCGGAACCGGCGAACGCATCCTCCAGAAAGCCGGCGATGGCCTCCGGGCTGTCGAGATAGCGCGCTGGATCGAAAGTCCGGGTCGTTCTCGCCATCAATCCAGCTCCTTCGCCAAAGCCTTCGCAAGGACGATGTCCCGGTTCTGGCTGCTCTTATCTCCGCCACACATCAGGATGATCACCAATCCGCCGGCCCGACGTTCTCCTTGTTTCCAAGGGAGAAGCCGGTGGATGCCGTTGCCAAGGAGTCAGCAACGTAGAAACACCGCCGTGCTCGCCGAACTGAAGGCGCTGTGCGCCAATGCCGCCAGAACAACGCTGCAATGCTTGCGCAGACCTGGCGCCGCACGGCGTAGGCGCAGCCAATGCACTCTCCTATCAGTCATGTGGCGCGCGCCCAAATGGTGATTTTTTTGCGAAGCGCTAGCGGTTCCACCCGCGTCCGGGAAAACCCGGCCTGGCGCATCCACTGACAATCGGCTCCAGTGTAATCGAATCCGTCCGACGTCAAATGAGACGGACTGGTCACGATGTGTCGGCATTGCCCCGACCGAAAGGTTTGTTTCCTCGCCCGGCCGCATATAACGTGTTCCAATAATCCGCGACGTCCCTTCCGACGACGCGCGAAGCCAAAGGGAGTTGCGCCATGGGCCCGGCCGGCCTGACCCTGCCCGGACGTTTCGAGTTCCTGTCCGACGCCTGGCTCGACGAAGCCAGGGCGTTCCTCGAGCGCGAGACCGGGCGGCGCAAGGCCGAGCTGGCCGGCCAGGCGTTCAGCCTCAGCGAGGCGTTCGAGGGCGCCCCGCCGCACCTGGACCTGCCGGGCGACGTCGCCGCCTGGACGATGCGCTTCGACGGGGAGGGCGTATCGGTGGTCCGCGGCTTCGACGCTTCGGCCACGCTCACCGCCGAGGGCGACTATCAGGCGGCCCTGATGGCGGCCCAATGGGTCGGCATCCAGGCCCCCGGCGCCGCGGCGGCGATGTTCCGTGAACTGAAGACTGTGTTCGGCGACGGCGCGCTGCGGGTGAAGGGCGCGCTGCCGGCGGCGGCCGACGACCTGCTGGCGGCGCTCCACGACCACATGGGCCGGCGGACGGTCGAAAATCCCGACCTCGCCCACCGGGCCGCGCGGCTGGGCCTCGTCGGCAAGATCCGCGAGCTCGAAGACCAGGGCTATACGGTCGTCGAGCGCGCCATTTCCGACGCCTTCGCCGATGAGGTCCGCGCCGCGACCTTGCGAGCCCTCTCGGCGCACCAGAACACCTCGATGCAGTGGATGCTCTATCACGGCCGCGAATTCGAGCAGCTGGTCCAGAACCCGATGCTGCTGACCCTGATCGACGCCTCCCTGGGGCGCGGGGCGGTGATCGCCTCGCTGAGCGCCATTCGCCGCGGGCCGGGCCCCGGGATGATCCCGATGCACACCGACTACGCCCACGTGCCCGAGCCCTATCCGGAGTTCTCCATGACCGGTGTCGGCGTCTGGGCCTTCGAGGACTGGACGGTCGCGAGCGGCCCGACCTGGATCATTCCGGGCAGCCACCGCAAGCGCCGCGCCCCGCGCCCCGGGGAGGACCGCAGCGGCGGGGTGCCGATCGAGATGCCGAAGGGCTCGGTGGTCTACTTCGCCCATGGCGTCTGGCACTGGCAGGGGGACCGCACGGAGCCGGGCGAGCGCGTCACCCTGCACGCCCACTTCAACCGCGGCATCCTGCGCAGCCTGGAGCCGAAGAAGACCGACGTGCAGATGATGTACCGCAATGCGCCGCGCCTGGGCGAGATGCTGGGCGAGGACGACTGGTTCGACAAGATTTCGGCCGCCGGCCGCGACCAGGTGCGCTTCGCCTACATGCACAAGCTCCACGCGTTCACCGAGCAGCAGAAAAAGCGGGTGCTGGCGGAGGGGTAGTCCCGCGACGCCGCCCCGCGGGCGCGCGGCCCTGGCGCGTCACTGACGCTCCGCGTGCAGCGACCGCCGACTATGGAAGACGACGTTGAGGCGGCGGTTGAACTGACCGCATCCTTTGACCTACACGACGTGAACACCACGCGATCGAGAACCGGGAGTGAACGGCCATGATGACGGGCGAGCAGTACAGGCAGTCCTTGAGCGACGGCAGGCGCGTGTTCCTAGAGGGCGAGCTCATCGAGGACATGGCGAACCATCCGGTGTTCAAGGTCCCCGTCGACGCCTCCGCCAGGCTGTACGACCGCGGCTACGACCCGACGCCGGGGGCGGTGCGCGCCACCATGCGCACCATGTCCACGCCCGAGGACCTGCGTCACCACGCCAGCGGCTCCGACGATCACGACATGCTGCTGGGCGTCACCAGCGCCTCGATGATGACCCTGCTGACCGCCGCCGACCGCATCGAGGACAGGCTGCCCGAGAACGCCGCGCGCATCCGCGCCTGGGTCAAGGAGGCTCAGGAACGCGACATCCGCATCGTCCAGTGCATCACCGACGCCAAGGGCGACCGCTCCAAGCGCCCCAGCCAGCAGGAAGATCCGGACGCCTATGTGCGCGTCGTCGAGCGCCGGGCCGACGGGGTCGTCATCCGCGGGGCGAAGCTGCACATCACCGCCGCCTCGCTCGCCCACGAACTGATGACCATCCCGACCAAGGCGATGAAGGCCGGCGAGGACGACTATTCCATCGCCTGCATGGTGCCGCTCAACGCCCCCGGCGTGAAGATCGTCGACGTCGACTACGCGCCCCGCCACAAGGACGAGCGCCGCTTTCCGATCTCCAGCCGCAAGCACACTCCCGACAGCTTCGTCATCTTCGACAACGTTTTCGTGCCCAACGAGCGCGTCTTTCTCGACGGCCACCCCGAGCTGGCGGCGACCTTCGCCCACTCGCTGGGCCTGTGGGAACGGCTCGGCGGCCTGGCCGGCATGGTCAACACCTTCGACCGGCTGGTCGGCTTCGCCCAGCTGGTCGCCGAGGCCAACGGCCTGGAGAAGGTGCCGCACATCAAGGATAAGATCTCCGGCATGATGATCAACGCCACCATGGTGCGCGCCTGCCTGGATGCGGCGATCGACCAGTGCCACTACACGGCCGATGGCCAGGCGGTTCCGCACGAACTCTACACCAACGCCGGCAAGTATTTCGGCGCGGCGAACTATCCGGTCATGGTGCGCGACCTGCACGATATCTCCGGCGGATCGGTGCAGACCGCGCCTTCGGTGGCCGACCTCGAGAACACGGAGGTGGGACACCTGATCCGCAAGTACATGGGCACCAAGCAGTCGGTCGACGGCGATTACCGGACCCGGCTGTTCCACGCCATCTACGACTACACCGGCGGCGCGGGCGGCACCTGGGCGGCGATCGCCAACCTGCAGTCGGGCGGCGGCCTCTACGCCCAGCGCATCGTCACCGCCAGCCGCTACGACGTCGAGGAGGCCAAGCGCCTGGCGCTCAAGACCGCTCACCTCGAACAGCCGGCCTGATCCAGCCTCGCCCCGCCTTCATTGACTTCATTGCTGTCAGAGCCGTGCTCTCTTCCTTGACCCCGCTCCGATCGATGATACCTTAAAAGGTAACTTCCCATGCGAGGCGGCCGTGGACATCACCAAAGACATTCAGCCCATGACCACGTTCCGCAACAACTCGGCGGCCATGCTGGCGCACATCAAGGCCACCAAACGCCCGATGGTTCTCACCGTCAACGGCAAGGCGGCGGCGGTCGTGCAGGACGCTGAGGCCTATCAGCGGCTTCTGGACCTCGCGGCCGAAGCAGACGTGTCGGAGGGCAATCGTCAAGGAATCGAGGACGCGGAGGCAGGTCGGGTCCAGCCCGCCCGCGAGTTCTTCGAGGAGATGCGCGCGCGGTATGACATACCGCGTTGAACTGACGCGCCGCGCGAGACGCAACCTTCACCGTCTCTTTCAGCAGATCGACGCAGCCGAGTCCGGTCACGCGCGGGCTTGGTTCAACACGCTCGAGGCCGCTATCCTTTCTCTGGAAGAGAAGCCCGGCCGATGTCCGGCCACGCCTGAGGACAAGAAGCTCCGACATCTGCTTCATGGTCACGGCCGCAACATCTATCGCGTGATCTTTCGGATCGATGAGCGACAGGCCGTGGTGACTGTGCTCCAGGTGCGCCACGGCGCCCGGCGCCCATTGGAGGGACCGTGATCTTGGGCAGGCTCCCGCTCGCCCTGATGTGCGCCGCGTTCGTAGGCGCGAGCCCGCCGGCGGCTTTGCCGTCCGCCGCTGCGGGCGCGCCGGATCATCGCGCGCCGATGGAATCGCTGAGGGTCCAGGCCACGATCAAGGTCGGCGGCACGGCCGACTGGGTGGCGATCACCCCCGGCGCGATCTGGGTGGGGAGCACGGCGCCCGACGCGGTCAGCCGCATCGACCCCCGCGCCAATCGGCGCGTGGCGACCGTTCCGCTGCCCGGTGAACCGTGCGCGGCCGAATTCATCCGCGCGTAGGGCGCGGCGCCGACCGTCGTCGCGATGCGCTGACGCGCCGTCACAACCACCGTCGACGGCCTCGACTTGCCGACGCGGCACGGGAGAAAGGCGAAGGTCGAAGGCCTTCATCACCTTCAGCAAGGTGTCTAGTTCCGGCTTTCCATCGTCGCTCAGGGCCTTGTAGAGCGCTTGCCGGTTCAGGCCCGTTTCCTCGGTGAGCTGGCTCATGCCCTGGCGCGCGCCACGACGCCCAGGGCGCGCTCGGTTTGACTTCCCGACCAGGAAGTGCAACTATTGCACCATGCTTGATGCGCCGATCTTATGCCGACGATCAAGCGCTTCGGCGCGATAGTCGTGCGCATGTACGCGGACGACCATGCTCCTCCGCACTTCCACATCGAAGCGCCCGACTTCGAGGTGCTGGTGCGCATTTCGGACCTCACGGTGATCGCCGGCGCGGCGCGGCCCCGCCAGATCGCCGAGGTGCTGAAATGGGCGGACGAGCAACGCGGAGCCCTGGCCCTGACATGGGCCGAACTCAACGAGCGAGGCTGATCATGCCAAGGAAGACAATACCCCGTATCGACGCCGTCGAAGCCGGCGAGCATCCCTTCACGCTCCGCATCCGCTGGACCCATGGCGGAGAGAGCGTGGTCGACGTGTCGGGCATGATCGCGAGTTTTCGCGTCTTCGCGCCCCTGCGCTCCGATCCGGATAGGTTCGCCGCCGTCAAGGTCGGCGAGTACGGAACTCACGTCGCCTGGAGTGACGACATCGACATGGCGGCCAGCACGCTCTGGCGGCTCGCACAGGAGCAATCGGGCGCGACCATGACGGCCGACGCCTTCCGCCATTGGCGCGAGCGCAAGGCCTACACGCTCGACACCGCCGCCCAGGCGCTTGGCCTGAGCCGGCGGATGGTGGCCTATTACGATCGAGGCGAGAAGCCGATTCCGCGCACGGTGGCGCTGGCGGTGAAGGCGCTGGAGTTGGGGCTCTGAAGATCATTTCGTCCTCGCGGGCTCCCTAAGGATGATGGGTGCGCGAGTGCGGCTCACGCCCGGTCGCGGGCTTCCAACGCCGCGAGTTCGGCGTCCATCGCCGCCAGAAAGCTGTCGCCGTCGACGCCCTTACTCGCACGAAGGGCGGTCATCCCCGCGTCGATCATCTGGCGGATGTCGTCCCTGCGCAGAGCCAGCGCCCTGCCACGGTCACACGGAGGGTCAGCCATAGACGGTTTCGGCGTCGCCCAGGATGCTGCGCTTGCGGATGGAGTTGCGGCTGGCTTCGATTGTCCCGCGCTCGACGAGATCCACCGGGCGCCCGAGCAGGGCCTCCAAGGCTTCGGCCAGGCCGAGAAACCGTGCGAGACCCGAGTGTTCGGAGCCGTTCTCGAAAGTGACCAGAAAGTCCGCATCGCTGCTGCCGGGATCGAAGTCCTGGCCCCGGGCGACCGAGCCGAACGCCTCCAGGCGCCGAACGCCGTAGCGTCGGCACAGCTCGGCGATCTCGTCTCGATTCTCTTCCAACAGCACATGCATGACCCTATGAGCCCTCCACCGCCTCGACTTGTCGACGCGGTACCGGGGAAAGGCGAAGGTCGAAGGCCTTCATCACCTTCAGCAGGGTGTCCAGCTCCGGCTTTCCATCGTCACTCAGCGCCTTGTAGAGCGCCTGCCGGCTCAGGCCGGTTTCCTCGGCGAGCTGGCTCATCCCCCTGGCGCGCGCCACGACGCCCAGGGCGCTGGCGATCTCCTTCAGGTCGGAACCGGCGAACGCATCCTCCAGAAAGCCGGCGATGGCTTCGGGGCTGTCGAGATAGCGCGCTGGATCGAAAGTCCGGCTCGTTCTCGCCATCAATCCAATTCCTTCGCCAGGGTCTTCGCCAGGACGAAATGTCGTCTGTGGGCGACACGGAGGCAAGGGCCCATTGCGATTAGTACCTCTGCACAGGGGTTTTGATGGGTTGCCAGACCAGTTATCGGTCGGGGAGAGATCAATGCGGCTTGACCGCCTCGCGTAAACGCTCGTGGCGATCACTGGGCCCCAGACGGTCCGCTCCCTGGAACGGCAAAGCCCATCCTGGATACTCAGGCGGAAGAGCGCTGACCTCATTCAACTGTCTCAGTTCATCCTGGGTAAGTGTGAGTTCGACCGCTGCGAGATTGTCCTCAAGCTGGTCGAGGCGCTTCGCGCCAATGATGACCGAGGTTACTACAGGCTTTGCCAAGAGCCATGCGAGCGAGAGCCGCGCAGGACTACATCTGTGTGCTTTCGCGAGCGGAGCCATTACGTCGAGAATCTTCCAGGTCCGTTCCTTGTCCACGAGGGGAAAGTCGTAGTCGGTGCGGCGTGAATCCGCGGGCTTCTGATTCGACCGGCTGAACTTGCCGGAAAGTAAGCCGCCGGCAAGCGGACTCCAGACGAGCAGGCCGAGCTTTTCGGATTCCAGCATGGGAACGATTTCTCGTTCGAGATCGCGGCCGGCGATCGAGTAATAAGACTGAAGCGTGTCAAATCGGGCTAGGTTCTTGCACTCGGATATTCCGAGGGCTTTGGTGATCTTCCATGCCTGCCAGTTGGAGCAGCCGACGTAGCGGACCTTTCCCTGCTGCACCAGGGTGTCGAGCGCGCGAACAGTCTCTTCGAGAGGGGTCACGGAATCGTTGGCGTGGATCGGGTACAGATCGATGTGGTCGGTCTGCAAACGGCGGAGACTGGCCTCCACGCCGTCCATAATGTGGCCCCGAGAAGCCCCGACGTCATTCCGCCCCGGCCCAACGCGGCTATAGACCTTCGTCGCGATCACCACATCCTTGCGCGCGATGCCAAGGTTTTTCAGTGATTGCCCGAGTATCTTTTCGCTCTCTCCCTCCGTGTAATTGTCCGCTGTATCAAAGAAGTTGATACCGCCGCCAATCGCCGTCTTGACAAGTTCATCGGCTCCGACCTGGTCAACGGTGCTGAGGGCCTTGAAGAGCCCTCTGCCGTCGCCGAATGTCATGGTTCCGAAGCAGAGTTTCGAGACCAGGAGACCGGTATTGCCGAGCGTTGCGTATTCCATGTCGATTTCCTTTCTTTCGGGTCTGAGGCTCCCTTGGCGTGAAGGTGTCGATCGTTGGTATGGGCATTTGCCCTTTCGATCGACCGCAGCATCAGGCTTGTAAAAGCCGGCCAAGTACGTAAACGGAGGATGTCTCCGCTTTATATACGGAGGGCTCCTCCGCTTATCAAGGGGTATTTCATCGGCGGGCCTTGAAGCAGCCAGCCGCCACGATCTGGCAGCTCATCGGAGCGGCGTCCGATCTCGAAGGCGCCAGTTCACGGACGCGGTCGACCGGCGTCTGCGCACCGGCCCCGTCCTGCTCCTCATCATCGGCGACGGCGCCCAGGAGGGCGCCCGGGCCCTCGCCGAGCACCTGCAGCCCCACGCCGGCGCTCAAGCGGGCATGGCTCTCGTGGACCTCTCGATCTGGTCCGCCCCGGCCGGCGGGCTGCTGGCCGTGCCTCGCGTGCCGATGCGGACCGTGCTCATCGAGCGCGGGATCGTGACCTTCAACCCTGGCGTCGGCATCCAGGTGGAGGCGCCCGCGACGGCGACCTCGACGGCGACGGCGTCCAGGCCGCGCGCGGTGACGGCCTCGGAGCCGGAGTTCTACGAGCAGCTCGAACAAAGACGGCCGGGGCTCTTGGGGCGTCTGCGCGCGTTCGTGGACAGTGTCGCGGACCTGGGCGTCACGCCGGACTTCCCTGCCAGCCTGGCGCCCGCTGGCTGGCGTCGCCCGAGGTCGAGGGTCGCGCCGGCTTTGTGGAGAAGACCGGCAAGGCCTACTTCCAGAGCGGCGCCACGACGGCGTCTTACCCCTGAATGTACCACCAGCCGTGGATCATGTTCCGAGGGATGGTGGGTCCCACCGGGCCTCTGCCCCAGTAGTAGTCGCCATAGTTGCAGACGCCGAGGGTGACGCCCACATCGACATTGGTCATCGGTCCCATGGCCGCCGCCGTTCC
>JAQGIW010000081.1 GCA_028290905.1 Caulobacteraceae bacterium | reverse complement strand
GCAGTAGAGCTTGGCGCTCTCGTCGGTCCCGGCGTTGATCTGCTTCTGGTTGAGGATGGCGTCGACGGCCACGGCGGTCTTGCCGGTCTGGCGGTCGCCGATGATCAGTTCGCGCTGGCCCCGGCCGATCGGCACCAGGGAGTCGATGATCTTCAGCCCGGTCTGCACCGGCTCATGCACCGACTTGCGGGGAATGATGCCCGGGGCCTTGACGTCCACGCGGCGCTTTTCGGCCACGTTGGTGAGCGGGCCCTTGCCGTCGATCGGCTCGCCCAGCGGATTGACCACCCGCCCGAGCAGGCCCTTGCCGACCGGCACGTCGACGATTTCGCCGAGCCTGCGGACTTCGTCGCCTTCCGAGATCTGGGAGTCGGAGCCGAAGATCACGATGCCGACGTTGTCGCGCTCGAGGTTGAGGGCCATGCCCTTCACGCCGGCCGAGGGAAACTCCACCATCTCGCCGGCCTGGACCTGGTCGAGGCCGAACACGCGGGCGATGCCGTCGCCGACCGACAGCACCTGGCCGACATCGGACACGTCGGCTTCGACGCCGAAGTTGGCGATCTGACTCTTCAGGATGTCGGAGATTTCCGAGGCGCGGATATCCATGGATATGTTCTTCTTAAGCTCTCTTGAGGGCGAATTTCAGGGAATCGAGCTTCGACTTGAGCGAAGCATCATAGAGGCGGGAGCCGACACGGACCTTGAGGCCGCCCAGGATGCCGGGGTCGACGCGGGTTTCGATCTGCGGGTCCTTGCCGAGCGCCGTGCGCAGGGCCGCGGCGATCCCGTCGCGTTGCGCGTCGGTGAGCGCTATCGCGGTGACCACCTGGGCCGAAACCGCGCCCCGGCGCGCGGCTGCAAGGCGCTGGAAGGCCCTGATGACCTCCTCGAGCGCGAGCGTCCGCCGGTTAGCCGCCAGCAGCCCGAGGAACTTTCGGGTGGTCTCCCCGAGACCGGCCTTCTCGGCAATGGCGGCCAGGCCCTTGCCCTTCTCCTCGGCCGAGAACTTGGGCGACTTGAGCAGCGTGCGCAGATCGTGGCTCGCGGCGATCATGGCGCCCAGCGCCTGAAGGTCCGCTTCCACCGTGGGAAGCGTATTGGTCTCGACGGCGAGATCGAACAGGGCCTGCGCGTACCGCGCGCCCACGTCCGTCGCCTTGGAATCATCCGCCACGTGTAATCCGTCCGGTGTCGTTGCGCCGCCGGCTCCGGAGGGTCCAGAGACAGCTTAAAGGCTTGAATACGCCCAGGAAACCGGGGGGGTTCGGAGAGCCGCAAAGGCCCCCTCGCCGCAAGCCGCGCGCCTGATACCACGCGACATTCGGCGCCGCAACCAGAGGGGGAAGACGCTCGCCCGGTGTGGGCCGGCTGAGCGCCCGGGACGCCCGCCGATTCACCGTTGACGACCGTAGATACGGTGAGCGCCCGCCGATTCCGGGCGGGTCGCGGGGCGGGTTCGGGCGGTCCGGCAAGTGATCCGCTGACCTCCATTCGGCGACCAAAAAGACCCTTTCCAACCCGAAGGCGTACCAAAAGGCGATTTTCGCGATCGTTCCGCGCCAAATCGCACCATTGCGACCCCCGGCGCCCCGCAGGAAGCCCGACGCCGTGGCGGCGCAGCCGGACACGCCACGCCGCCGCTTGTGCGGCTTCGCTGCGTGGACTGGTTGACGATGACAAAGAGCGAAACTGGCTCATAGTTTGCAATATGCATAGATCGATGTCAAGGGATGCCGGCCGGCGTTCCGGGGTGATGCCGCCCACCTGAGGTAAGCAGGCCGGTCGGAGGTCGTGGTCCCGTCATCACGGAGCGAATACATGAAACATAGCATCCGATAGAGGAAGCGCGCGGATAAGTGTCCGCTTGTTGGGAAGTGGACACTTCTGGAGGCAAGCGTGGGCGCGGGTCGGTCGCGGGGCGCCGCCTTCAGCGATATGGAGCTATGATACTCGCAGAGCGGCGACGGGAGCATGATCGTGGACGAGGACTTCATCGAGCGGGCCTTCACCCAGCCGGCCACGCCGGGAAGCGGGCCGCAGGCCGGGCGCAGGCGCATGATGGCCCCCTCCAAGATCGGGCTTGCGGGCACCGGCGTTCCCGACCCCGAACTCGCGGTCATCGGGCGGGTGGGTTCGGACGCGGTGATGATGATGGGCGAAAACCCCGCCCTGCCGCCGATGCCCGCTCGACCGCGGCTGCTCGACTTCTTCCGGGCCCGCCTCGACGACTTCTATCTGCGCCACATGGCCGGCTCGGCCAAGCACGCGCTCGACGCGGGCATGGACGAGAAGATCGTCCTCGCCTGCCTGCTGCACGACATCTCCAACGGGGCGCTGATCCGGGGCGACCACGGCTATTGGGGCGCTCAGATGATCGCCCCCTATGTGGACGAGGAAGTCGCCTGGGCCGTGCGCTATCACCAGTGCCTGCGCTATGTGCCCGACGAGGCGGCCGGATATCGCTATCCCGAAATCTACCTGCGCCTGTTCGGCGCGGACTATCGCCCGCCGGACTACATCATGCGGGACGCAGCGACGGCGCGCGCCCACCGCTGGTACATGAGCGCCCGGCAGGTCACCCTCCACGATCTGTATCTGTTCGAAGAGGCGGGAACGGTCGAACCCGTCGAGCTGGACGTCTTCGAGGAGATCGTCGGGCGCCATTTCCGGCAGCCCGAGGAGGGGCTGGGCCTGGACGACTCCCCTTCGAGCCACATGTGGCGCACGATCATCTGGCCCAACAACTTCCTCTGAGAGCGGAGCTGGCGAGCGCCGTGCGCGCCGGTGATCAGCTTGGTGCACTCGAAGTGCCGCGGCGTGTTCTGGTGGCGCGGGCACCACATGAAGTCCGTGTGCTGAAAGCGCTCCTTGGGATCGTTCCGGCCGCCCCCTCGGTGGTGGAGGTCAGGTTGCCGAAGCTGTCGTAGAGATGTGTGGTGGTCACCGCGGCCGGGTCCACCGTCTGGGTCGGCAGGCCGATGGCGTTGTAGGCGAAGCTGTAGACCGGCGCGACGCCGCCGACGACGGGCCGGGTGGCCGTCTGCATCAGGGAGGCGCCGGCGCCCGAGGCGTAGTAGGCGAAGCTGGTCGTATATCCCCGCGCATCGGTGATGGAGGCCAGGTGGTTCCAGGTTGGCTCGTAGCTCGCCGTGATGGTGGTGGGCGAAAGCGGCGATCCGGGCTTTGGCCAGTTGACCAGGGCGGTGACGTTGTCGTTGGCGTCGTAGGCGAACACCTCCTGGTCGATTTCCGGGAAGGTCCGCGTGGCCACCCGATGGCGGCCGTCCCAGGTGCTGTCCACCTCGCGGCCGATCTCGTCGATGTTGCGCACCCCGTTGCCGACGGTGTCGTACCAGACGGTGTAGGCCCCGCCGTTGGGGTCGTCCCGCTCGCCGCGGGGTCGTGTGGTCAGGCAGCCTGGGAGCCACGATGCGGGCGCGCCGAGCCAGGAAGACCCATAGCTCGAACACAATGGGAACCTCGCGCCCCCTCGCGTAAATTTGGATAATGCAGAAGACCTTAGCTATTGTTTGTCAGATCGCCCGCGCCTTAAACCACGTAGAATGAGATATACCCCACAGATGGCAAGTAAAACATATAATAATAAGTACAACGCGTTGAATTCTCTAAGGAATCCTCTACCTTGACTAATGTAAAACCAAAACATAATCATAGCTGTCGATCCGACAGACAGTAAGGCACCGAAAATAACGTACATATATCGTGCCGTATTCGTTCCTTCCCTTACAGGTTATTGTCTATTTATGAGCGCTCTCATATACAAATATCCCGTAGTTATCGGCGTTTTGTAATGTATATGGCGAAAATATAATCGCTCGAAGTGCGTCACGTTCGTACAATTCTGGAACCAAGAAATTAGCGCCGACCTTGTGTGAAACTTCATGGACCTCGATCACTTCGCGATCTCGGCTGTTCGCGCCGAGAAACGCCTGTCCGAGCTTTATAGTGGAACCAAATACCGACGCTCGGCCAAGATCCGTTCCGATATCGGCAGATTGAAAATTATAACGGCTGCCAGGATCGGAGAGAACTTTTTCAACGCCCGCAAGCATTGGATCAATTCGACCATTGATTGCATCATTACTGGAATTACCAAAGCGAGATTGGACTGATTTTTCTAATTTTGCGGACTCAGGTGATAGGGCGTTTTGTTTTCCGGCGGCAATGGCGGCTCTCTCCTTCACTAGATTCCTTAGGCCCGCCCGCGCATGTCGCACGTCTGCAAGAGCCTTTGCCTGTGTCTTCTCTGCCGCGGAACAGATATTCGAGCCGGTGGTGGGTGTGCATCCTGCGTCGCCGGTCGGATCAACACTATTGACCGGATCGTCTCCCACGTAGACGTACCAGTTGACGTCCGGCCCGTAACCCACGGGATCAGCCTGCAGGAAGCGCCCGAACACCGGATCATACACCCTGGCCTTGTAGTAGTAGAGCTGCGCCTCCGGGATGGCGGCCTGGCCGGTGTAGCGGAAGCGGGTGCTGCTGCCGACCGTTCCCCAGGCGTTCGGGGCGCCGTAGGCGTCATAGGTGTAGGTGGCGGTGACGTTGCCCGAGGTGTTGACCGTCCCGGCGGTCGATCCCTGCCGATCGGTGATCAGATAGCTGGCGTTGGACGCCGTCATCGTCCCGCCCTCGTACCAGATCAGCGGGTTGTCGACGCCGGGGCCGTGCACGTAGCGGCGCAGGGGCGTGTTTCCGGAGGCCGGATATTCCCCCACGAGGGCGTCGCCGTCGTAGAGGAACTGGGTCGTGGTTCCGTTGATCACGCTCTGCTGGAGTCGGCCCAGCGGATCGTAGGAGAGCGCCAGGGTCACAGGCCCGGTCTCGGTCAGCAGCCGGTTCTCGGTGTCGTAGGTGAAGGTCCGTGTTCCGTCCGAGGTGAGGTTGCCGAAGGGGTCGTAGGTCTGGGTCACGCCCGCCACGGTGGCGTTGCGGTTGAGGCCGTCGGCGACGGTGTTGACGGCGGCCGCCGAGCCGGGGTTCCAGTCGAAGACGCCGTTGGTGCTGGTCGTGGTCGTCAGCTGGCTGGCGGGCGTGTAGGCATACCCTCAGGTCTGGTTGCCGGTGCTGGGCGTGAAGGCGTGGGCCAGGCTCGTCATCCGGTCGGCGGGATCGTAGCCGACCGAGCTCGAGCTGCCTGTGGTGCGCGTGAGCGCGTTCATGCGGCCGAGGCTGTCGTAGCCAGCGGTCACCGTCGCCGAAGTGCTTCCCACCGATGAGAAGCGGTTCGCCGTGTCGAAGGCGTAGGTGATCGAAAGCCCATCGGGCCAGGTCATCGTGGCCGGGTTGCCGTTGGCGTCGTAGGTGAAGGCCAGCGCCCGCCCGTTGGTCGCCTCGCTGATCCGCCGGCCGGCCGCGTCATAGGCCCAGGTCACCCCCGGCGTACCCGAGACATTCCCGAACCGGGCGCTGGTGGGCCGCCCGGCCCGGTCGTAGCCGTAGCCCACGCCCGGCGCCGTGTTGGGCGCCGCGAAGGTCTTGCGAGAGAAACTCCCGCGCGCGCAGTACGGTGAGAGGATCAACATAGCGCCCGATCGGGCAACCACGCCAGCGCTTCAGGCGGTGACGCCGAGCGCCCGGTCGATCTGCGCCTTGACGTGCGCGCCGGTGATCAGCTTGGTGCACTCGAAGTGCCGCGGCGTGTTCTGGTGGCGCGGGCACCACATGAAGTCCGTGTGCTGAAAGCGCTCCTTGGGATCGTTCCAGCAACTGTTGCAGGCGTGCCAGTTGATCACCCGATAAGGCGTGGTGAACTCGTTGGTCGGGTGGGTGAAGCCGCTGATCAGCACCACCGGCGTCTCCGTCGCCCAGGCAAGCCAGGCCAGGCCGCTGGAGAGGCCCACGAACGCGGCGGCGTGCTTGAGCCAGCGGCCGCGCTCGGTCAGCGGCCGGTCGCCCGTCTCGTCCTCCGCCCCGTGGGGAATGTGGGTGTAGAGCAGGCCCGAGCCGTGGACGGGTTTCTGGTCGATGCAGATCACCCGGTAGCCGCGCGCCTTGATGTGGGCGACCACCTCGCGCCAGCCGGTCGGATTGTTCCACATCTTGCAGCCGCTTGAGCTCTGCACGGCGATGCAGACATAGGGCTCGGGAATCGGCCGGCTGTCGTCGGGCAGGACGATGCGGGGCGGCGTCTCGGCGGGATCGACTCCCAGTATATAGCCGGCGGTGCGGTGCAGGCCGACGTGGCGAAAGTCCGTCGGCTGCCAGATGTTGTCCTTGTCGTCGAAGAACAGGCCCATGGAATAGGTGGCGTAGACGCGCTCGGTGAGCTTCTGTTCGACCATCTCCTCGTGCGTCACGAAGGCGATCTGCGGATAGGCGTCCCTGATCAGGGGAATGATCAGGCCCGACAGCGCGCAGGTCAGACGGCAGCCGTGGGCGGCGCGGAATTTCTCGGCATAGGGGAACCAAGCCAGGATGTCGCCCAGCGTGCCGACCGGGAACTGGATCAGGACCTCGCGATCCTTGGCGTCGTAGTCATGCTCGAAGACCAGGGCCTCGCCGTCGTACGCCTCGAGCCGGAACCGCACATAGAAGCGCTTGGAGCTGGCGACGAAGGCGCCGCGGTTCTCGCTCTCGAACAACACATTGCCGCTGTCGAGATCGCGCAGGCGCACCTTCCACAGGGGGTCGGTTTCGGCGCGCGCCGGGAGAACGACCCGCGCGCCCTGGTTGAAGTCGAACCGAATTCCCATCGGGCCGGTCTGGGTGGGAGTCGACGACGGCGGCGGGTAGGCCGGCTTGACAGCGGGCTGCGCCGCGCTGGCGGAAGCGGCGGAGGGTTCCGCCGTTGGCCCGCCTTGAGCCGCCTCTGCCGAAGCGGGCGTCGCCTCCGGCTCCGGCTCCGTGGCCGAGGACAAGGCCACTACGCTCACGCGGGCCGTTCCTTTGGATGTGGTCCTGTTCGCCAATCGGGCATCTGATCCCCTCGGTCGTCTGCTTTCCCGAGCCTCGGCCAATAGCACCTTGGCTCGCGAAAGGCTGCGCGGCCAATGGAAGCGATGGCCCAATCATCGACACCGAGCGAGTCCACGAGGCCGCCACGCTGGAGCCGTCGCCCCTGGAGCCGCCATGAACCGCCGCCTTTTCCTGACTGGAATGTCCACCCTCGGCCTACCTGCCCTCGCGCCGCCCGAACTGGCGCACGCCGCCGGTCAGCTCGCCCTGGGGGCCACTCTCGGCGTGGACTGGGGTCTCGCCTTCGCCGACCAGGACGGCGATCTGGCCCCGGCGCCGATGAAGCGGATGTCGGGCGCCTGTCCGGCGGCCCTGGCGGGGAGCCTTTATCGCAACGGTCCCGGCAAGTTCCGGCGTCCGGGCGGATCGGCGGCCCACTGGTTCGATGGCGACGGCCTTATCAGGGCTTTCCGTATCCGCGACGGCGAGGCGACCCTGGCCGCGCGCTTCGTGGACACACCCAAGCGTCGGGCGGACGCCGCCGCCAACGCCGTGATAACCCCAGGGTTCGGCACCCTCGGCCGCCCCGGCGCCAAGGCCGGATCCGCCGATGACGCCAACCCCGCCAACATCGCGGTCATGCCCGTGGCGGGGGACCTCTGGGCTCTGTGGGAGGGCGGATCGCCCACGGTGGTGAACGCCGCCGATCTCTCCACCAGGGGCGTCAGAACCCTGCGGCCCGACCTGGCCCATATGCCGTTCCTCGCTCACCCGAAGGCCGAGCCGGACGGCGACATCTGGAATCTCGGCGTCATGGGCGACAAGGCCCTGGTCTGGCGCCTCGGACGTGACGGCGCCCTGGTGTCGGCCGAGACCATCGACCTGCCCTGCGCCAGCTACGTCCACGATTTCTCTGCGACGGAGCGCTGGCTCATCGTCGTCCTGCAGCCCCTCATCCACGACAAGACCACCCTGCCCTACATCGACGGCTTCACCTGGCGGCCGAACGAACCCACCCGGATCCTGGTGCTCGACAAGGCGGACCTGGGGTCGCGGCGCATCTACGAACTGCCGGCCTTCTTCGCCTTCCACTTCGGCCCCGCGTGGGCGGAGCCGGACGGGACCATCCGCTTCGACGCCTGCGCCAGCGCCGACCCGACATTCGCCACCCGAGGCGCGCGGGAGGTGTTGAAGGGGGACTGGACCCCGACCCCGCCGCCCGCCCTGGCGCTGATCACCCTTTCCCCCGATGGGCAGGGTCGGATCGAGCGCAGCCAGGTCGCCGCGGAGTTCCCTCGCAACGATCCCGCGTTCAGCGGCTGGCCGCGGGCGATGACGGTCCACGCCACCGGCGATGGGGCCACGCCGCTCTTCCATGGCCTGGCCACATACAACTGGTCGACGCATCGCTCCGACGTTTTCGACTTCGGCCCCGCGCACCTGGTCGAGGAGGCGGTGTTCACGCCCCGGCCCGGCAGCGCCGGCGAGCTGAAGGGCTGGCTCCTGGTTCCCACCGTCAATCTGGTCTCCAAGGCGACCGAACTGCACGTATTCGATGCCGGCCGCCTCTCCGACGGCCCCCTGTGCACCTGGCGCGCCGACGTCGCCCTCCCCGTCAGCCTCCACGGCGCCTTCGTCGCCGCCTGAGCCCAGCTTCCTTCATTTTAACCGCAGATGACGCAGATTTCGCAGATGGTGACGTTGGATCGCGCGGCAGGGGGGAGGGGCATCCGCGTCATCTGCGGTTAAAGAATTCGCCTTGGCGGTTGGGCTGAGCGTGGGACGATGTTGCGTTGCGAAGCGATCTAGGGTTTGAGAAGCCGCCAGATCACCCATTCGAAAGACCCATGAAAGATCCGCTGAAGACTGGATTCGCCGAACGGCTCACCGCCCAGCAGGAGGCCAAGAAGGCCCTGCTCGCCAAGCTGAAGCCCAAGCCGACGATTACCGCCCCGGTTTTCGAGAGCCGCGAAGAGACCCGCGAGCGCGAACTGGCCGCCGTGCGCCAGGCCAGGGCCGACGCCAAGGAAGCCGCCCGCCTGGACTCCGAAGCCCGGGAACAGGCGGCCCTGGAAGCCAAGAGGGGTGAGCGCAAGGAGCGCAAGGCCCTCACCAAGGCCGAACAGAAGGCCCGACGCGACGCGAAATACGCCGCGCGCAAGGCCCGCAAGTAACCAACCGCCGATGAGGGGGGCTGTTGTCCCCTCACACCACCACGTTGGGCGCCTCGAGCGAGACGTGGGCGCGGAGCGCGCGTTCCACACCGGCGCCATAGGCCGGATCGGCCCGCCGGCAATGTTCGATATGCCGGCGCTGGATCTCCTCCGACGCTCCGCCCAGCGAACGGGCGGTGTTCTCGAACAGGCGCTGCTGCTCGTCGGGCCGCATCAAGCGGAACAGATCGCCGGGCTGGCTGAAGTAGTCGTCGTCGTCGGCCCGGTGGTCCCAGTGACCGGCGTCGCCGCTCAGCGGCAGCATCGGCTCGGCGTACCCCGGCTGCTCGGCCCATTCGCCGTAGCTGTTGGGCTCATAGCCGATCCGGCCGCCCTGGTTGGCGTCGACGCGCATGGCCCCGTCGCGGTGGTAGCTGTGGACCGGGCAGCGCGGGCGGTTCACCGGGATGTAGTGGTGGTTGACCCCCAGCCGGTAGCGCTGGGCGTCGCCATAGGAGAACAGCCGCGACTGCAGCATCTTGTCGGGCGAGAAGCTGATCCCGGGAACGACGTTGGCCGGCGAGAACGCCGCCTGCTCGACGTCGACGAAATAGTTGTCGGGATTGCGGTTCAGCTCCATGACCCCGACCTCGAACAGCGGGAACTGCTTCTTCGACCAGATCTTGGTGAGGTCGAACGGGTTGTAGGGCAGGGCCGCCGCCTGCGCCTCGGTCATGATCTGCACCTTCAGCGTCCAGCGCGGGAGGTCGCCAAACTCGATGGCGTTGAAGAGGTCCGCCTGGAAGCTCTCCCGGTCGCGGCCGACGACGTCGGCGGCTTCGGCGTCGCTGAGGTTCCAGATTCCCTGCTCGCAGCGGAAGTGGAACTTCACCCAGACGCGCTCGTTCGCCGCGTTCAGGAAGCTGTAGGTGTGGCTGCCGTAGCCGTTCATGTGACGGTAGCCGTCCGGAATGCCCCGGTCGCCCATGACGATGGTGACCTGGTGCAGCGCCTCCGGCAGCAGGGTCCAGAAGTCCCAGTTGGTCTGGGCGCTGCGCATGTTGGTCCTGGGATCGCGCTTCACCGCCCGGTTTAGGTCGGGGAACTTCAGCGGATCGCGCAGGAAGAACACCGGGGTGTTGTTGCCGACCACATCCCAGTTGCCCTGCTCGGTGTAGAACTTCACCGCGAAGCCGCGGATGTCGCGCTCGGCGTCCGCCGCCCCGCGTTCGCCGGCCACGGTGGAGAATCGCACGAAGACGTCGGTCTTCTTGCCGACCTCCGAGAACAGCGCCGCCTTGCAGAGCGGCGAGATGTCGTTCGTCACGGTGAATGTGCCGAACGCGCCAGACCCCTTGGCGTGCATGCGCCGCTCCGGGATCACCTCGCGCGCGAAGTGGGCCAGCTTTTCGAGGTGCCAGACGTCCTGCAGCAGCACAGGGCCGCGCGGACCAGCGGTCTGGACATTCTGGTTATCGACGACCGGAGCGCCGGCCGCGGTGGTCAAGGCTTTCATGGGAGGGTCCTTTCCGTTGCGTGTACGGAAGGCTTAACTTCCCAGTCTTAATAGGGATAATTGATCGTTTTGATTGATCCGATTGGCGGACTCTATTCAGCGGCCATGGCGACCGGAGCACTCCGCGGTCCGCGCACGAGCCGCCCCGGCAGGGCGCCGGTGGGCTCGCCGTCCCGGTAGGTGACCTTGCCGGCGACGATGGTGGCCACATAGCCGCTGGCCTTCTGGATCAGCCGGCGTCCCCCCGCCGGCAGGTCATAGACTACCTGCGGCGCGTGCAGTCTCAGGCCCTCGTAGTCGATGACGTTGAGGTCGGCGCGATAGCCGGGGCTGATCACGCCGCGGTCATGCAGCCCCACGGCCCGGGCGGTGTCCTGGGTCTGCATGCGGATCACCGTCTCCAGGGGGATCTTTGGTCCCCGCGCACGGTCGCGGGTCCAATGGGTGATCATGGTGGTGGGGAAACTGCCGTCGCAGATCATGCCCACATGCGCGCCGCCGTCGGAAAGACCGGGCACGCTGTCCGGATGGACGATCATCTCGCGCACCGCGTCGAGCGAGCCCTCGCTGTAGTTGAGGAACGGCACATAGAGCATGCCCCGGCCGCCCGCGGTGAGCATGTGGTCCAGCGCCACGGTTTCCGGCGGGACGCCGCGCGCCGCCGCCTGGGCCTCGACGGTCGTCTCCGGCATCGGCTCGTAGTCCGGCTCATCACCCATCAGGTGCATGCGCGACCACTGCGCCATCAGGCCTCCCGCGCCGCCCTCGGGAGGCTGGGCGAGCAGCCGGGCGCGGAAGTCAGGATTGCTCAGGCGCGCCACGCGCTCGGCCAGAGGCAGGCGGGCGATCTCGCGGTACGGCGGATATTGGGTGAACGGATTGACGGTCAGCTCGAGCCCCAGCAGCACGCCGACCGGCCGTGCGGCCACCTGCGCCTTCATGGGCAGGCCGGCGGCGACGGCCTCTTCGAGGGAGTCCAGCAGGAAGCGGTACCCCTTGGGGTTGTTCCCGCCCTGGGCCAGGCTGAAGGACAGCGGCCGGCCGCTGGCCCGCGCGATCCGCCGCAGCATGCCGAACTCTTCCTTCGGGTGGGCGAAGTCGGAGACGAACTGCAGGACGCCCTTGCCGGCGGCGGCGAGGCCCATGGCGATGCCGGTGAGTTCCTCCTCGCTGGCGGTCAAGGTCGGCGTGGGCTGCCCGTCGCTGGTGCGGTGGTTGAGGGTGCGGGAGGTGGTGAAGCCCAGGGCGCCCGCCTCGGCGGCGCGCCGGGCGATGGCGGCCATGGCGGCGATGTCCGCCTCCGTGGCCGGCTCCCGGTTGGCCCCGCGCTCGCCCATGACGAAGACCCGCAGGGCAGCGTGGGGAAGCTGGCTGCCGATGTCGACGTCGAAGGCGCGCCCCTCCAAGCCGGCGAGGTACTCGGGATAGCTTTCCCAGTTCCACGGCAGGCCCTGGCTGAGCACCGGGAAAGGAATGTCCTCCACACCCTCCATCAGGCGCACCAGGCGGTCGTGGTCTTCGGGCCGGCAAGGGGCGAAACCGACCCCGCAGTTGCCCATCACCACGGTGGTGACGCCGTGCCAGGACGACGGCTGCATGCGCCCGTCCCAGGTCGCCTGGCCGTCATAGTGGGTGTGAATGTCGACGAAACCCGGGGTGACGAGACGGCCCCGCGCGTCGATCTCCTCGGCGCCGGCCGCGCCAATATGGCCGACCGCGGCGATCCGCCCGTCCTTCACCGCCACGTCCGCCTCGAAGGCGACGCCGCCCGAACCGTCGACCACCCGGCCTCCGCGGATCACCAGATCATAGGCCCGTTCCACGGCGCTCTCCCTTGATGCGTTGTGTTGCGCATTTGCCGCCCGGGCCCCAGGCGCAGTCAAGGGCTTCCCAGATTCCCTCGCTTCCAAAAAACGGCCGCGGGCCTAAGGTGTGGCGCCATCGGCCCACAGGATCGAGAGACGCCCCATGGACACCGCCAGTTCCACCTACGACGCCACCCGCCACGCCCGGAAGGGACGGGGCAAGGTCTATGACTCGATCATCGACACTATCGGCGACACCCCCCTGGTCCGGCTCCCCCGGCTGTCCGCTGCGCTGAAGCCGAAGGCCGAAGTCCTGGCCAAGCTGGAGTTCTTCAATCCGATGGCGTCGGTGA
>JAQGIW010000066.1 GCA_028290905.1 Caulobacteraceae bacterium | reverse complement strand
CAGCTTACGCCACCTCTCCGCCGGCTGGGAGATGCTCGCCCGCGCCGGGCTGACGCACAGCCGGCCGGACTACGGGATCGCGAGCGTCCGCCTCGGCAATCACGACGTTCCGGTCCGCGAGGAGGTGGTGGCCGGAACACCGTTCGGCGATCTCGTGCGCTTCCGCAAGGAGGGCGATCCCGACCAGCCTCGCGTGCTGCTGGTGGCGCCGCTCTCCGGCCACTTCGCCACCCTGCTGCGCGGCACCGTGGAGACCCTGCTGCCCGACAACGACGTCTACATCACCGACTGGCGCAACGCCCGCGAGGCGCCGCTCAGCGCCGGCGCCTTCGGCTTCGACGACTATGTGGCCCATGTGATCGCCTTCCTGGAGGCGATCGGGCCCGGCGCTCATCTGATCGGCGTCTGCCAGCCCTGCGCCCACGCCCTGGCGGCCGTCGCCATCATGGCCGAGGACGATCATCCGGCCACCCCGCTCAGCATGACCCTGATGGCCGGGCCCGTGGATACCCGCGTCAACCCAACCAAGGTCAACGCGCTCGCCACGAGCCAGTCCCTCGACTGGTTCGAGACCGAGCTGATCGACACCGTCCCGCCGCGCTACGCCGGAGCGGGGCGCCGGGTCTACCCCGGCTTCGTGCAGCTGACAGCCTTCATGCTCATGAACCTCGGCCGCCACGTCGACTCCCACGTGGACCTCTACACCCACCTGGCCGCCGGCCGGGCCGCCGAGGCGCAGGCGGCCAAGACCTTCTACGACGAGTACTTCGCCGTTCTCGACCTCACCGCCGAGTTCTACCTCGAGACGGTCTCCCGGGTTTTCCAGGATCACCTGCTGCCCAAGGGCGAGCTGGTGTGGCGCAATCGCCGGGTCGATCCCCGCGCCATCCGCCGGACCGCCCTGCTCACCGTGGAGGGCGAGCGGGACGACATCTGCTCGGTCGGCCAGACTGTCGCCGCCCACGCCCTCTGCGACAACATCTTCGCCAACCGCAAGCGCCACCACCTGCAGCCGGGCGTCGGCCATTACGGCGTCTTCAACGGCCGCAAGTGGCAGACCCAGATCTACCCCCTGGTCCGCAACCTGATCCTCGCGACGAGCTAGCGAGAAGAACGTGACTGCCGGTTGCAGCCTCGTTGCTGTGCATCCCCTGTTGACACGGCCAAATGGTTGCGCTTTCTGTTGAGCGGACGTCGTTTCCGCACCCGAGGGAGGAGATGATGCGGACCTTCAGTCTCTTCATCACCGACACCCGCTACAGCGTGCCCACCTTGGCGCTGATCACCGTGGAAGATGAGCAGTGCGCCATCGAACTCGCAAAGGCCGACCTGGGCCGCTCCGAGTTCCACCTGGCGGTAGAATTGCACGACGGAAAGCGTGCGATTTTCAAGAAAGCCAAGACGATTGCGGCGGAGGGCCTGTTGCGGGCCTAGTGTGGCGATTCAGAAATTCGCCGCTGTTTGCCAGCACCGGAGCGAATTTCTGAATCGCCACACTAGAGCGCGTTCCGAAAACCGGGAACCGGTTTTCGGGCCGAACGCGCAAGAACTAAAGACCTGAGAGCGCGGATCTGGCCCCATCAGATAGGAAGCCGCTCCGGCGCCACGACTCGTTCAGGGCTGGAAAGTCCGCCAAGCTTGGTGCAGACGATGTGCGACGATTCGTCTCAGCGGAATCGTTCCAGCGTCAGGGTTGGGGGAGTCGGCGGTGGATCACACCCAAGGCAGAGACGCGCCCGCGGGCGTTCCACGCCTCCCGGTCGTCCTGGGATTCTGCCTGCTCGCCTTCGCCGGGTTCGCCTCGATCGTGGGGACCTTCACATCGGCCAACGCCCACCTGTGGCTGACCCACTCGCTGGAGGTCAGGCAGGCGGAAACCGATCTTTTCAGCGCGATCCAGGACGCGGAGACCGGACAGCGCGGCTATCTGCTCACCGGCGACCCGAGCTACCTGGCCCCCTTGTTGGCGAGCCGGGCGCGCGTGGCCCCCCGCGAGGCCGAGCTTCGCAGGGTGACGCACGATGAGCCGGAGCAACAGGCCAAGCTGAACCGGTTGGAGGCGCTGATCGACGCCAAAATGCTCGAACTCGACAGGACGGTCGCTATGCAGCGGGGCGGACACGCCGCCCAGGCGCTCGCGATCGTCAGGACCCATGAAGGTCGCGACGCGATGCGCGGCATCCGCGCCGTCCTGGCCGATTTCGACGCCAGCGAACGGCGGACGCTTCGGCGGCGGGAGGCGAACGCCGGCCAACTCGGCGACCTACTCGCCATCGCCGTGTCGCTTTCCGTGGGCTTGGTGGCCTTGCTGGCGTTGACCATCTCACGCGCCGCCGGTCTGTACGAGGCCGCCCTGAAGGAGCGCAACAGGGCCCTGGCGACCGAGATGGAAGAACGGGGAAAGGCGGAAGCCCAGCTTCATCAGGCGCAGAAGATGGAGGCGCTCGGCCAGCTCACCGGAGGCGTGGCGCACGACTTCAATAACATGCTGGCGGTGATCGTGGGCAACCTCGACATCCTGGTCCGCCGGCTCGGCAGCCAGGACGCCCGCGTCAGGGCCATGGCGGAGAACGCTCTGGCGGCGGCCCATCGCGCGGCCGCGCTCACGCGTCGCCTGCTGGCCTTCTCACGGCAACAGCCGCTCGACCCCAGGACCACCGACGTCAACAGGTGCGTCAGCGAAACGACCGAGCTGTTGCGTCGAAGCCTCGGCGAGCGGATCGCGGTCGAGACCGTGCTGGCGGGCGGTCTGTGGCCCGCCTTTGTCGATCGGCCGCAGTTGGAAAGCGCCCTCCTCAACCTGGCCGTCAACGCACGCGACGCCATGCCGGAGGGCGGCCGCCTGACGGTGGAGACGTCCAACGCCGCGCTCGACGAAGCCTACGCCGACGCTCAGGTGGACGTGCAGCCTGGCCAGTACGTTATGATTTCCGTGACGGATACGGGCTCCGGAATGACACCGGACGTCATCGAACGAGCGTTCGAACCGTTCTTCACGACCAAGGGAGTCGGCGAAGGCACCGGCCTTGGCCTCAGCCAGGTTCATGGCTTCCTCAAGCAGTCGAGGGGGCACGTGAAGATCTACAGCGAGATGGGCGTGGGCACGACGGTCAAGCTCTATCTGCCCCGCGACGCCAGCGGCCGTCCGGTCCAGGAGGCGCCTCGGCCGGCCCCGTCGACCAGGATCGACGAGCGGTTCACCGTGCTCGTGGTGGAGGATGATCCCAGCGTCCGCGAGATTGCGGTAAGCGCGCTACGTGAACTCGGCTACGGCAGCCTGGAGGCCGACAGCGGCGCGGCGGCGCTGGAGCAACTCGAGGCCCGCGAGGACATCGCCGTCCTGCTGACGGATGTCGTCATGCCGGTGATGGACGGCCGACAGCTAGTGGACGCCGCCCTTCGCCTGCGGCCCGACCTCAGGGTTCTCTACATGACCGGCTACACCCGGAACGCCATCGTCCACAACGGCGCCCTGGACCCCAACACTCAGCTCATCACCAAGCCGTTCACCATCGGCGAGCTCGATCGCGTCCTGCGCCGCATCCTGAGCGACAAGCTCTAGCGGTCAGCGGTCGAAGGTGCTCGCGCTGAACGCCGGGTCCGACTCATCCTCCGGCGATGAAGGTGCTAAGGCGTTCCGGAAACCCGGAGCCCCGCATGACCGCCGGCCGTGACGCCCTCGGAAACCCCGTCTCCACCGCTGATCCGCAGGTCCTGGCTGGCCTGGACGACTTCGTCGAAGGCTTCCTGCGCTACGAAACCAGGGTGAGCGACATCCTGAAGACCGCCGCCGCAGCCCCCGACGCGCCGCTGGCCAACGCTTACGCCGGCGCGCTGTTCATGCTGCTGGAGTCGCCGCACGGCCCCGTCCGCGCCAGACCCTTCCTGGAGGCGGCCGAGGCGGCGCGCGGCGCCAACGCCCGCGAGGCGGCCTTCATCGCCTTCCTGCGCGCCTGGACAGAGGGCGACCTTCCCCGCGCCTCCGCGCTCACCGCCGCCATCGTCCGGCAGTGGCCTCGCGACCTTGTGGCCGTGAAGCTCAACCAGTACCTGGCCTTCGGTGACGGCGATGCGCCCGCCATGCTGCGAATCGCCCTCGAGGCCGCCCCGGCCTGCGCCGACGTTCCCCAGATGTACGGCATCCTGGCGTTCGCCCACGAGCAGTGTCACCGGCTGGCCGACGCCGAGGCCGCCGGCCGCCGCGCCCTGGAGATGACCGAACGCGAACCCTGGGCCCAGCACGCCCTGGCCCACGTCATGCTGACGGAGGGACGGATCGACGAGGGCGCGCGGTTCATGGAGGCCGCCGCCCCGACCTGGAGTGGTCTCAACTCATTCATGGTCACCCACAACTTCTGGCACCTGGCGCTCTTCGAGCTCAGCCAGGGCCGGACCGACGCCGTGCTCGAGGCCTACGACGCCCAGTGCTGGGCCTATGATCGCGACTATTCCCAGGACCAGATTGGCGCGGTCTCCCTGCTCGCCCGTCTGGAACTCGCCGGCGTCGACGTCGGCGACCGCTGGAGCGACCTCGCCGACCGCATCGCCGCCCGCGGGGAAGACGTCGAACAGCCGTTCCTCTCGCTGCAATACCTCTACGGCCTCGCCCGCGCCGGCCGCCCTGAAGCCGAAGGGCTGATGGACGCCTTCCGCCGGCGCGCCCGCGAGGCGCCGGATTTCAGCCGCGAGGTGTGGGCGCAGATCGCCCTGCCGACCGCGGAGGGTATCGTCGCCTTCCTGGCCGGCCGCCCCGAAGACGCCGTCCGCCGCCTCGACCGCGCCCTGCCGCGCCTGCATCGGATCGGCGGCAGCCACGCCCAGCGCGACCTCTTCGACCAGATCCGGCTGGCGGCCCTGACGGCGAGCGGGAAGTGGGTGGAGGTCCAGCAGATCCTGGAACAGCGCCGCGCCCGCGAGCCGCACGGCGTACCCCTCAACCGCGCGCTCGCCCGGGCTTACGACGCGCTGGGCCTGCCGGCGCAGGCGGCGGAGGCCGTGGGTCGGGTGGGGCAAGCGCTGGGGAGCTCCGCCTAGGACCTTTTGCAGCCCTTTTGCCGCTTGCCTTGCCTTCGATTAGGGCGCCAAGTTGACCGAACGGGAGGGGCGCCACAGGAGGGAGTGAAATCATGAGCGTCTATCGCGTCACCGAAATCATCGGCACGAGCCCTACCAGCTGGGAGGAAGCGGCCAAGGAGGCCGTGATGGTCGCGGCCAAGTCGCTTCGGGACCTGCGGGTCGCGGAAGTGGTCGAGCTGGACATGACCCTGGGCGAAAACGGCCAGGTCGAGGCCTACCGGTCCAAGGTGCGCGTCAGCTTCAAGTACGAACAACCATAGGCGCATCGTCTCGTCCGACGGCGTGCCGGCGGACACATCCGGGAAGCTGAGCAAGGAGGGGGGCGATATCGCCTACGCCTTGGCCAGGGCGACGTGAGCGGCGTCTTGCGATTATCTTTGCAATATGCTATACAAGGGTCTGAGCGGCTGCGTGCGAAAACCGGGGTCTCAACCGCCCGCCGTGCGCCAAAAACCGCCCGAAACCGCCCTGTCTGGCCGGTTTCGGCGATCAGGCTCAGATATGGCCGGTGGCCGCCCCCTCCGGCCGTTGCCGCAGCAGGTAGGTCTGCTCGCCCGCCATCACCAATTCGCTGCGCTGGTTGAGCACGGCCGAGGCCATGACCAGCAGGCCGGTGGTCTGCTGGGGCGTCACGGCGGTGACGGTCAGCGACGAATAGAGGGTGTCGCCCACATAGACGGGGGCCACGAACCGGCTGCTCTGGCTGACGAAGCCCTTGAGCGAGTCCTCCACCATGTGCGGGAACAGGCCGGCGCCGGCGGCAGTCTGGATCAACACCTGGAAGCCGTGGGCGAGCATATGCGGCATGCCGCGGGCGCGGCAGAATTCCACGTCGTAGTGGATCGGGTGGTTGTCGCCGCTGGCCAGGGCGAAGGCGGCGAACAGGGCCTCGGTCATGGTCCGCGACGGCAGCACGAACCGCTCCCCCACCGCGAAGTCCTCGAACCAGCGCTGTTCGCACATCCGGTGAGATTCCGCAGGGGACAGGGGCTGCTGATTCATTTCGCAGGTCACCCTCTCAGATCGCGCCCGCGGAGCGCATCCGCGCGATGGCGGCCGCGTCGTAGCCAAGGCCGGCGAGAATGGCTTCGGTTTGCGCCCCGACTGCCGGCACATCGCCCATCACCGGCTCGGCCCCGGAAAGCGTGGCCGGCGGGCGCAGGGCGGCGATAGGACCGCCCGGCGTCATGATGGTGCTCCACCGCTGGCGCGCCGCGAGCTGCGGATGCGCCCAGACGTCGGCCATGCTGTTGATCGGGGCGTTGGCGATCCCGGCGCCGTCCAGCAGGGCCTCGACCTCGGCCAGGGTCATGGGAGCGAACCGCGCCTCGATCAGGGCCGTCAGTTCTCCGCGGTTGGCCACCCGGCGGGGATTGTCGCTGAAGCGCGGGTCGAGGGTCAGATCGGGCCGTCCCAGGACGCCCTGGCAGAACCGCGCCCACTCCCGGCTGTTCTGCAGGCCGAAGATCACCGATCCTCCATCCCCCGTCCGGTGCGGCCCGTAGGGGGCCACCGAGGGGTGGCTGGCCTCGCCCCGCGCCGGCTCGACGCCGCCGTAGTGCGCGAAGTAGAGGGAATTGCTCACCCACTCGGTGAGCGCCTCGAACATCGACACCTCCACCCTCAGGCCCTCGCCGGTTTGGGCCCGCTGCAGCAGGGCCGCCAGGATCCCGGAATAGGCGTACATGCCCGCGGCGATGTCGGCGATCGACGCCCCCGCCCGCGAAGGGTGGTCCGGCGTCCCCGTCAGCCCGATCAGGCCCGCGGAGGCCTGGATCAGCAGATCATAGGCCTTCTTCTCGGTGTAGGGCCCGCCGTCGCCGAAACCGGAGATGTCGCAGACGATCAGCCTGGGATGGACGGCGTGCAGGCTCTCGAACCCCAGCCCCATCCGCGCCGCCGCGCCCGGCGCCAGGTTCTGGATCAGGACGTCGGCCCCGGCCAGCAGGGCGTCCAGCGCCGAGCGGGCCTCGGCCTGCTTGAGGTCCAGCGTCAGGCTCTCCTTGCTGCGGTTGAGCCACACGAAATAGGACGACTGCCCCAGAACCGTGGTGTCGTAGGCCCTGCCGAAGTCGCCCTCGCCGGGTCGTTCGATCTTGATCACCCGCGCGCCCAGGTCGGCCAACTGCCGGGTGGCGAAGGGCGCCGCCACGGCGTGCTCCAGGGCGACGACGGTGATTCCCCCCAGGGGGCGAACAGTGGCGGTCGAGGGGTCCATGGGCGCTCCGGTCGTCGCCTCCGCTTGGACCACGGATCGCGTAGTGGCGGAAGCGGGCGAACTTCTCGAGACCCGGAACGCGGGCTTTCAGCCCACTCTTTCCGGCGTTCGGGCTGCTCAGGGGCCGGCAGCAAGGGCGGGCTGGAACGCCCGCGCTCCGAGACGTTGCTTCAGGGGCGCGGCGCGAGGCCGCCGATCACCATGGCGGCGACGTCGTGGGCGATCTCCTCGGGGGTCAGGCGCCCGGGCCGGTACCAGTCCGCCGACCAGTTCAGGGCCCCCATGATCGCCATGCGCGTCACCGACAGGTCCAGGTCCGGGCGGATGGCGCCGGCCGCGCGGGCCCCTTCCAGCAGCCCGCGCCAGAGGGCGCCATAGGCCCGCTGTTCCGCCAGCACCTTCTCCCGCACCGGCGCCGGGGCCTGCCAGATCAGCTTGATGGTCGCCGAGGCGATGTCTTCCTGGGCCAGCACCATGATCAGGTGGCGCTCGATCGCCGTCTCCAGCCGCGCCAGGGCGCCCGCGCCCGCCGGAAGGGCGGCGAGGGCGTCCAGCACCGCCTGATGGGTCCGGCGCGTCCCCACCTCCATCACCGCCTCGACCAAGGCCTCGCGGGAGCCGAAGTGGTAGTAGAGGCTCCCGGCCTTCATCCCGATCTCGGCGGCGATGTCGGTCAGCCGGGCCGCGGAATAGCCGTCGCGCCGGAAGATCCGCGCGGCGGCTTCCAGTATGCTCTGGCGCGTCGCCTCCGCCTTGCCGGGTTCCTCGGCGGCCTGGACTTGCGCGGGCGCGCGGGCGAGAGCGGGCACGGCCTATTCCGCCGCGACGTACTGCAGTTCCGGCTCATAGGCGACGCCGAGGTCGCCGCCCACGTCGTGGGCCAGCAGCGCCGGCACGACCTTGCGCGCGATCAGGTCGTAGTTGGCCTGGGCGACCGCGTTGGGCATGCCGCCGTAGGAGGGCAGCAGCAGCAGACCGCCCGCCTGCAGCTGGTCGACGTAGCCCGTCAGCTTCTCGACGACCGCGTCCGGCGTCCCCCATACCTGCAAATCGGCCAGGAAGCCGTTGAACTTCTCCAGGCCGTGCTTGGCGATGTTGCGCGCCAGGCCGGCGTAGTACTCGTAGCCCTCGATGTCGGCGAAGGAGACGTCGCCGAATTCATAGTGCTCCACCGTGGAGCGGGCGTAGCGCTGGATGTAGATCTCGCGCATCCGCTGCGCCTCGACGGGGTCCTCGTGGGTGGCGACGAACACCGCCAGGATCGGCTTGGGCGCCTCGTGGCCGTTGATCTCCAGGAACCGCCGGCGATAGGCGGTGAGGTCCTCGACCACCTGCGGCCAGGGCTTCTGGGCGATCACCATGAGGCCGACGCCCAGGCGCGCCATCAGGTCGATCGAGGCCGGCGAGATGGCCGAGGCGAAGGTGCGGCCGCGGAAGCTGGCGTAGGGGGCGGGGCGGAGGCGCACCGGCGGCTGCTTGTAGAGCTCGCCGTCGAACTGCATCACCCCGCTCTCCAGGCCCGACAGGATCGCCTCGGTGTATTCGGTGAAGCGGCGGCGGGACTCTCCCATCTCGGCGCGGAAGCCCGTGAACTCGATCCGGCCCAGGCCCCGGCCCAGCCCGACGATCGCCCGCCCTTCCGACAGGTGGTCCAGCAGCACGAAATTCTCGGCCACCCGCACCGGGTCGTGCCAGGGCAGCACCGTCACCATGGTGCCCAGCCGGATCGTCCTGGTCTGGCCGGCGACCCAGGCCAGGAACTGCGGCACGTTGGGCGTCATCTGGTAGTCGGAGAAGTGGTGCTCCGGGGTCCAGATGGAGTTGAACCCCGCGGCCTCCGCCCGCGCGGCGAGGCCGAGCTCGAACCGGTAGACCTCCTTGTCGGACGTCTTGCCGTCGAGCGCCTGGAAGCACAGTCCCAATCCCACGTGCATAGTCGTCTCTCTCCTTCAGTGCATTGGCCTTCAGCGCATGGCGAAGCCGCCAGCCACGGTAACAACCTGGCCGGTGATCTGGCGGCTGACCCTGTCTGAGGCGAGGAACGCCACGGCGTTGGCGATGTCCTCGGCCTTCGGCAGCCGACGAAGCGGGGTGTTCCTGACGACGTACTCCACCTGGGCGTCGTTCATGATCGCCTCGCGGTTCCGCCACAGCGACTCGTCGCCGAGGGTGGCCGGGTCCTCCGGCAGTGTCAGGCCCGGCGCGACCATGTTGGCGCGCACGCCGCTGCGCCCGTACTCGAGCGCGATCGTGCGCATGAAGGCGACGACGCCGGCCTTGGCCGCCGCATAGACGCTCTGGCGCTGCTCGCCGAAGGCGGCGGTGGAGGCCGTGGCGACGATGGCGCCGTGCGACTGCTCGATCATCGAAGGCAGCACGGCCCGCGTGCAGGCCATCACCGCCGTCAGGTTCACCGCCAGGAGATCGTCCCAGGTGGAGGGGTCGGTGCGCAGGAAGAACTCCGGATGGTTGTAGCCGACGTTGCTCACCAGCACGTCGACCCCGCCCAACTGGCCGATCGCCTCGGCGCAGGCATGCTCGGCCGCGTCCCTGGTTCCCACGTCGGCGGGAATCACCCGCGCAGGATGGCGTCCGCCCACTGTCGCGGCTTCTGCGGTCCGGCGGGCCTGGGCCTCGTCGCGGTCGATGATGACGACCTCCGCGCCCTCGCGCGCCAGCTGCAGCACGATCGCCCGGCCGATATGCGAGGCGCCGCCGGTGACGATGACCTTCGCGTCGGTGAGGCCGAGGTCCATCGGCTAGGCCGCCGGGCAGCCGGCCGAGGCCGCCAACGCCTCGTTGATGGACCGGTGCAGGTGGATCAGCGCCGGCTCGTTCTTCCCGTAGATGAGCTCGGGCAGCGCCCCCGACGCCAGGTTGGCCTGGATCTTCTCCATCAGCGGGAAGTCCTCCGTGCCGGTCACCTGCAGCAGCAGGTCGAGGTTCTTCTTCCAGTAGGCGCGCGCCTTGTCGGTGGCCGGCGCCTCGGGGGCGTAGAGGCTCGTCCTCACCAGGGTGCGGTCGACGCTGAGCGGCGTCACCCGCCAGAGCTCGATGTGGTCGCGCTGGTAGGTGATCAGGCCGGACGGCATGAAGATGTACTGGAGGGTGGTGTGGGGAAGGAACTGCCAGTCGGCTTCCGGCTTCTCGATCTCCGCGAACACGCTCTTCAGAAGGCCGATCATCTGCGGATGAGGCCCGAAGGTGTTGCAGAGCGAAACGTCCGTCGAATAGGTCGGGGCGATGGAATTCTTGTGCAGCGCGCGGATGTGATAGCTCTCGGTGAAGGTGTCGAGGATCAGCTTCCAGTTCACCTTCCAGGTGTTTTCCCGTCCTTCGATGAGGACGTAGCTCTCCAGGCCGTAGTCCTTGATCTCGTCCTGCGCGCCGGCCAGGGCGGTGTCGGCGGTGAGGTCCTCACCCTCCTCGGCCTGGGCGAAGATCAGCCCATAGCCCTCGGCGACGAAGATCGGCAGCAGGCCGCACGTGGACTTCGGCGCATCGTCGAACGCCGCCTCGGCGTAGGGTCGCGCCGCCAGCGTCCCGTCCAGCTCATAGACCCAGCCGTGATAGGGGCAGGCAAGGCGTGGTCGCTGGCCGGCGCCCTCGGCGACCGGCGCGCCACGGTGGCGGCAGGCGTTGACGAAGCCGCGCAGCGAGCCGTCCGCCTGTCTGACGATCAGGGCGGGCACGCCCCCGAGATCCACGGTCATGTAGGCGCCCGGCGTAGCGCACTCGGCGCTCAGACCCAGCATCTGCGGGCGCCGGCGGAAGAGGACGCGGCGCTCGTCCTCGAAGCGCCGAGGGTCGGCGTAGGCCGAGGCGGGGTTGCGCGCGCTGTGCGGCGCGAGCGGCCACGGCTCGTGGGGATCGACGTCCTTGAGCCGCCGAAGCAGCTCGATCTGCCGTTCATGCCGCATGGCCCGATCTCCCTGGGCTCACAGTCTATTCTAAATTAGATTAGAAAATCAAGTGGCGGCCGGAGCGCGGGCTTCCCAGCCCGCATCTTGCTTGCGCTCACTCCGCCGGGATGACGCCGAGAAGGGCGGTCTGGAAGGCCGCGCCGGGTTCTCAGCCTTTCGCCCCGTCGAGGAAATCGGTGAAGCCCGCCGGGGCGTAGGGGCCGATGCAGATCTGCTCCAGGACGCCGATACCGGTCTTCGCGCCGTCGCTGGCGCGCACGACCTGCTGGGTGTGCAAATTGTGCGGCGAGAGGGGATCGATCTGGCGCGGATCGAAGGACTCGCCGCCGACGGCCAGCTCACCTTTCCACATTCCCTGGCCCCACTCGGGGTGCAGGTAGCCCAGGCCCTTCATCTGGAACTTCAGGATCGGTTCGAGGGCGATGGTGCGGGTCCCGCCGTCGTGGTTCACGAGGTCGATCTCGGCCGACCGCGCCAGCCTCGTGCCGGGGTGGTAGCTCACCCGGTGCCTGGCCGTCGCCATCCGCTCGTCGCGCGCGTCCTCGACAGCCGGCACCTGGGCCTCGCTCTCATAGAGCGGCGCGACGATCCCCTCGCGCACCAGGGCTTCGCCGCGCGGGCCGTCGAAGAAGATCGCGTGGGTGATGTGGTCGTCCCAGAACAGCGGGGCCCACAGGAACATGATGCCGCCGGGCATGCGGGGCGCGCCGCCGGTCTCCGGCTCGCCCACCCCCCGGACGCCCCAGGAGCGGTCCTTGGTGCCGTGGCAGAGGGCCTCCTCGACCTTGAACTCGCCATCCGGGTGGCGAACCCAGCCGCTCCAGCGGCCGAACTGGTCCCAGCGGGTGGCGTCCATGGTCCGGCGGGCGCCGGACCACAGCGTCTGGCGCGCCTCCTCGATGGCCGCGGTGCGGGCCGAGAAGGTCAGGTCGCAGGAGACGCCGCTCTCGTTGTCCTCCAGCGTCACCCGGGCCCGCCGCATCGGCTCCAGCACCTCCATGCGGAAGGGGCCGACCTGCATCTCGGTGCGCTCGATCGGCGCCCGCCGCGAGCCGAAGAAGCAGTGCTGTCGGCCCTCCGGCTGCACGACGCTGAAGGCGCAGTCCAGGATCCCCCGGTGCGGATAGACCGCCATGCCGATGCCGAAATAGTAGGAGCCGTCGTGGGCGTAACCGTTGAACCAGGTCCGGTCATAGACATTGCGGTCGCTGGTCGCCGGATGGGCGATGGGCTCCGGCGTCTGGTGAATGGGATAATCGTCGAGTTTGTTGAGCATCGGTCATCCCATGCGGCGGAGGGTGGGGCGAGGTTCAGAAGGCGGAGTCGTAGGCGCGTTTTGCGACATACGCGTCGAGGAAGGCCCAGAGGGTTCGATCGAGGGCCGGCGCCCAGCCGGCGCCGGCGTCCCGCGCCTCTTCAACCGCGGCGTGCAGGTCGATCAGGACCCGCACGGCCACGTCGGCGTGGGCGTTCAGCGTCTCGATCCTGAGGCCCGGCGGGCGTGAGGCGGCGGCGTCGGCCATGCGCCGCTTCAGGACTTCGTCGTCGACATGGGGCGCAGCCTCCCGGAAGATCGCCGCGGCGGCCTCGATGTCCGACATCAGGACCTCGGCGGCGCGGTCGAAATCCTGGGCCACCAGCCTGACAAGACCCGCCAGCAGGCCGATATCGGCCGCCATGTAGGCGTCGGCGGCCTTCGGAAGCAGGCCGGTGACCATGCGGGTGGCCAGGTGATCGATGCCCGCGGCCCCCTTCGGTATCACGGCGTCACCCGGTAGAAGCGGTGTGTCGAGTGTGGCGAGAGGTAGTCGACGAGAATCTGTTCCTGGCGGTCGCCGACCAGCCAGCCGGCCATGGCGAGGATGGGGTCCTTGCTGGCGCCGTTGTGAAAGTCCTCGCTCGACGAGATCCAGATGCCGATCCCCTTCACCGAGGCGAACACCTGCCACCAGCGCAGCGCTTCCGGGTCCGCCTTCAAACCGCTGGCCTGCTCCCAACTGGCGATCGCCTCGCCGTGGGGCAGCAGCCGGCCGGCAAGGTCGCAGTTTGGCCAGCTCCATAGCGGGTCCATCGACCAGGCGAGATCCTCAAGCGGATCGCCGATATGGGCCATCTCCCAGTCGAGGATCGCCTTGATGTCTCCATCGGGGGTGTAGAGATAGTTGCCGGTCCTATAGTCCCCGTGAACCAGGCTGAGCTTCTGCGCGGGAGGCGGCGGATGCCTGCGCAGCCAGCGGACGGCCGCCTCGGCGACCGGACTGGGATGCATCTCGTCGTCGGCGATGACCCCCGCCCAGTAGTCGACCTGTTCCAGGGCGCAGGCCTCCACGCTGGTCGCCGGCATCACCTCGCCGAGGCCGAGTGCAACCGGGTCCAGCCGGGCGATCTGTCCGAGCAACTGCCACTTCCGCCGGCCGAGCCTCTCCCGGTGCGCCTCGGGGATGCCGTCCGGCGAAGACTGGCAGCCGGTGACCTCGGTGGTGATCGAGAACGGCCGGCCTAGCCATTCCAGTTCGTGTTCGAGGAACAGCGGCTCCGGCGCCGGCAGGCCCGCGTTGAAGGCCGCCTCTATGGCCCGGTATTCGGTCGCCCGGTCGGTGTCGATCAGGCTGGTTTCCGGGTCGATCCGGACAATCAGGCCGCGCCATGTGTCGCCGATCGCAGCCTGGCACTTCCAGGTCTCGCGCGAGGCGCCGCCGGGGATGCGGCTCACCGCCTCCACCGTCGTCGCGGCGTTCCAGCGCGCCGACAGATAGCGGCCGAGCCCGGACCTCAGCTCTTCCTCGCGTGCTGTCATGCTTCCGCCCTGGACGCTCTTGTTCTTTACCGCCGCCGACCCGTTCAGCGAATTCGGGCCTCAGTCAAGGGTCAGCACCACCTTGACACATTCGCCGCGGTGCTGGGCCTCGATCGCCTCGTTGATCCGCTCGAACGGGAAGGTGCGGACCAGCTTCTCCAGCGGCAGGCGCCCGGCCCGCCAATGGTCGATGAGTGTCGGGAGGAAGTCGTCCGGATCGCTGTCGCCCTCGATGATCCCCCGCACGGTCTGGCCGAAGGTGAGCACGGTTCCGAGGTCGCCGGGCAGGGTCGCGCCGGGCGGCGGGATGCCGACGATGCCGAACACGCCCTTGGGAGCCAGCGCGCCCATGACGCTGGCGAGGATCTCAGGCCGCCCGGTGGTGTCGAAGGCGTAGTCGACGCCGTGGGGCAGGATGGCGCGCACGGCGGCGGTGAGGTCGGGGCTGGCGGCGGGGTCGATGACGTGGGTCGCGCCCAGCTCCGTCGCCAGGGACCGGCGCGAGGCGTGCGGCTCGACGACGATGATCGTCCCGCAGCCCTGGATTGACGCCCCCATCACCGCCGAGAGGCCCACCGCCCCGCCACCGGTGACCAGTAGAGAGGAGCCCCCAGGACAGGCCAGCGCCAGCATCACCCCGCCCGCGCCGGTCTGCACCCCGCAGCCCAGGGGCGCGGCGAGATCGAAGGGGATCTCGTCCGGCAGCTTCAGGACGTTGCGCTCATAGGCCAGGGCGTAGGTGGCGAACGAGGACTGGCCGAAGAAGTTCGAGGAGACGGCGGTCTCCCCCTGGCGGATCGCCTTGGACCCGTCCGGGCGCATGCCGATGTAGTTGAGCATGGGCATGGTGTAGCAGTAGGCAGGATCGCCGCTCCGGCACCGGTCGCACTCACCGCACGAGCGGAAGGTGAGGGCCACCCGATCGCCCGGCGCCACCTTGCTCACGGCCGAACCCACCGCTTCGACGACGCCCGCCCCCTCGTGGCCGAGCACCGCCGGCATCGAGAACGGCATCGCGCCGTCGCGCGCCACCAGGTCGGTATGGCAGACGCCCACCGCCCTGATCCGCACCAGGATCTCGTCCGGGCGCGGCGCGTCCAGCTCGACCGGCTCCAGCGTGAATTCGGCGCCCGGGGCGCGGGCGACGGCGGCGGTGATCCGCATGAGCGTTCCTCGTGTTGAGCCCGCAGGCTAGCGGCTCGGGCCGCTCAGTGCATCTTGAACCGGATCGGCACGGATTTGGGACCGCAGACGAAATTGGCCTCGGTGCGCGTAGGCGCGCCGTCCAGTTCGAGGCTCTCGAGCCGCGGCAGCAGCTCTTCCCACAAGATTCGCATCTCCATCCGGCCCAGGTGCTGGCCGAGGCACACGTGGGCGCCATAGCCGAACGCCACGTGCTTGTTGGGCGTGCGCGTGATGTCATAGCGGAACGGGTCGTCGAACACGTCCTCGTCGCGGTTGCCGGAGGGGTAGCAGAGCATCAGCCAGTCGCCCTTGGCGATCGCCTGGCCTCCCACCTCGGTGTCCGCGGTCGCGGAGCGCATGAAGTGCTTGACGGGAGTGACCCAGCGGATCGACTCCTCCACATGGCCCGGGATCAGCGACGGATCGGACTTCAGCCTGGCGATCTGGTCCGGCCGTTCGGCGAGCGCCCACAGGCCGCCCGCCACCGTGTTGGAGGTGGTGTCGTGGCCGGCCGTGGCGGAGATGATGTAATAACCCATCATCTCGAGATGACCCATCGGCTCGCCGTTGATCTTGCCGTTGGCGATCAGGCTGCAGAGGTCGTCGCGGGGGTTGGCCCGGCGATCCTGGGTGATGGCGCCGAAGTAGGCCTGGAAGTCGGCCACCGAGCGCCCGATGTCCTCGGTGAGCTGGGCCGACGAGGCGGCCTCGCCCGAGCGGTTCATGTCGGGGTCGGTGCTGCCGAACAGTTCCTGGGTGAGCTTGAGCAATCGCGGTTCATCGCTCTGGGGTATCCCCATCAGCTCCATGATCACCCGCAGCGGATAAAGAAACGCCACGTCCTTGGCGAAGTCGCAGCGTTCGCCGTAGCTGGCCATTAGGTCGATGAACTCGCGGGCGATCTCGCGGATGCGCGCCTCCAGGGTGCGCAGGTTCTGCGGCAGGAAGGCGCCCTGGGTCAGGCGCCGGTAGGCCATGTGGTCGGGGTTGTCCATCTGCACCAGCGAGCGGACCAGGTGCGGCGAGCCGCCGGTCATCTCGCGCACCCGGCGGTTCCCCTCGATGGTGGTAAGGGTGGTTGCCCGGTCGCCGTTGTGGAAGAGATCGTTCTGCCGCTCGACGGCCTGGATGTCCGCGTGACGGGTCAGAGCCCAGAACGCGTCGTATCCGGTCGGCTGGACCTTAGCCAGCGGCGCTTCCCGCCGAAGCCATGCGAAGGCCTGGTCGATGGGCTCGCCCGCCGAGTAGGCCTTGGGATTGACGATGGTGTCGGCCAATTCCTGCGGTACGGTCATTCCGGTGGCTCCTTGCCCAGCGCCTCGCGGCCGTGTTTCCTCGTGGGGGATCGATACCACCCTGTTGATGGCTGACCAACAAATAAGTTAAGGAGACGCGTGCTTCAGGCGGAGAACAGTTCGGCGCTCGCGGCGCGCCGCACCCAGGCGGAGCGGCGCGAGGGGTCCGAACGGGATCTCGTGCGCGCGGCTATCGCGGTCGCGGCGGAACAGGGCGTCAGCGCCTGCACCTTCGAGGCGATCGCCCGCGAGTCGGGCCTCAGCCGCGGCCTCGTCACTCAGAGATTCGGCTCGAAGCGGGGGCTGATCGAGGCGGTGATCAGTCTTCTGGGCTCGCGCCTGGAAGAGATGATCAGCGAGAACCGGATCGACGAGATGACCGGCCTCGAGGGGCTTATGACGTGGATGGACGTCTACCTACGCGGCCTGTCGAACAAGGGCGATCCGCGCGCCTATTTCATGTTCCTCTCGGCCGCCGTTGCCGACGCGACGAGCCTGCGCACCGCCTTCGCCGCCGAGCATGACCGGGTCAAGGAGCGCCTGGCGGGCCTGGTGGAACGGGGGCAGGCGGACGGCACCATTCGCCGCCAGATCGATCCCACGGCGGCGGCCCTGATGATCGGCAGCCTCCAACTCGGGCTCTCGATGCAGCTGCTGGTCGATCCGGCCATGGACCTGAACCCGATCCGCGAAACCACCCTGGTCACCCTGCGCCTCAGCTTCGCGGCGCGGGACCTGGACATGCTGAAATGAAACCCGTGGACGCCGCTTCTTACAAGACCTGGCAATGCCGCACTTGCGGCTATCTCTACGAGGAGGAGACGGGCGATCCCGAAGAGGGCCTCGCCCCCGGCACCCGCTGGGGCGATATCCCGGACGACTGGATCTGCCCCATGTGCGGGACGCCCAAGAGCGATTTCGACATGGTCGAGATCTAACTGACCCACGGCAACGCCTTGCGGTCGCCCTGATCGGGTGATCTGATCGGTGTTCACACGTGACGGGAGGGCCCTATGGCCGACGGCAATCTCGGCGCCCTGCAGGCGGCGCGGAACGAAGCCTATTCCACCCCGCTCGACCAACTCGACGTCGCCCGGGGCGAGCGGTTCGCCGACAACACCATGTGGCCCTTCTTCGAGCGCCTGCGCCGCGAGGACCCGGTCCACTACTGCCCCGAGAGCCAGTTCGGCCCCTATTGGTCGATCACCCGCTACCACGACATCATGGCGGTGGAGACCAATCACCAGGTCTTCTCTTCGGAAAAGGGCGTCTCCCTATTCGATCAGGCGGAAGACTTCACCCTGCCGATGTTCATCGCCATGGACCCCCCCAAGCACGACGCCCAGCGCAAGGTGGTCGCGCCCATCGTCTCGCCCCACAACCTGCAGAACCTCGAGCCGCTCATTCGCGAGCGGGCGGGGAAGATTCTCGACGAGCTGCCGATCGGCGAGACCTTCGACTGGGTGGATCGTGTCTCGATCGAGCTGACCACCCAGATGCTCGCCACCCTGTTCGACTTCCCGTGGGATGAGAGGCGCAAGCTCACCTACTGGTCCGACCTGACGACCACCGACATGAGCGACACCATGACCGACGAGCAGGTGCGCGCCGAGCTCATGGGCTGCGCATTCTATTTTCAGAACCTGTGGAACGAACGAAAGGACGGACCTCTCGGCACCGATCTGATCTCCATGCTGGCCCACGGCGAATCGACCCGCGACATGCCGCTGATGGAGTTCCTCGGCAACATCCTGCTGCTGATCGTCGGGGGCAACGACACCACGCGCAACTCGATCAGCGGCGGCCTGCTCGCCCTCAATCAGTACCCGGACGAACTCGCCAAGGTGCGAGCGGATCGCTCGCAGATTCCGAACATGGTGTCCGAGATCATCCGTTGGCAGACCCCCGTCGCCCACATGCGGCGCACGGCGACCGCGGACGTCGACTTCGGCGGCAAGCGGATCAGGAAGGGCGACAAGGTCGCCATGTGGTACGTCTCCGGCAACCGTGATGAGACGGTCATCGAAAATCCCGAGGCGTTCATCATCGGCCGCGAACGGCCGCGCCAGCACCTCTCGTTCGGCTTCGGCATCCACCGCTGCGTCGGCAACCGCCTGGCCGAGATGCAGCTGCGCGTGGTCTGGGAAGAGATCCTCAAGCGCTTCCCGGTCATCGAGGTGGTCGAGGAACCCGTCCGGCTCAAATCCAGCTTCCTCCGCGCCTACCGCCAGATGAACGTCAGGATCCCGGCGCGGGCGTAGCTCGGCAAGCGCGCCCCCTCCGCGTTCAGCCGCCTAGCTGAGCAGCCGGCGCCTTGGCCGCCTCCCGCAAGAGCGCCGCGCTCCGGGGCGCGCGCTCGCTCATCGGAATTGGGGCCTCGCCGATGATGCAGGCGGCTTCCAGGCGGTTCAACTCTTCGGCGGTCAGACCCAGGAGGCGGCCCAGGACTTCGCGGGTGGATTGGCCCAGGGTCGGGGCGGGCGTCCGGATCGCGTAGGGCCGGCCCTCCTCGCGGAACACCGGCGAGGCCTGGAGGTGTGGACCCAGGAATGGCCGGTCTATCCTCTGCCAGAAGCCGCGCGCCGTCAGCTGCGGCTCGGTCTCCATGGTCTCACGCAGGCCGCGCACCGCCCCGGCCGCGACGCCCCGGGCCTGCAGGGCCGCCATGGCTTCGTCCGGCGAGCGGCCCACGGTCCAGGCCTCGATCGCCGCCTCCAGCTCGTCCTCCCGCCCCCGCCGGCCCTCGACCGAGGCGAGTGACGGCTCGGCGGCCAGGTCGGGCCGCCCGACGGTCCGCGCCAGGGCGGGCCAGGCCTCGTCGCCGGTAACCGCCACCACCACCCAGGCGTCCTCGCCGGCGCAGCGGAAACAGCCGTGAGGGACCAGCCAGGGATGGCGGTTCCCCTGCCGCGGGGCCACGGACCCGCTGATCGACTGTTCGATGATCCACGGCGCGACCAGCGGGAACAGGCACTCCACCTGCGAGAGGTCGATGAACTGGCCCTCGCCCGTGCGGCGCTGGTGCAGCACTCCCGCCAGCACGGCCGGGCAGGCGTTGAGCCCGCCGATGGGATCGCCATAGGCGATGTGGTTCATGATCGGCGGATCGTCCGGACGGCCGGTGATCGAGGGCAGTCCCGAGCCGTGCTCGAGGGTCGAGCCATAGGCCCGCACCTCGGCCCACGGGGTGGTCGCCCCGAAGGCCGGCATCGACACCATCACCAGGTCGGGCTTCTCCTTGACCAGCCGGGCGTAGTCGAGGCCGAGCTTGGCGAGGACGCCGCAGGCGTAGTTCTCCACCACCGCGTCGGCCGTGCGCACGAGGCGGCGGAGCAGGTCCGCCCCCTGCGGCCGGGTCAGGTCGAGGGTGATCCCGGTCTTGTTTCGGTTCAGGAAATTGAAATTGAGCGCCAGTTCATGCTGGTGGACGGCGTTGGCGGCCTCGCTGTAGTCGCTGCCCCGCCACCAGTCGGGATAGGCTCGGCCCTCGACCTTGATCACCTCCGCGCCCAGGTCGGCCAGCTGGCGGGTGGCGAGGGTCCCGGCCCAGCCCATGGCGAGGTCGACTATGCGCACCCCCGCCAGGGGCAGGCCGGCGTCGGCGCCCGGTCCGGGTTCGAGGCGGACAGACGCCGGCGGCGCGCGCCAGGTTCCGTCGTGCTCGCCGGCCAGGGGCGCGCGGCCAACCGCCAGGGGCGGGGTGGCCGTCAGGCGCTGCGGCAGGACCGGGGCCTGGAAGCGGGCCGCGCCAAGGCGCACCTCGCCAAACGCCCCGCGGGAGCGGTGAACGGGCTCGGTCAGCAGTTCGGCCATGTCCGGAACCACCACGATCGGCAGGCGACGGCGCTGGGTCTCCTCGAACCATTCGTGCGCCGTGCGTTGCAGGAGCCGCGGCGCAAAAAGCGCCTCCAGGGCCTGCGCGCGCAGGAATCGGTCGGAGAGGATCTGGTATTCCGGGCGCTCTGCTTCCGCCTCCAGGCCCAGCATGGCGCAGAAGTGCCGCCATTGGTCGGGTGAGAACGCCGTCACGCCCAGCCAGCCTTCCCGGCACGGATAGATCCCCACCGGGAACACCGGAAAGAACCGGTTCAGCCCCCAGCGCCGGTCGGCCTCGGGGAAGGAGGCCGCCACCGACATCTGATAGTCCACCAGAGGGACGTTGGCCTCCTGCAGGCTGATCTCGAAGCGCCGTCCGCGCGGCCCGCCACCGATCAGGGCGCTCAGCGCCGCCGTGAAGCCGGCGAGGGCGGCCGGGAAGCCGGCCTGGTGCTCGGCGAGGAACAGCGGCCGCTCCTCGGGTCCGACGGTCCCCAGCACCCCGGCCAGGGCGCGCACGACGGTGTCCGACCCGACAAAATCTCGATAGGGGCCGTCCTCTCCGAACCAGCTGATCGCGACGATGACGAGGGCAGGAAACGCCGCGCGCAGGGCGCCGTGGCCTGTCGGCCCAGGATCGGCGCCGGCGCCGGGCCTTGCGTCCAGCAGGACGTCGCTCGCCCCGGCGATCTCCCGCAGCCGGTCCGCATCCTCAGCCGCCGCGATGACGCTCTTCTTGTTGGTGTTGCGCCAGGCGAAGACGCCGCTTTCCAGGAGCCCGTCGCCAATGTCGACCAGGGGCGGCTCGCGCCGCCCGGGATCGCCTCCGGGCGGCTCGACCTTGACCACGTGGGCGCCGAGGTCGGCGAACAGCTTGCCGCAATAGGCCAGGGCGGCGCCGGCCCCGAATTCGGCGACGCGGACGCCTTCAAGGGCTCCGCGCGCGGCGGCCGGCGTCACGCTGCTTTCGCGGTCGCGGTGGCGGCGTGGGCGGCGCGCAGGCGCTCAAGCTCCTCCCACGACAGGTAGCTGGTGAAGCCGTCGTCGTTGAAGAACAGCACCGCCCCGTTGCAGATGAACAGGTACTCAGTGTCTTCGAGCGCGGTCGTCGCTCCGTGCAGCACGCCGTTCGGCTCATAGTCATAGTCGCCGGTGGAAAGCACCGCGTCGCGCACCTGCAGCCTGCCCTTGATGATGTAGGTGTGGGCGGGGGCCAGGTGCTTGTGCGGCGGGGCGGCGTAGCCCTTGGCCCACTTCAGGATAACCGCCCAGGTCCCCGTCTCCGAACCCGTCCATAGTATCTTCATCCAGGCCTGGCCCGGCGTGGTCTCTATCCAGTCCATCTGGCTGGTGGCGTAGACCGTATCGACCAGATTCTGGTTGAAGGCGGTGATGTCCTGGGGAAGCGGCATGGCGGGGTCTCCGGCTGCGGGTGAAGGCTCAGACGTCGATGGGGCGTCCCTCGGCGTCCATGGGTCCGATGGGCGAGGTCACGGGCGCAAGCGCGCCCTTGTCGCCGGGCTCATGGGTGCGACCCAGTCCCGACCAGATCCAGAATCCGAGCCGGCGCAGGAAGATGCCACGCTCCGTCTGGCGGAGTTCGGAATCGAGCCCGAGGAGGTAGTTCTCCTGCTGCCGCACGAACGGCCGGCAGTAGTAGGTGAGGACGCCGTGGCGTTCCTCGGTCTCGGTGGTGTTGGAGCCGGTGCCATGGACCATCCGCCCGTCGAAGATCAGGGCCGCGCCCGCCGGGCCTTCGGCGGCGATGGTGTCCGACAGGGCGTAGTCGGTGCGGTCGGGATTGAGGTGGCTGCCCGGGACCAGCCGCGTGCCGCCGTTGGCCTCGGTGAAGTCGTCCAGCATCCAGAGGATGTTGGCCACCAGGGGCTTGGGCGTCCAGAAATCCACGTAGCCCTGGTCGGTATGCAGATACATCGGCACGCCGCCCGGCCGGGCGATGTTGGCGGTCAGGCTGGAGAGCAGGAAGTCCTTGCCCAGCAGGCGACCCATGAACGCATCCGCCAAGGGATCGAGAACCAGGTCGCGGAAGATCCGTCCCTTGTTGGGCAGCATCCAGACGCGCTGGTTGGCCTTGCCGTCGTGGAAGCCGATCCCCTGGGCGTCCTCACCCCGCGCCTGCTCCACCACCCGGGCACGCAGGGCGGCGACGCGCTCGCGGCTCAGCGCCCCCTCGAGGATGGCGTAGCCGAAGCGGTCCAGGTCCTCGAACGCCCGCTCCAGGTTACGGGTCGGCCGGGGCAGGGCCTGTCGGGAGAGGTCTGCCATGGACATGCGAGACGGGTTCTCCGACGCGAGGTTACGCGTTGTAGTTGAGCTTCAGCCCCGGCCGCGGCCAGCGGCACTTGAAGAGCTTGCCGGTGGACGAGCAGGTGACCCAGGCGTCCCGCATGTCCGCCCCGCCGAAGCAGATGTTCGTCGTGATCAGGTCGGGAAAAGCATAGTGCTCGGTCGAGCCGTCCGGGTCGAAGGCGGTGACCCCGCCGTTGATGATCGTCGCCACGCAGACCTTGCCGCCGGCCTCCACCGCCAGGCTGTCGAGCAGCTGGAACCCGGGCAGGTTATGGATCACCCGGCCGGGCGCGAAGCCCGCCTGCGGCGCCATCTTGCCCGGCCCCTCGAGGTCGAAGGCGTAGAGCCGCCCCAGGTGGGTGTCGGCCATGTAGACGACGTTCTCGTCGGGAGAGAGGCCGACGCCGTTGGGCGATATCAGATGGTCACGGAAGCGCACCACCTGCGAGCCGTCCGGCCTGGCGTAGTAGAGCGCGCCGTGCTTGCGGTACTCGGGAAGTGTGGCGCCGTGGTCGGTGAACCAGAACCCGCCGGTCTTGTCGAACACCAGGTCGTTAGGCCCGGCGAAGCGGCGCCCTTCGCAGGACTCGTATATCGTCTCGGCCTTGCCCGAGGCGATATCCACGCGCTGGATGTAGCCGCCGGTGTGGCTCGGGGGCGTCGGGCCCGGGACGGTGAGGCCGTCCTGCTGCAGCCACTCGAACGAGCCGCCGTTGTTGGTGACGTAGATCTTGCCGTCGGGACCGATGGCCGCGCCGTTGGGCCCGCCGCCGGTCTCGGCCACGGTGGTCTTCCTGCCGTCCGGCGTGACCCGCGTCAGCCTCTGGCCCTGGATCTCGGTGAGGATCACCGAGCCGTCGTTCATCGCGATGGGGCCCTCGGGGAACTTCAGCCCCTCGGTGACGAGTTGAATATCCACGGCGTCGCTCCCGAACATTTGTTTGGCCCGACTATAAGGCCAGCCGCGCCGAGGTACAGGGCCGTCGTGCGCGTCGCGGAGCGCAGCGTTTCAGGCCGTTCTTTCCTACCGTCGCTCCAGCACCCGGAAGACGAACGGAAACTGATCGTCCGGCCCCGCGGGGTGAGCCTCGCGGCGGAGCTCGGTCCACGCCGCCTCGTCGAAGGGAGGGAACAGCACGTCCCCCTCCGGCGAGGCCATCACCTCGGTCAGGTACATTCGCCTCGCCTTCGGCAGGGCCATGGCGAAGATCTCGGCCCCGCCGATCACGCACACCTCCTCCGCGCCATCGTCCTGCGCCTGCTCGCGGGCGATCTGCACGGCCTCCGAGAAGTCCTCGCTCACCACCGCCCCGGCGGGCTGGAAGGAGCCGTCGCGGGAAAGGACGATGTTGACCCGTCCGGGGAGGGGCCGGCGCGGCAGGCTCTCCCAGGTCCGCCGACCCATGATCACCGGCTTGCCGAAAGTCAGGGTCTTGAACAGGGCAAGGTCCGACTTCAGCCGCCAGGGCAGGGCGCCGGCGGCCCCGATGACGCCGTTGGCGCCCCGCGCCACCGGTCCCAGGGTAAGAATGGGCAGGCCCGCGATGGTCGTCAGACCGCGATCGGCGCGGCGATCGCCGGATGGGGCCGATAGCCCCTCACAGCGATGTCCTCCGGCGTGAAGGCGAACAGGTCCGTTCGCGGCGCCAGGACCAGACGCGGCAGGGGCAAGGGCTCGCGCTCCAGCTGCAGACGCGCCTGGTCGACGTGATTGAGGTAGAGGTGCGCGTCACCCAGGGTATGGACGAATTCCCCCGGCGCCAGCCCGGTGACCTGCGCCATCATGGCGGTCAGCAGGGCGTAGCTGGCGATGTTGAATGGCACGCCCAGGAACACGTCGGCGGAGCGCTGGTAGAGCTGGCACGAGAGCCGGCCTTCGGCGACATAGAACTGAAAGAGGCAATGGCAGGGCGGCAAGGCCATGTCGTCCACCTCGGCGGGGTTCCAGGCCGAGACGACGTGCCTGCGGCTCCCGGGGTTATCCCGCAGCGACCGCACCACGTTAGCCATCTGGTCGATCGTGCGCCCGTCCGGCGCCGCCCAGCTGCGCCACTGCTTGCCGTAGACAGGGCCCAACTCACCGTTCTCGTCGGCCCATTCGTCCCAGATCGTGCAGCCCCGCTCCTGCAGCCAGCGGACATTGGTATGGCCGGAGAGGAACCAGATCAGCTCCAGCACGATGGACTTGAAGTGGACCCGCTTGGTGGTGAGCAGCGGAAACCCCTCCGCCAGGTCGAAGCGCATCTGCCGTCCGAACACGCTCAGCGTGCCCGTGCCCGTGCGGTCGTCCCGCCGCGCTCCGTGCGCCAGGATGTCGGCCAGCAGATCGAGGTACTGGCGCTCGGGATGGGCCAGCCCGGGTTCAGCGGAGAGCGGATGGAGGGGCGCGTTCATCGATACCTCCTTATAAGCCGACTCGCCCCTTCCCGCGAGGCGTCCCGGAGCGCCGGCGATCCGACCCTCAACCCGCGAAGCCGCCGCCCTCGAGGAACGCCAGCTCATCCGCGGTCGACCGGCGGCCGAGGGCGGCGTTGCGATGGGGGAAGCGGCCGAAGCGCTCGACGACGTCTCGGTGGTGTCGCGCCCAGCGCCCGCTCTCGCCGCCATCCCGCTCAAGCGCCTCGGCCAGGCTCAGGCCGAACTCATGGTCGGCCGGGTCCTCCGAGTGCTGGAATGGCAGGTAGAAGAACCCTCGCAGGTCGAGCGCCGTCGCCCGGTGGTGACCCCGGGCGATCGCCTCGCGCGCCGTGGCCCGGGCGAGGGGATCGGTGGCGAAGGCGTGGGCCGAGCCGCGCCACAGGTTGCGGGGAAACTGGTCCGTCAGCAGCAGCAGGGCCAAGGCCCCCTCCGCCGTCTCCACCCAGCCGGTCAGCTCGCCGCGCGCGGCCGAATGATGCGTCGCCTCGAACCGCTCGCGGATCGCCGCGTCGAACGCGTCGTCCTTGGTGAACCACGCCTTGCGGCCGGCCTCCCGCCAGAACTCCACGATCAGAACTGACGTAGGAGCCTCCACCTTGACCTCACGGGCAAAAGTCTATCGATAGCGGCCTTCATTTCGCCCGCGACTGCGCGGGCTGCGACGCTCGCCGCCTCTCGGAGACTAAACATGCGCGTCTACTACGACAACGACGCCGATCTGGCCCGCCTGCTGGACAAGAAGATCGCCATCGTCGGCTACGGCTCCCAGGGCCACGCCCATGCGCTCAACCTGCGGGATTCCGGCGTAAAGGACGTGGCGGTGGCGTTGCGGTCGGGCTCCGCCTCGGCGCGCAAAGCCGAGGCCGAGGGCCTGCCGGTGAAGAGCGTCGCCGACGCCGCGGCCTGGGCTGACGCCATCATGGTGCTGGCCCCCGACGAGTTGCAGCGTGGCATCTGGGAGGCCGACATCGCTCCCAACATCCGCGACGGCGCGGCCCTGTTGTTCGCCCACGGCCTCAACATCCACTTCAAGCTGATCGAGCCGCGCGCCTCCATCGACGTCCTGATGGTCGCCCCCAAGGGGCCCGGCCACACCGTGCGCAGCGAATACCTGCGCGGCGGCGGCGTCCCGTGCCTGATCGCGGTCGCCCAGGACGCCACCGGCGGGGCGATGGACCTCGGCCTCGCCTACGCCTCGGCGATCGGCGGCGGCCGCTCGGGCGTGATCGAGACGACCTTCCGCGAGGAATGCGAGACCGACCTGTTCGGCGAACAGGCGGTGCTCTGCGGCGGCCTGGTCGAACTGATCCGCGCCGGCTTCGAGACCCTGGTCGACGCCGGCTACGCCCCGGAGATGGCCTATTTCGAGTGCCTTCACGAGGTGAAGCTGATCGTCGACCTGATCTACGAGGGCGGCATCGCCAACATGAACTACTCGATCTCCAACACCGCGGAGTATGGCGAATACGTCCGCGGCCCTCGGGTGGTGACAGCGGAGACCAAGTCCGAGATGAAGCGGAGCCTGGAAGACATCCAGTCGGGCCGCTTCGTGCGCGACTTCATGCTGGAGAACCAGGCCGGCCAGCCCAGTTTCAAGGCCACTCGCCGGCGCGCCGGCGAGCACCAGATCGAGGAGGTCGGCGCCCGCCTGCGCGCCATGATGCCCTGGATCGCCAAGAACAAGCTGGTCGACACCGCGCGGAATTGAGGATTTCAGGCTGCCGGCCGGGTCCAGTCTTCGACCGCCAAGCCGTCGACCCGAGAGAACTCGCGCGTATTTCCAGTCACCATGGTGAGCCCGCGCGCCAGGCCCTGGGCGGCGACCAGGAGGTCGTAGGCTCCGATCGGCGTGCCCTTTGCGGCAAGCTCGGCCTTAATCAGCGCGGCGGCCTGCGCGTCTTGGTGGTGGAAATCGATCACCGTCGCGCTGTTGAGAAAGCGGCCTAGCGCCGCGAGCTGAAAATCCCGCCTGCGTGATCGCTCGGCGCCGAACCGGAACTCGAAGATCGAAACCGCCGAGATCGACATTGGCGTCGCCGCGTGCAGTTCAGCGGCGTAGCGCGCGTCGAGATCAGGTGACTTAGCGAAAATCAGATCGATCAGGACGTTGGTGTCGAGGAGCCGACCAATCACTCGACGGCGGCCCAGTCACGCTCCTGTGGCGGCGGTTGTTCCGGGCGCTCGAACCCCCCGCCCGCCAGGGCCTGGATTTCGGAAAGCCAGGCGCGGATGTCCTCGACGCTCTGGCCCGCCTGCTTGTCGTTGGGTTCGAGGATGACGCGATCACCCTCCCGATGAATGCGGACGGTATCACCGGAGAAGCGATATTCCTTGGGAAGCCTGACGGCTTGGCTGCCGCCGACCTTGAAGAGCTTCGCGACCGACATCCGAGGCGGTTCCTGTAGCTACATGATGTTATACATAGCGTGCGCCCTATTGCCACGCAAGCTCTGCTTCGCCCCTCAGGATCGCTTCGGTCTCGGACGTGTGCTTCGCGCCGCCTCGTTCGTGGAGGATGAGGGGCGGCAGCAGGCGAAGGGGGGCCTTGCCGGTTTTCACCGCCCGGATCAGCACCCGCTTGGCCGGGGCGTCGACGAAGGGGTGGAGGGGGCGGATCTGGAATGACCCGGCCTTGGGCGCGAGGCCCGCCAGGAGGTCGGCGAGGCGGTCGGCGCGATGGATCAGGGTGATGGCCCCCCCCTCGCGGACCGCCTTGAGGAGGAACCCGGTCCAGACTGCAAGGCCCTCCGGGGAAATCCAGGCCCCTCGCTTCGCCTCGGCGGGACCGCGCAGGGCGGTCTCGTCGTCGAAGAACGGCGGATTGGCCAGCACCGAGTCGAAGGGCGCGACGCCCAGGGCGGCGAACGGCGCGGCGACGTTGCCGACCGCCACGCTCATCCGCGACTCCCACCCGTTCCAGGCGATATTGACCTGCGCCAGCCGCACCGCCTTCTCGTCCCGCTCCAGGCCCATGAACCGCACCCCGGGCCGGCGGCCGGCCGCC
>JAQGIW010000058.1 GCA_028290905.1 Caulobacteraceae bacterium | reverse complement strand
AGAACTAGAGCGCGTTCCGAAAAGTGGGAACCGGTTTTCGGGACAAAACGCGCGTCAACACAAAGAACTAGAGCGTGTTGCGATCTGATTCCATCGGATCGCAACACGCTCTAGATCGCCGGGATGCGCCGGCGCAGCAGGACCAGCATCAGCGCCAGCACCGCGCAGGCGCCGCCGCTGATCAGGGCGTCGGCGACGTAGGCCCCGGCGATGCCGTTGACCCCATAGCCCTGGCCGTCGGCCCACTGCATATAGCTGAGCGGCAGGCTGCCGGCCGCGTTGAGCACTCCGAACTGCGTGGCCGCCAGCGGATTGTTCTGGCCGATGGTGCGCAGGATGATCAGGTTCTGCACCGAGAACGACGCGGCCTGGAAGATGTTCTCGCCGATCACCGCCAGGGCGAACGTCGCCGGAATGTGCGGCGCCAGGGCGAGTGCGGCGGAGAACAGGGCGCCCGCGCCGCCGACCATCAAATAGAGCGGCCTGGGCGCCACCCTGCGGTTAAGCAGCGGAATCATCAGGCTGCCGAACACCCCGGCGAGGGTGACGCCGACGCCGCTGATCAGGCCGACGAAACCCTCCGAGACGTGGAAGTCGCGTCCGACCCCGCCCATGATGTTGGTCAGGGCGAAGGCGGCGGCCGGGGCCAGGAACAGCAGCAGGGTCCAGACCACCGCCGGGCGGCGCAGCAGCGCCGCGACATCGCGGGCGAAGGCGCGGAAGCTCTCGTGCGCGAGGCGGTCGTCGGCGGGCGGGCAGGGGACCCACAGGTAGAGGGGGAGGGCGGCCAGCACCGTCAGGCCGGCCGCCCCGGCCCCCAGCCCGGGCGGCAGGCCGCGCAGGAAGTGGATCCCGCTGGCGCCGACCAGGCCGGCGGCGCCGATGTTGGCGACGGTGAACCAGGCCCCGAGCGCACCCTCGTCCTCCTTGCGGGTGATGCTGCCGAACCAGCCGCCGACCGCGAAGACGCAGAGCGCGATCGCCGTATTGCCGACGAACAGCAGGGCCGTCAGGACCGGCAGGTCGCGGATGGAGGCCAGCGCCGCGGCCATGCACAGGGCCGCCAGCAGGGCGAAGCCGACCGCGTAGGCGCGCCGGCTGAGGCGCCAGTCGAGGATCGGGGCCAGCACGAAGGCGCCGAAGCCCGGCAGGAGGCTGATGGCGGTGACGGCGGCGATCTGCGGCTCCGGCACACGATCAGCCGCCAGCAGTTGCGGCACGGTGAGCAGCTGCAAGGCCCCGAACGCCCCGAGGGGCCAGAAGCCGAACCCCAGCAGCCAGGTCGGCGGAACCGCTCGCGTACGCGTCAATCCGATCCCCCCGATCGCCGCGTGGGATCAGCGACGACTCATCAATCGCGACTGAAGCACGGTTGCGCGTGCGGGGCGACCATGTCCGATCCAACCGATGTGCTGGCGCATTGCGCATCGCTGTTCTCGGGGATTCCGCCCTGGTGGCGAAGCTGATCGTCCTGGTCGCCGCCCCCGGCTATCTCAGTCGGTGCGGCCGTCCTCATGACCGCGCGGAATGACGACGTCCCTCGGCGCGATCCTGGCGCGGATCGCGTGGGCGCGGCGGGCGGGATAGAGGATGAGCGCATCGCCCACGGAGATCCGTCATGGACCGCACCCTCATCCTCACCGCCATCGGCAGCGACCGGCCGGGCCTGACCTCGGCCCTGGCGGCGGCGGTGCACGAGGCGGGCGGCAACTGGCTGGAGAGCCACCTGAGCCGCATGGCCGGCAAGTACGTCGGCTCGATCCTGATCCAGGTCGCCGGCGAGGACGTGAAGCGATTGGAGGCGGCGATCCGCAACATCGACCCGGTCGGCCTCAGCGTGTCGATCGCCGACGCCGGCGAGCCGATCCAGGCCTCCGGCCAGGCGCTGCGGCTCTCTCTCGTCGGCCAGGACCACCCCGGCATCGTCCGCGAGGTGACCACGGCGCTCGCGGACCTGGGCGTCAACATCGAGGCGTTCGAGACAAGCGTCGAGCCCATGGCCCAGTCCGGCGTCCCTCTCTTCCGCGCGCAGGCCGAGCTGATCGCGCCCTGGGCCCTGGACGCCCGCGACGTCGCCGCCGCCCTGGAGCGCCTCTCCGCCGAGATCATGGTCGACATCACCCTGGAGGAGCGGCGCTCGTAGCAGCTCTGGGCTTGGCGGCGCCTTCGCAAGTACGGCGAACCGAAAAGTGGAGAAGGTTTAACGGGACAGTCGCTCACCGAAAAGCGAGCGTGGTCGCTGCCGGGGATCACGAAGGGGACGCCAGGTGGCAAGCACTGTGTGGGCAATGCTCAACGGAGCGATTTGTGGTGTCGGGCTGCTGTCCTCCGTATCGGCGTTCGCGGATTCCACGGCGAACTGTCACGTGGGTTCGTATCGACTGCCGAACGGCTCGGTTGTCGATATCGCTCCGTCGGAGGGAGACACGCTGCGCTGGCGAATGTTCACCGGCGAAACCGGGCAGCTTCACCCGCAGGCCGACGGCGCATGGAACAGCACGTTCGGCTGGACCAATCGGCCGGACGGCAAGTCGGTCTCCTTTTCCGACTGCGAGACGGGCGACGTCACGTTCGGCGCCGACGTCGGCCATCGCATCGCATTCGACGTCACCGATACGACGTTCGTCAGCAACGGCGTGAAGCTGGTCGGCCGCCTCGTCATGCCCAGGGGCGAGGACAAGGTCCCCGTGGTGGTATTGGTGCACGGCTCGGAGCACGACTCCGCCCGAGACTTCTATTCGCTGCAACGGATGTTCCCGGCGCAGGGCATCGGCGCGTTCGTCTATGACAAACGCGGGACCGGGGCGTCTGGAGGGGTCTACACCCAGGACTTCGAGACGCTCGCCGATGATGCGGTGCTCGCCATGAACGAGGCGCGCAGGCTTGGCGGCGCGCGCGCGGGCCGTATCGGCTATCAGGGTGGCAGCGAAGGGGGATGGGTGGCGCCGCTGGCGGCGAACAAGGCCAGAGTGGATTTCACCATCGTCAGCTTCGGCCTGGCCGTCACCGTGCTGGAGGAAGACCAGCAAGGCGTGGCGCTCGACATGCATTTTCATCACCACGAAGCCGATACGCAGAAGGCGCTGGAGCTGGCTCGAGCGGGCGAACGGGTCATCGAGACCGGCGGCAAGGAGGGCTATGCCGAGTTCGACGCGCTGCGACAGAAATACAGGAACGAGCCCTGGTACAAGGATGTGCACGGCGACTTCGTGTTCATGGTTCTGCCGCTCGACAAGGCGCAGATCGACGCTGCGGTGAAGCAGTTCGATTTCCGCACGCCGTTCCGGTACGAGCCGATGCCGGCGCTCAGACGTTCGACCACGCCGCAACTGTGGATTTCGGGCAGCGACGACCTCGAGGCGCCGAGCGCCGAAACCGCCAGGCGTATCAGATCGCTGATTGCGGACGGCAAAGACTACACCCTCGCCCTGTACCCCGGCGCCGAACACGGTATGACCGAATATGAGCTGAACGCGAACGGCAAACGGGTCTCGACCCGCTACGCGCCGGGCTACTTCCAGATGATGGCCGACTTCATTCGCAACGGCCGGATCGGCGCGCACTATGGCGAAGCGGACATTACGCAGCCATCGCCGCGTTCCGCGCCGGCGGTGGCCGTGAAGTAGCGAGCGGGAGGAGACCGCGGAGCTGCGGCAGATGCGCCTGGGCCCCTCGACCATGCTGGCTAGTCGGACCTCGCGGGTCTAGGCCGAGCCGTCCGGATCACCGGACCCTGGGGGGAACAATGCTGATCCGACACTCGATGCGCCACGGTCCAGCCGTGGCGGCCGCTGCCCTTGCGCTATGGGCCGTTGTGTCGGCGGCTCACGCTGCCGGTCCTTCGGCCGCGCCGAGGTCCCTGATCCTGACGATTCCCACCCCTGTTCCTCCAGCCGCGCCACTCCCGGCTCCCTCGGCCCCTGCGAGCGTCAAGATGCCCGAGGGAACGGAGGTTCAACTCCGCCTGGGCGAGCGCCTCTCGTCCGCCACGGCAGCAGTGGGTGACACCTTCGAGATCATCTCCGACGAGGAGATCACGCTGGCCGACGGCACGATCCTGCCGACCGGCTATAGCGGCCGGGGCGAGGTGACCGTCGCCGAGAGGAACGGCATGCTGGGTAAGAGCGGCCAGCTGGGCATCCGGGTGATCGCCTCCAACGACGCGCCCAAGCTCAGCGGCGTCGCGGAGTTGGGGTCCGGGAGCGTCCAGGAGAAAGAGAACGCCCTGCTCGCCGAGATCATCGCGCGGGTGAACGAGTTGTTCGAGGGCGACCTGACGGACGACGACCAACTCGTCTACGTGAACAACGTCATCAAGGGGAAACTCCTGGAATCCAGGGAGCTTGTCCTGCAGGCAAGCAACAACACCAAGGCCCAGTTCGCCAACTCCCCGACCCTCAGCACTGAGATCATGAACGCTGTCATGGATGCTCTGGCCGCTCACGAAACGATGAGCCGCCAGGCCCTCGGCTCTCAGTCCGTTCGCGAAGGGCTGAAGGAAGTCCTGCTCGGCCCAGGCCAGCTGTACGAGGCGCTCAGGGACCGGGCGGAGCAACGCGTCCTATGAAAACAATGGACGCTTCGCCAGCCATGTTCCGGCGAGGCGCGACCGTCGATGCGCCGACAGGAGCACCGTTTCGTCGTCCGTTCTTCGAGGCAACAGGCTGATCGAAATCGCGCGCGCTTCCCGGTCGCCCTTTATGTCATCGGCGCTGGCACAAACACCGCCGAACGACTTGACGGGAGACCATGCAATATGCAACAATCTCCCTGATCTTTCTCATCGTCTGAACATTCGGGGCCGCGGAAAGCCGGCGCCGATTTCCCAGTTCCCTTCGCGGGTGCGGCGCCACCGGGCGCGACCGCACCGTATCAACGGTCCATTTACGGTGAAAATCAAGGTGCAGCGCAGCGGGTGGTCGGGACAGGACTCGGGTCAACTAGATAATGCAATGTTTCTCGACGTCATTGGCTCGCGCTGGAGCTTGCAGCATCATGCCCACCCTGGAAAATCCGGGCTGCTAGGCGTCGCCCACGTGCGGGCCAAGAGTGCTCGCCTAGGCAGCCGGGTGGCGCGCGCGCGTGGCTTCGACGAGGCTGATATCGTTAATGAATTTGAGGCCAAGCCACGGCGACGGCGCCGGTCCCGGCTTGATGCAGTGCCTGGCGCCTGCCGGGAACCTGCCTCGAACCTGCCAGCCGCCGCCGGGAACCTGCCCGGCGCCAGCCTGATCCCAGCCGCGATCGCGCATTCACCTGCCTGTGACCTGCCAGGAGCCTGCCCGGCGCCCGCCCAAACCTGCCCGGGGCCGCCGGAGCGGCGCCTTGCCCCACCTCGCCGCCCCCGCTAAGCCCCACGCGCGCTTTGGAGGGCGGCATGGCGGAAACCGAGAACCTGATCGAGACCCTGGCGCTCGAGCGCATCGAGGTGAACCTGTTTCGCGGTGTCGCCACCGCCGACCAGGGCCCGCGCATCTACGGTGGCCTGGTGATCGGCCAGTCGCTGCTGGCCGCCTATCGCACGGTGGAGGGGCGGGTCTGCCACTCCCTGCATTGCTACTTCATCCGCCCGGGCGATCCCTCGGTCCCCATCGTCTACGAGGTCGACCGCGCCCGCGACGGCAAGAGCTTCACCACCCGCCGCGTCATCGCCATCCAGCACGGGGCGCAGATTTTCAACCTCGCCGCCTCGTTCCAGGAGCCGGAGAGCGGCATGGAGCACCAGGATCCGATGCCCAACGTCCTGCGCCCCGAGGCCCTCACCGACGAGAACGGCAATGGCGACTGGCGCCGCGACATCGAGATGCGCTGGGTCGAAGGGCGCCATACCGAGAAACCCACCCCCGGCCCGCCAGTGCAGAACGTCTGGATGCGCGCCGCCGCGCCCCTGCCGGAGGACGACATCGCCATCCAGCAGGCCGCGCTGGCCTACGCGTCGGACATGTCGCTGCTCTCCACCTCGATGCGCCCGCACGGCGTCAACTGGCGCACCCCCGGCTTCCAGTCGGCCAGCCTCGACCACGCCATCTGGTTCCACCGTCCGTCCGACTTCAACGCCTGGCACCTCTACGCCCAGAAGAGCCCCTCCGCCTCGGGCGCGCGCGGCTTCAACCTCGGCGAGATCTACAACATCGACGGCAGGCTGGTGGCGTCGACGGCCCAGGAGGGGCTGACGAGGTTGCGCAAACCGTAGCCCCCCTCCCGGCCTTCGGCCTTACTCCCCCCAGAGGGGGGAGAGAGTTCAGCAGGGCGCCTCTCCTCCCCCACAGGGGGAGGGGGCCCCCGAGGGGGTGGTGGGGGCCACTTCCCCGGCGCCACCATGATCTTGATCTGGCTCTTGTCGGTCTGCAGGCGCTTGAACGCGTCGGGCGTCTCGTCCAGGCCCACCACGCCGGTGATCGCCCCGGCGTAGGCCGTCACCCCCTCGGCGAGGTTCCTCAGCGACGCCCCGAACTCCTCCGGCGTATAGCCCAGGACATAGCGCAGCTCGATCTCCTTGCTGATCAGCACCAGCGGCTCGATCGCATCGGTCTCCATGCACACCCCGGCGACTACGATCCGCGCCCCCGGCGGTGCGGCCATCGCCAGCGACTGGACGACGCCCGGCGCCCCGACGCATTCGAAGATCAGCGGCCGGCGCACGTCCTTGCCCTGCGCCGCGGCGATGACCCCGTCGGCGCGGGAGGCGGGGACGCCGAGTGACGCCCAGGAGTCGTGCGGCGACACCTGGGCCGGATCGACGATGATCTCCGCCCCCATCCGCTGCGCTGCAGCCCGCCGCTCGGCCGAATAGTCTGCGGCCACGATCGGCCCCAGGCCCCGCGCCTTCAGCGACGCGATCACCGCCAGCCCCACCGGCCCGCATCCCACCACCATCAGGGCGTGATCGGGCGTCGCCTCGGCCTTGGCCACCGCGTGCTCGCCCACCGCCAGCGGCTCGGTCAGGGCGGCGTGCTCGGCGCTGAGGCCGTTGGGAACCTCCAGCATCAGCATCTCGGAGAGCAGGAGCTCCTGCGCGAACCCGCCGGGGATTCGGCTGGAATAGCCGATCGTCTCCATGCCGTCGGGGCCCATCAGCCCCGGCATCGAGACGACCCGCGCCCCGGCCTTGAATCGCCCGGCCGTGTCCGGCCCCGCCTCCAGCACCTCGCAGCAGAACTCGTGGCCGAACACCGTGTCGGCGCCCTTCTTCATATGGCTGAAGCCGCCGATCCTCTGGGTCAGGTCGATCATGTGGTCGTAGTGGTCCAGGGCGTGCAGGTCGGAGCCGCAGATGCCGCACACCAGGGTCTTGCACAGCACCTGGCCGGCTGCGGCGACCGGCGTCGCCATCTCGTCCACCACCAGTGCTCCGCCGCGCCGAATTACCGCCCTCATGATGCTTCTCTCCCTGACCATCGTTCGGGAACACTTGTACGGAAGCCGATGAACTATCGCCACGCCTTCCACGCCGGCAATTTCGCCGACCTCGCCAAGCACGCCATCCTCACCCGCCTGCTGCGCGAGCTGACCGCCACGCCCGCCGCCCTGACGGTGATCGACACCCACGCCGGCGCCGGCCTCTATGACCTCGCCGCCGAGGCGTCGCGCCGCACCGGGGAAGGGCAGGCGGGTATCGCCCGGCTGATGGCCGCTCTCGACGCGCCCGCCGCCTTCGACGACCTCAAGGCCGCGGTGCGCCGCGTCAATGCGCCGGGGGAGGGGCGCTACTACCCGGGCTCGCCGGTGCTCGTGGCTGGCGCCCTGCGCCCGCGGGACCGCTCGATCTTCTGCGAACTGCGGGACGACGACGCCCTGGCGCTGAAGCGGGTTCTGCCCCGCGAGCTCGGAGCCCTCGTGCATCGAGGCGACGGCTGGACGCAGGCGGCCAAGGCCGCGCTCGCGGCGCCCGCCGCCCTGCTGGTCCTGATCGACCCGCCGTTCGAACGTGGCGACGACTACGCCGAGGCCGTGCGCCTCACCGCGCGCCTGCTGCGCATCAACCGCGGCGCGGCCGTCGCCATCTGGACCCCGATCAAGGACCTGGCGACCTTCGACGCCTTCCTCGGGAACCTGGAGGACGCCGCTCACGGCGCCTCGCTCCTCGCCGCCGAAGTCCGCCTGCGCCCGCTCACCGACCCCATGCGCCTCAACGGCTGCGCGATGGTCGTCGTCAACCCCCCGCCCGCCCTCGACGATCACGCCCGCACGGTGGTGGACTGGATCGCCCGCAACCTCGGCGAAGCCGGGGCCGCGGGCCGCGTGACCAGGATCTCTCCCCGCTCTGGGGGGAATACCGGCGACCCCCGCGGACGCGGGGGCGGGGAGGGGGGCTGACCGGGCGAGATCTCGCGAGCCGCGCCCCCTCCACCCCTTCGGGGTCCCGCTCCTCCCGTGGGGGAGGAGGAGCGCGTCTCTCCCCCTTCTGGGGGGAGTACCGGCGAAGCCGGGGAGGGGGGCCACCCCCTTGAATTTGGGTCTGTTCGATCCCGCCAAAAGCGGTTATGCTGCGCTGCAACATTCGTCGGCCTCAGGAGCAAACTGAATGTCTTGGATGAGCGATATCGCCGATCCCACCGCCCTTCGCGAACGCACCATGAAGAGCCTCAGCATGCCGATCGGCTTGGCCAATCCCCTGTGGCTGGCCTTCGGCGCCGCCGCCAGCGCCGGCGCCGCCTGGTGGCTGATGACCCGCCTGGTCAACCCGTTCAACGCCGAGGCGATGTTCGGCGCGGCCGCCACGGCCGCCGTCGGGAAGACACCGGCGAAGAAGGCCCCGAAGGCGGCGGAGACGGCGGTCGGGAAGACGCCGGAGACCACGCCCGTGGTCCTCGAGGTCGCCCTCGAGGTTGCCCCCGCCGTCATCGAGGCGGTCGCCGCGCCGGTCGAGGCCGCCCTCGAAGCCGTCCAGGCCCAAACCGCCGCCGTTTCCGAAGCCGTCGCCGAGGCGCTGGCCGACGCCAAGGCCGGGGCCGAGGAGGTCGCCGACGACCTCACCCTCTTGGTCGGGATCGGCCCGCGCACCGCCGCCGCCCTCGCCGAGCGCGGCGTCACCCGCTTCGCCCAGCTCGCCGCCTGGACCAACGAACAGATGGCCGCCTTCGACGCCGAGATGAGCCTCAAGGGCCGCAGCGCCCGCGACAAGTGGCGCGCCCAGGCGAAGCGCTTCGCCACCCAAGCCTAGGGCGCTTCCCGCCGAAGTGGGTACTGGTTCGGCGACCAGGAAGCGCTCCAAATGTTTGATTCTAGAGCAAATCATCTCGGATCAGGTGATTCCACTAGATCCGAGTTTGCTCTAGGGCCCCCACGCTCTCCTCCCCGGGTGAGGGGACCCCGAAGGGGTGGAGGGGGCCGCCGCAGCCAGGGCCTCGCCGAGCGTCGCCCCCTTCCCCGGCTTCGCCGGGACTTCCCCCGGTGGGGGAAGAGACGCTAAGGCTCTCCGCAAAACCAGACGCGGAGAGAAACCCATGGCCCGGATCCCCTATTTCGACCCCGCGCAGGCGACGGGGAAGGCGGTGAACGCCTACGCCGCGCTGCCGAACCTCAACATCTTCCGCATGCTCGGCCACTCCGGCGATCTGCTCGAGGGCTTCAGCCGCTTCGGCGGCTATCTGCTCAACCGCACCGCCCTCGACCCGATCCTGCGCGAGATCGCCATCGTCCGCGTCGGCGTCCTCTCCAAGGCCAGCTACGAGGTCCACCAGCACGAGGCGATCTCCCGCCGCCTGGGGATGTCGGACGAGTTGATCGCGGCGATCCACGAGGGCCCGCGGGCCGCCGCCTTCACCGACCTCCAGCGCCAGGTGATGGCCTTCACCGACGACGTGGTGGCGAACGTCCGCGCCGGCGACGCCACCTTCAACCCGCTGCGCGAGGCGCTGGGCCCCAAGGCCCTGCAGGAGCTGACCGTCACCATCGGCTTCTACATGCTGGTCTCCCGCTTCCTGGAGACTTTCGACGTCGACATAGAAGACGCCCCCACCGGCGCCGTCCGCGTCTCGGGCGAACGATGAAGCAGAAAGAGATTTAACCACAGAGGACACAGAGGACACGGAGATCATATTGTTGCGGCGAAGCCGCAGTCCAACACCAACTACCGACTTATAGCGCCTCCGGCGCGAAGCAACGTATCTTTCTTCTCCGTGTCCTCTGTGTCCTCTGTGGTGAACCTACTTCCCTTGCTTACTTTCTAAGCCGCGGCGTTGGTCTGGGCGTAGCCGAGGTCGGCGTTCAGGGCGTCGAGGATGGCGACGGCCGCGTCGGCGACCACTGTCCCGGGCGGGAAAATCAGCCGTGCCCCAGCGGCCTTTAGGGCCTCGAAGTCGCCCTTGGGGATCACCCCGCCGACCACGATCACGATGTCGTCCCGCCCCAGCTTCTCCAGCTCGGCCTTGAGCTCGGGGATCAGGGTCAGGTGGCCGGCCGCCAGGGAGCTGGCCCCGATCACATGCACGTTCTTGGCCACCGCCTCCTTCGCCGTCTCGGCGGGCGTGGCGAACAGGGGGCCGACGTCCACCGCAAAGCCAAGGTCGTCGAAGCCGGTGGCGATCACCTTCTGGCCGCGGTCGTGGCCGTCCTGGCCCATCTTGGCGACCAGGATGGTCGGCGGCCGGCCGTCGGCTTCGGCGAAGGCGGCGATCATCTGCCGGGCGCGGGTCACCTTCGGACCCGAGCCCACCGCCGCGCCATAGACCCCGCGCACCACCTCGGGCTTGGCCTGGTGGCGGCCGAAGGCCTTCTCCAGGGCCAGGCTGATCTCGCCCACAGTGGCCTTGGCCCGCGCCGCCTCCACCGCCAGCTCGACGAGATTGGCCTTGCCCCGCGCGCCGGCCTCCAGAGCGTTCAGCGCCGCCTCCACCGCCGCCGGGTCGCGCTCGGCGCGCAGCCGCTCCAACTTGGCGATCTGGCTGGCCAGCACCGCCGAGTTGTCGACCGTGAGGATCGGGATGTCGTCGCCGTCCTCGTTCAGGTACCGGTTCACCCCCACCAGGGTCTGGGCGCCGCTGTCGATGCTCCCCTGGGTGCGCGCGGCCGCCTCCTCGATGCGACGCTTGGGGAGGCCCTGGCTGATCGCCTTGGCCATGCCGCCCGCCGCTTCGACCTCGGCGATGTGGCCGAGCGCCCGGGCGGCGAGGTCGTGGGTCAGCCGCTCGACGAACCAGCTGCCGCCCCACGGGTCGATCACTTTCGTCAGGCCGCTCTCGATCTGAAGGAACAGCTGGGTGTTGCGAGCGATGCGCGCCGAGAAGTCGGTGGGCAGGGCCAGGGCCTCGTCCAGCGAATTGGTGTGCAGGCTCTGGGTCTGGCCGCCCACCGCCGCCATCGCCTCGATGGTCGTGCGCGCGACGTTGTTGAACACGTCCTGCGCCGCCAGGCTCCAGCCGCTGGTCTGGGTATGGGCGCGCAGGGAGAGGGAGCGGGAGTCCTTCGGGTCGAAGTGTTCCTTCAGCAGCTTCGCCCACAACAGCCGCGCCGCCCGCTGCTTGGCTACTTCCATGAAGTAGTTCATGCCGGCGCACCAGAAGAAGCTCAGGCGCGGGGCGAAGGCGTCGACGCTCATCCCAGCCGCGACCCCGGCGCGCACATAGTCGACGCCGTCCGCCAGGGTGTAGGCCAGCTCGAGGTCCAGCGAGGCGCCGGCCTCCTGCATGTGGTAGCCGCTGATCGAGATGCTGTTGAACTTCGGCATCTCCCTGGCCGTATAGGCGAAGATGTCGGAGATGATCCTTATCGAGGGTTCGGGCGGATAGATGTAGGTGTTCCGCACCATGAATTCCTTGAGGATGTCGTTCTGGATCGTGCCGGACAGGGCGGCGTGCGGTACGCCCTGCTCCTCGGCGGCGACGATATAGAGGGCCAGGATCGGCAGCACCGCGCCGTTCATGGTCATCGACACGCTCATCTTGTCGAGCGGGATGCCGGAGAACAGGGTCCTCATGTCGAGGATGGAATCGATGGCCACCCCGGCCATGCCGACATCGCCCTTCACCCGGGGGTGGTCGCTGTCGTAGCCGCGGTGGGTGGCCAGGTCGAAGGCCACCGACAGGCCCATCTGCCCGGCCGCCAGGTTGCGGCGATAGAAGGCGTTGGAGTCCTCGGCGGTGGAGAAGCCGGCGTACTGCCGGATCGTCCACGGGTTGGTCAGGTACATGGTCGGGTAGGGGCCGCGCAGGAACGGCGCGATCCCAGGATAGCCGCGGGGGAAGTCCAGGCCGGCGGTGTCCTCGGGGCCGTACGCGGGCTCGAGGACGATCCCCTCCGGAGTTGCGAACCCTTCGCCGGACTGGGGCGCCTCGCGAGTCGTCGGGGCGGCCGGGTCCTCAAGGGCCAGGCGGGTGAAGTCGGGAAAGCCGCTCATGTCGCCATCTCCTCCAGGCGGATCGGGGTCAGCGGCGGACAGGCGTCGTCCGGCCCGGGCTGACGCGCGGCGGGCGGGGCCGACGACGGCGCCGCCGCCGCGGCCGCTTGGGGGGTCTCCTCGGCGGGAAGGAAGTCGGTCACGCCGATGATCCGCATCGCGCGATCGTCGATGGCCCCCTTCAGCGCCTCGCGGGAGCGGGCGACGGCGTCGGCGACGATCTCGCCTTTCAGGGCGGCCGCCAGTCCGCCGGCCACCTCGATGGCGACGAAGGCTTCCCAGGCGGCGCGCGCCAGGTCGTCGGTCTGGGCCTCCAGCGCCCACGATCCGCCGGCCGGATCGGCCACGCGGCCGAGCTGCGCCTCTTCCATCAGCATCAGCTGGGTGTTGCGCGCCAAGCGCAGGGCGAAGGCGTCCGCGGGCGCCCCCGATCCTTCATTGAGCGCGTCGGTGAACGCGCCCAGGACGACGGCGTCCGCCCCGCCCACCGCCGCGCCGAACCCGGCGCTGGTGAGGCGGATAAGGTTGGTCCAGCGGTCGGCGCGGGTCAGCATCCGCCCCGATGATCGGGCCTCGATGCGGGCCGGGACGTCGGTCCCGCAGGCCCGCACGATCCGCGTCCACACCACCCGCGCCGCGCGCAGCTTGGCCATGGCGGCCAGGGGTTCGGCGTCGACGTGCAGGCCGAGGGTCAGGCGGCCGAAGGCGTCGGCCATCGAGAGGCCGGCCCCGACCAGGGCCCTGGCGTAGGCGACCGCCGCCGCCGCGGCGAAAGCCAGCTCCCAGGCCGGCGAGCCGCCCGCCTCGTGCACCACCCCGCCGCTGGCCAGGAACAGGCTGGCCGTCGGATAGGTCTCGGCCAGCGTCGCGGCCAGGGCGGCGGCGGCGGAAACGTGGGCCGCGATGGGTCCCGGGCTCGCGCCCGTCGCCGCGAAGGCGGAGAGGGGATCGAGGTGGAAGGCAAGGCGCGCGCGGGGGGAAGCCTTGGCGACGTCGTGCAACCAGTCGGCCGCCCCGGTCCCGAGGAAGCCCGCGTCCAGGGCGATGGGGGCGAGCTCCGCTTCCACCCCCGCCAGCACCCGGTCAAGGTCCCCGGCCGAAGTCACGGCGACGCCGCCAGCGCCGCTGTCGAGCTTGATGAGGATCGAGCCTGCGCCGCCGGCCAGGGCGTCCAGCGCCTCGCGGTTGGCCAGGGCGGGCTCCGACGCCGCCACCCGGGCGCGCACGTCCCACCCCCGTTCGCCGCCGCGCGGAGCGGGCGCGAAGGGGAGGGCGGCCGCGCCATCCTCGTCGGTATAGAGCGCGTCGAGCTCGAGGCCATCGGCGGTCCGGCCGACGAGGGTCTCGACCCCGGCGCCCTTGAGGGTCTTGGCCACCAGGGCAAGCCAGTCGGCGCGGGTGGCGGCCGGAAAGCCGTCCGCGAGGGGAATGGTCGATGTCGTCACGCGCTCGATCCTTGTGGGACGCGCGTCTTGCACTCCAGCCGTCGCGTCAGGTCAAGCGCCCGGATGCGCGTCAGACGTCGAGGGCGTAGCCGGCGGAGCGGACGGTGCGGATGGGATCGTTGTTGTCTTCGGTGTTCAGGGCCCGGCGCAGGCGCCCGATGTGGACGTCGACCGTGCGGGTCTCGACATAGACGTCGGAACCCCACACCGCGTCGAGCAGCTGCTCACGGGAGAACACCCGTCCCGGGTGCTGCATGAAATAGTCGAGCAGGCGGAACTCGGTGGGTCCCAGGTGGACCTCCTGGGCGCCGCGCTTCACCCGGTGCGCCACCCGGTCGATCATCAGGTCGCCGTGGCGGACCCGGTCCTCGGCGAGACCGGGGCGGATCCGGCGCAGCACCGCGCGCACCCGGGCGCAAAGTTCGGTCATCGAGAACGGCTTGACCACATAGTCGTCGGCCCCGGTGTCGAGGCCACGGATGCGGTCGCTCTCTTCGCCGCGGGCGGTGAGCATGATGATCGGCAGGTTGCGGGTGTCGGTGCGCTGGCGCAGACGCCGGCAGACCTCGATGCCCGAAACCGTCGGCAGCATCCAGTCGAGGATGACGAGGTCGGGCTGCTTCTCGTCGATCCGAATCAGAGCCTCCTCGCCGTCGGCGCATTGGCCGACCTGATAGCCCTCCTTGTCGAGGTTGTACTGCAGGAGGGTGGCCAGCGAATCCTCGTCCTCGACCACCAGGATGTAGGGCCGGAGCGGGGCGGGGGCTTCGGTGGCCATGGGGTCAGCGGGTTCCGGGGGCTCAGAAGGTCTGGGGCTGCAGGGCGTCCGACTTCGGACGTTCTTCGGTGAGCTCGACGCCGGTGATCTCGTAATGCAGGATCTCGGCGATGTTGGTGGCGTGGTCGCCGATCCGCTCGAGGTTCTTGGCCACGAACAGCAGGTGGGCGCAGGCGGTGATCATCCGGGGATCGCCCATCATGTAGGTCAGCAGTTCGCGGAAGATCGCGTCGTAATGCTCGTCGACCTCGTGGTCCTGGCGCCAGACGGCGATGGCCTGTTCCACCTCCCGCGAGGTCAGGGCGTCGAGGACGTCCTTGAGCCTCGTTGTGACCAGCTCGCCCATGCGCTCGATGGAGCTGGTGAGCGGAGTCACCGGCTCCGACTCGGCGATCACCATGGCCCGCTTGGCGATGTTCTTGGCCAGGTCGCCGATGCGCTCGAGGTTGGAGCTGATCTTCATCGCCGCCACCGTCCGGCGCAGGTCGTCGGCCACCGGCTGGCGAAGAGCGATCAGGCGCACCGCCTTGCGCTCGATGTCCATCTCCAGCCCGTCGAGCCGGGCGTCGCGGAGGATCACCGAGGAGGCCAGGGCCATGTCGCGGGTGGCTATCGCCTGGATCGAATCGGCGACTTCCGCCTCCGCGAGGCCGCCCATCCTGGCCAGTTCCGCGGTGATGGCGTCCAATTCTTCGTCATACGCTCGAACGGTATGTTCCATGACTTTCACGCATTCGAATCACTTCAGCCGGTTCGACAATCGAACCTAGGCTGGGATTGTGACACTCAATTGTTAACGGCACTATTCACTAGACGGCATTTCACGTTTCCTAGCCGAACCGGCCGGTGATGTAGTCGGAAGCGCGGGTGGTCACCGGTTTGGTGAACATCTCGGCGGTTTCGCCGAACTCGACCAGCTCGCCAAGATACATGAAGCCCGTGTACTTCGACAGCCGGGCGGCCTGGCCGAGATTGTGGGTGACGATGACGATCGTGTAGTCGTTCTTCAGCTGGGTCACCGTCTCCTCGAGCTTGGCGCTGGAGATCGGATCGAGGGCCGAGGTCGGCTCGTCCAGGAGCAGGACCTCCGGCCGCACGGCGATGCAGCGCGCCACGCACAGGCGCTGCTGCTGGCCGCCCGAGAGCCCCAGGCCCGAGGTCGGCAGCTTGTCCTTCACTTCGTCCCACAGGGCGGCGCGGCGCAGCGACTCCTCCACCCGCTCGGCGAGCTGGGTCCGGCCCAGAGTCTCGTACAGACGCACGCCGAAGGCGACATTGTCGAAGATCGACATCGGAAACGGCGTCGGCTTCTGGAACACCATGCCGATCTTGGCCCGCAGCATGGAGAGGTTGACACCGGGCCGCAGGATGTCCTCGCCATCGAAGATGACATGCCCCGTCGCCTTCTGCCCCGGATAGAGGGCGTACATGCGGTTCAGGGTGCGCAGCAGGGTGGATTTCCCGCAGCCCGACGGTCCGATCAGGGCGGTGACGGCGTTGGCCTCGAAGGGGATCGAGATGTCCTTCAGGGCGTGGCTCTTGCCGTAGTAAAAATCCAGGTGCTGGACGTCGATCTTCACTCTCGATTTGTCGACGTCGGCGATGGAGACCGCCGGAAGCACGGGTGCAGCCAGGGTCATCAGCGTCGGGGCTCCTGCGAGAAGGCGCGGGCGATGATGGTCACGGCCAGGACGGAGGCGGCTATCAGCAGGGCGCCGGCCCAGGCCAGGCGGTTGAGGTCGGGGTAGGGGGTCAGGGCGTCCTGGAAGATCACCACCGGCAGGCTCGCCATGGGGCGGGCCATGTTCCAGCTGAAGAACTGGTTGTTGAGGGCGGTGAAGAGAAGGGGGGCGGTCTCGCCGCTGATGCGCGCGAAGGCCAGCAGGGCCCCGGTCAGGATGCCGCTCGTCGAACCCCGCCAGAGGATGGTGCGGATCACGTGCCAGACCGGCGCTCCCAGGGCCACGCCCGATTCGCGCAGGGCGGTGGGCTGCAGCTTCAACACGTCCTCGGTGGTGCGGGTGATCACCGGCGCGGCCAGCAGGGCGAGAGCCACGCTCCCGGCGAATCCCGAAAACGTCTTGAAGGGCGCCACCAGGATTTCATAGACGAACAGGCCGATCAGGATCGACGGGGCTGAGAGCAGGACGTCGTTGAGGAAGCGCACCACCGAGCCGAACCGGCTCTCGCCGGCGTACTCGGCCAGCCAGGTGCCGGCCAGGATGCCGATGGTCAGGGCGATGATCATGGCCGCCACCGACATCAGGATCGAGCCGACGATGGCGTTGATCAGCCCTCCGGGCGTCCCTGCCGCCGGCGTCGACTTGGTGAAGATGTTCAGGTTCAGGCCGCCCACGCCCTGGCTGACCAGGGAATAGAGAATCAGCGCCAGGGCGGCCAGGGCGATGAACGTCACCAGGACGCAGAAGGCGACGAAAAGGACGTTGCCGGCGCGGCGGCTGGCGATTCGGCTGGGAGAGACGGCCATGGTCTCTAGGCCCTCACCTGGGTGCGCAAGAGCAGGCGGGCGAGCGCCAGCACCGTGAAGGTGATCACGAACAGGACCAGGCCCAGGGCGATGAGGGCGGCGGACTGCAGGCCGCTGGCCTCGTTGAACTCGTTGGCGATGGTCGAGGCGATGGTCGATCCCGAATCGAAGAGCCCTTTGGGGAAGGCATGCGAATTGCCGATGATGAAGGTCACCGCCATGGTCTCGCCGAGCGCGCGCCCGAGGCCCAGCATCACCGCGCCGATCGCCCCCCGGCGGATGTAGGGGAGGGTCACGCTCAGGACTACCTCGGCGGTGGTGGCCCCAAGGCCATAGGCGCTCTCGCGCACCTGCGGCGGGACGGTGTTGAGCAGTTCCCTTAAGGTGGCGGCCATGAACGGCAGGATCATGATCGCCAGTATGATCGACGCGGCCAGCATGCCCGAGCCGTTGGGAATGCCGGAGAACAGCGTCTCCCAGAAGCTGCCCGGCGGGGCGGCGCTCATCAGGGGCGTCTCCACGTGGGCGGCGAAGAACGGCGCGAAGACGAAGAGGCCCCACATGCCGTAGACGATGCTGGGGATGCCGGCGAGAAGCTCCACCGCCGTGCCGATCGGCCGGCGCAGGAACGTCGGGCAGAGCTCGACCAGGAAGAAGGCCACGCCGCCGGCCACCGGCAGGGCCATCGCCAGGGCCGCGGCCGAGGTGATCAGGGTGCCGACGATCGGTCCCGCGGCGCCGTAGACCTCGTGGTCCGGGTTCGGATCCCAGGTCACCCCGGTGATGAAATTCAGGCCGAACCTGGAAAGCGCCGGCCAGCCGCCGATGGCGAGCGAGACGAGCACGCCGCCGAGCGCCACCAGCAGGGCCGTGGCGGCGCCGAAACAGAGCCCCTCGAAGACCGGCTCGAAGGTGGCGCCGCGGGGCGTGCCGCGGCGGGGAGGGGCGTTCAAGACGATCGACATGGCCCCTCTCGAGCAGGTCTCATGGGCTTGCGCGGAGTCGGCGGGAGGTCCCCGCCGCCCGCGAAGCGACGTGAGGTCTACCGGATCGAACCTCGTTCGTCAGGGGTAAACCGGCTTGCCGTTGGGCCCGACGATGGTGTTCCACGATTTGCGGACCAGGGCCTTAACCGGCGCCGGCAGGGTGACGTAATCCAGGGCGGCGGCCTGCGCGTCGCCGTTCTTGTAGGCCCAGTCGAAAAAGGCCAGGACATCGTGGCCGGCCTGGGGGTTGGTCTGCTTCTTGTGCATCAGGATGAAGGTCGCACCGGTGATGGGCCATGACGCCGCGCCCGGCTGATCGAGCAGAAGCAGGTAGAAGCCCGGCGCCGCCGGCCACTTGGCGTAGGCCGCCGCGGCCGCGAAGTTCGCCGCGTTCGGAGCCACCCACTTGCCGGCCTTGTTCTGCATCAACGCATAGGTCATCTGGTTCTGCTTGGCGTAGGCGTATTCGACATAGCCGATGGAGCCCACCGTCTGCTTGACGAAGGCGGCCACCCCGTCGTTGCCCTTGCCGCCCAGCCCGACCGGCCAGTTCACCGCGTCGTTCCCGCCCGGACCGGCCGCCCACTTGGGGTCTTCCATCGACAGGTAGGTGGTGAACAGGAAGCTGGTGCCGGAGCCGTCCGAACGGTGGACCACGGTGATCGGGATGTTCGGCAGCGCGACGCCCTTGTTCCACGAGGCGATGACCGGATCGTTCCACTTCTTGATCAGGCCCAGATAGATGTCGGCGAGCACCTTGCCCGTCAGCCGGATCTGGCCGGGCTTGAAGCCCGGCAGGTTCATCACCGGCACCACGCCGCCGATCACGGTGGGGAACTGCTGCAGGCCGTCCGCAGCCTGAACGTCCGGCTTCAGGGGCTTGTCGGAGGCGCCGAAATCGACCGTGCCGGCGTTGATCTGCTTGATGCCGCCGCCCGATCCGATGGCCTGGTAGTTGAGGTCGTTGTGGGTCTGGGCCCTATAGGTCTCGGCCCACTTGGCGTAGACCGGCGCCGGGAAGGTGGCGCCGGCGCCGGAAATGCTCGCGGCCGTCGCGGGCGCGGCCAAGGCCAGGGCGGCCACCCAACTGACAGGTGTCAGGGCGGCTCTCAGGATTTTCATGTTTTTCTCCGATTGGCGCGGTAGCGGCTCGTAGCGGCCGGCTTATAATGGCCGTCTACCTCGGCAGCGTATAGGTTTTGTGACACCCCGCCGATCCCGCGCACCCGGATAGGCCCGGGCCCAACGAAACTGTCACAAAACTCTGTTAGCGCCGGACAGCTAGCGCAACGGGGCGCCATGGCAGGGGATACCAGACAATGAAGTTCAAAACGTCGCTGCTCGGCGGCGCCGCCGTCGCGTCCGTACTCTTGATCGGGGTGGGCTCGGCCGCCGAGGCGAAAACCGTCAAGCGCCACCACGTCGCCAAACACGCGGAGCACGTCGAAAAGGTCAATGAGACCGCGGCGCTCCGCAGTGAGGTCAGCGAACTGCGCGCCCAGGTCGACGCCCTCAAGGCCTGGCGCGATTCCCAGGCGGCGAATCAGGCGCAGTCCGAGGCTCAGCTGGCCCAGGTGAAGCAGCAGCTCGCCGACGCCCAGGTCCAGGCCCAGGCCGCCCAGGCCAAGGTCGACGCCCAGATCCAGACCATCCCGGGCGTGGTCCATCATGAAGTGCTGGCCGCCGCGCCGAAGGACGACGCCGTCCACTTCGGCGTCGATCCCGACACCGGCAAGAGCGCCCTGAGCCTCAGTTTGGCGGGCAGCTTCCTGGAATTCGCAACCATCTACCGCAACCACCAGGAAGGCGCCGACATCAGCTCGACGTTCAGCGGCATTCCATTCGGGAACGTGGTGACCTCCCACCTGAAGGAAACCCGCTTCACCGCCCGGCAGAGCCGGCTGGCCATTCTGGCCCAGGGCGAAGTGCCCCGATACGGCCTCCACCTGACCGGCTACTACGAGATGGACTTCCAGGGCGCCGCCCAGAACGCCAACTCGAACGAGAGCAATTCCTACAATCCGCGCATCCGCAACATCTACGCGGCGGTCGACTGGGACCGCAGTTTTGGCGGCCTCTCGCTGCTCGCCGGCCAGAACTGGTCGCTGGCGACGCTGAACAACAAGGGAATCACCCCCCGCAACGAGCAGGTGCCGCTGACCATCGACGCGCAGTACGTCCCCGGCTTCAACTGGACGCGGCAGCCGCAGGTTCGCCTGACCGCCAACCTCAACAAGCAGCTCTGGTTCGCCGTCTCGGTCGAGAATCCTCAAACCACCTTCTACAGCAGCGGCAAGTTCCTTCCCGCCGTTTCGCCCGTCCCGACCGTCACCATCCCCGGCGGCTCCGGGTTCAACGCCGCCAATGTCCTGTCGCTCAACGACGTCCCTGACGTGATCGGCAAGGTCGCCTACGACAACCCGGTGATGGGACATACCCTCCACCTGGAGGCTTTCGGCATCTATCGCGACTTCTACGACCGTCTGAACTACGCCGGAGCCCCCTACAACGGCCACGTCGCCGGCGGCGGCTTCGGGGGCGGCATTATCCTGGGAGTCATCCCCAAGATGCTGGACGTGCAGTTCTCCGGTCTCGCCGGCCGTGGGATCGGCCGGTACGGCTCGGGACAACTCCCCGACGTCAGCTTCGGCGTCGATGGGCAGATTCATCCCGTCCAGGAATACGAGATCCTCGCCGGCGGCGTCTTCCACTACGGCAAAGCGCTCGACGTCTATGCCTACGCCGGTGAGGAGCGCCAGAATCCTCAGAACTACTCAGGATTGAACGGAACGTCGATCGTCTACAACGGGTACGGCAATCCTAACTACAACAATCTCGGCTGCGAGACCGAAGGCTCCACGGTCTGCGTCGGTAATACCCACTACATCGACCAGATCACCGCCGGCTTCTGGGACCGCCCGGTCGCGCTGCGGTTCGGCAAGTTCCAGTGGGGGATCCAATACTCCTACACCGAGCGGCACGCCTTCTACGGCAACGGCGGGATGGCGAGCCCGCTCGCCGGCAACCCGGCGCCGATCGCCCGCGAGAGCATGGTGTTCACGAGTATCCGCTATTACCCCTTCTGATAGCGGCGGGGGTCTTTTCTGGCCTTGTCAGCGGCGGCTGAGCCGCTACGGATGGGCCGCCGTTAAGACTTGGAGAGACCCCCCGCATGGCGCTTCCGCCCGTTCTTCGTGATCGCCTGCGCCTGCCCGTGATCGGCTCGCCGCTGTTTATCGTCTCCGGCCCCGATCTGGTGATCGCCCAGTGCAAGGCCGGCGTCGTGGGCTCTTTTCCGTCGCTGAATGCTCGCCCGGTATCGCAGCTCGACGAGTGGTTGGCGCGGATCACCGAGGAACTGGCGGCCTGGGACAAGGCGCATCCGGAGACGCCCGCCGCGCCGTTCGCGGTCAACCAGATCGTCCACAAGACCAACAACCGGCTCGAGGAGGACGTCGAGCTGTGCGCCAAGTACAAGGTTCCGGTGGTCATCACCTCCCTGGGCGCGCGGGAGGACGTCAACAACGCCGTCCACGGCTGGGGCGGGGTGGTCCTGCACGACGTGATCTCCAACTTCTTCGCCCGCAAGGCGATCGAGAAGGGCGCCGACGGCCTCATCCCGGTGGCCGCGGGGGCGGGCGGTCACGCCGGGCGTCTCTCACCCTTCGCCATGATCCAGGAACTACGCGAGTGGTTCGACGGCCCGATCGCGCTTTCCGGCTCGATCGCCAACGGCGGCGCCATCCTGGCCGCCCAGGCCATGGGCGCGGACCTCGCCTACATCGGCTCGGCCTTCATCGCCACCAAGGAGGCCAATGCGATGCAGGGCTACAAGGACATGATCGTCGAACGCGGCGGCGAGGACATCGTCTACACCAACCTGTTCACCGGCGTTCACGGCAACTACCTGCGGCCGAGCATCGAGCGCGCCGGCCTCGATCCCGACAACCTGCCGCAGGCCGATCCATCGAAGATGAACTTCGCCTCCGGCGGCAACCAGAGCGCCAAGGCCTGGAAGGACATCTGGGGCTGCGGCCAGGGCATCGGCGCGGTGAAGGAGATTCTCTCCGCCGGCGAGCTGGTGGCCCGCCTGGCGGCCGAATACGAAGCGGCCAAGGCCTCCCTGGCCGCCAAGACCAGCTTCACCGCCGGCAAAGCGCTGGCGTTCGCGGACGCCTGAGAAGCACTCGTTCAGCCGGCATTCGGGCGACAGCTCCCCCACGAACGCGAGGTAGCGGTCGATCCCTGGTGCGCCAGGGATCGACGAGATCCGATGATTGACGATGGCAAAGACCGGTCGCCGCCTGGGCGGCGCGCCTAGGGCTAGGGGTCGGCGAGTTCGTAGATCGGCTGGTGGTATTGCCGATACTTCTTGAGGAGCGGCCTGGGGCTGGGCTGGTGGAAGGGCGACCAGGGAGGGCGGGCCTCCGGTCCGCGCACCGGCGGCTCGGGCCAGCCGTCGTCGGTCCAGTCCGACCAGTCGGGGGTGAGGCCGATATCCTTGCAAAGCCGCTCGACGACCTCGCGGAACGGCTGGTCCCTGACGTCGTCGTAGGCTTCGTCCTCTTCGAAGCGCTCGTGCATGGCGGCACAGCGCTCGAAGAAGTCTTTCTCGTTCTCCGCCTCGCGGACGATGGCGATGTCGACCTGGTCCTCGACCCGGTCCCGGGCGGCGTGCCGCGCCCTCTCGTCCGCCTTGTAGACGCGTTCCTTCGCTTCACCGGCGACCCGATCGCGCGTTTCGCGGCGCATTTCGTGGGCCGTAACCTCGCCCGCCAGCGCGGCGCGCAGATCCTCTTCGGCGCGAATCTCGAGATCGAGGGTCAGGCGCACGGCGCGGGAGAGCTTGGCGAAGGCCACCGCCGGGTCGGGACGGGGCGCGTCGGACCCGGCGGCCGGCGCCTCTTCCAGCTTGCGCATCAGGCGCATGCCGATCTCGCGGATCTCCTCCAGAACCCGCAGCCGGCTTTCGGCCCGGGCGACGCGCTCAGCGAGGCGGTCGGCCTCGTCGACCGCCGCAGGGTCTCCGGCGGCCGCATCGGGCAGGGACGCCGGGGCGTCGAGGGAGGCGGACTTGGACATTTGCAGATAGGATAAGACTTTGCATATTGCGCGTCAAGAGGAATCTTTGCAAAATGATATGACGCGGGACGCGCGCCATCGCGGGCCCGATGGCCCCATGTCGTTTCCGCCCGGCTGCGCATCCAGTACGTTCACGCTCCAGGTCGCCGGCGGGCTGGAAGATCGCTCTGAGCGGCCGTTCGAATGGTCCGCTCGCGCGATGGTGTCACTGCAAGGGAACGCGCGGCTCACACAGCTTTCATGCGCCGCCAGATCGACCAGAGCGCAATGGGCGCCCGAACGGCCGTTGGAAACAACCAGTAGGCTATCGGCGGCAAAACCCTCCAGAGCGGCAGGTTCTTGCCGTTGTCGACGTAGAACGCCGTGAGCATCAGGACGTCGTTGAGTGCGGAAGCCCCGGCGGCGGCCCGGCCAAGCGCGGGCCGCCATCCGGGGCTCGAGGCTATTGCGGTCGTACCGCCGTCACATCCGCCGACATTCCGCGAACGGTCGTGTCGAACCCGATGGTCTGGCCGACCTTCAGGCCCGCGAGCAGGTTGGCGGGCTTGGCCTTGAAGGTCATGGTCATCGCCGGCCAGGAGACGGCCGGGATTGGGCCGTGGTGGATGGTCAGGGTTCCGGCCTTGGCGTCGATGGCCGTGATGACCCCCACGCCCTTGCCGTGCTTGGCCGCCGGCGCGGCCGACATGCCGGGCATGTTCGACATGTCATCCGCCGCGGCGGCGGCGGCGGCGGCAGCGGTGGCGAGGGTCAGAGCGCCGATCAGGGCGCAGGCGATAGCTCTCATGATGATCTCCTTTGGGGTTGAGAGGCTGGGATGGACTTGGGGTGTCGGCGCCGCATCAGCAGGAAGGCGGCGGGCACGACTAGCATCGACAGGAGCGGCGCGGTGACCATGCCGCCGATCATCGGGGCGGCGATGCGGCTCATCACCTCCGAACCTGCGCCGTGGCCGACCATGATCGGAGCCAATCCTGCGATGATCACCGCCACGGTCATGGCCAGCGGGCGCACGCGAAGCGCCGCGCCACTCCGAACGGCCTCTTCGACCTGCGCCGGCGTCGGCGCAGATCCCGCTTCCGTCTGTTCCTCCAGCGCCTGGCGAATGTAGACCAGCATGACCACGCCAAATTCGGCCGACACCCCGGCAAGGGCGATCATGCCGACGCCGGTGGCGACCGATTGGTGGAATCCCAGCAGATAGAGGGTCCAGATCGCCCCGGTCAGGGCGAGCGGCAGGGTCAACATGATCAGGGCGGCCTCGTCGAACCGGCGGAAGGTCAGGTAGAGCAGGATGAAGATGATCGCGAGGGTCACCGGCACGACTAGCTTCAGCCGCGCGAGGGCGTGCTGCAGGAATTCAAACTGGCCGGAGTAGGCTAGACTGATGCCCGGCGAGAGCTTTACGTCGTGGGCGATCGCCCGTTGCAGGTCGCCGACGACGGAGGTCAGGTCCCGGCCGCGCACGTCCACATAGACCCAGGTCGTCGGCCGGCCGTTCTCGCTCTTCAGCATCGGCGGGCCTTCGGCGACCTGGATGCCGGCGACGGTTCCGAGCGTGATCTGCTGGCCGGACGGCGTCAGCACCGGCAGGTTTCTCAAGCCCGCCAGGCTGTCGCGGATCTCGCGCGGATAGCGGACATTGATCGGGTAGCGGGCCAGGCCCTCGACCGTTTCGCCGACCTCGTCGCCGCCGATCGCGCCGGAGACGATGTCCTGGACGTCAGCGATATTCAGTCCGTAGCGCGCCGCCGCGGCGCGATCGATGTCCACGTCGATGTAGCGCCCCCCGGTCAGCCGTTCGGCCAGGGCGGAGCTCACGCCCGGAACGGTCTTGGCCACCTGCTCGATGTCGCGGGCGACGCGGTCGATCTCGGCGATGTCGGAGCCGGCGACCTTGACCCCGATCGGGCTTTTGATGCCGGTGGCCAGCATGTCGATGCGATTGCGGATCGGCGGCACCCAGACATTCGTCAGTCCTGGAACCCTGACCGTCCGGTCCAGCGCGTCGACCAGCTTCTCCGGAGTCATCCCCGGCCGCCACTGGTCCCGCGGCTTGAACTGGATGGTGGTCTCGAACATCTCCATCGGCGCCGGGTCGGTGGCGCTCTCGGCGCGTCCGGCCTTGCCGAAGACACTGGCCACCTCGGGCACGGTCTTGATCAACCGGTCGGTCTGCTGAAGCAGTTCCGAAGCCTTGGCCGTCGAAATGCCCGGAAGGGCCGAGGGCATGTAGAGCAGGTCGCCTTCATTGAGCGGCGGCATGAACTCACCGCCCAGGTGGCTCAGCGGCCAGGCCGTGGTCGCGAAGACCAGGACCGCCAGCCCGAGCGTGAGGCGGGGGCGCCGCATAACCCCGGCGAGAGCCGGGCGGTAGAGGGCCGTCAGGCCGCGGTTGAGCGGATTGGAGGCCTCCGCCGGGATCCGGCCGTGGATCAGATAGCCCATCAGGACCGGGATCAGGGTCACCGACAGGCCGGCGGCGGCGGCCATCGCATAGGTCTTGGTAAAGGCGAGCGGCTTGAACAGCCGTCCCTCCTGCTCCTGCAGGGTGAAGATCGGCACGAAGGACAGGGTGATGATCAGAAGGCTGAAGAACAGCGCCGGACCCACCTCGCCGGCGGCCTCGGTCACGATCCGCCAGCGCTCCTGACCCGCCAAGGGCTCGCCCGGATGCTCATGCTCCCAGCGCTCGATCTTCTTGTGGGCGTTCTCGATCATCACCACGGCGGCGTCGACCATGGCCCCGATGGCGATGCCGCCCAGCGACATGATGTTGGCGTTCACGCCTTGCAGCCGCATGACGACGAAGGCCGCCAGCACGCCCAGGGGCAGGGAGATGATCACCACCAGGGCCGAGCGCAGGTGGCCGAGGAAGAGGGCGCAGACCAGCGCGATGATCAGGAACTCCTCGATCAGCTTCTCCGTGAGGTTCTGGATCGAGCGGTCGATGAGTTGCGATCTGTCGTAGGTCGGCACGATCTCGACGCCGGGCGGCAGGCTCTTCTTCAGCTCCACGAGCTTGTCCTTGACCGCCGCGATGGTCGCGCGCGCGTTCTTGCCCGAGCGCAGGATCACGACGCCGCCGGCGACCTCGCCCTGACCGTTCAGTTCCGCGACGCCGCGGCGCATCTCCGGACCTATCTGGATCGTCGCCACGTCGCCCAGGCGTATGGGAACGCCGCCCATGGCGGTCTTCACCGGGATGACCCGGAAGTCGTCGAGGGTTTTCAGGTAACCCCCGGCGCGGACCATGTATTCCGCCTCGCCCAGCTCCAGGACCGAGCCGCCCGTCTCCTGGTTGGCGCGCTGGATGGCCTGCACCGCCTGGCCCTGGGTGACGCCGTAGCCGGCCAGCTTCACCGGGTCGAGCACCACCTGGTACTCCTTCACCATGCCGCCGATCGAGGCGACCTCGGCGACGCCCGGCAAGGTCTTCAGCTCGAAGCGAAGGAACCAGTCCTGCAGCGATCGAAGCTGCGACAGGTCGTGCCGGCCGGTCCGATCGATCAGGGCGTATTCATAGACCCAGCCGACGCCGGTGGCGTCGGGACCGAGCGCCGGCTTGGCGCTCTGCGGCAGCCGGCTTTGCACCTGGTTCAGATATTCCAGAACCCGCGAGCGCGCCCAATAGAGATCGGTCCCGTCCTCGAAGATCACATAGACGAAGCTGTCGCCGAAGAAGGAATAGCCGCGCACCGTCTTGGCGCCGGGCACCGAGAGCATGGTGGTGGCGAGGGGATAGGTGACCTGGTTCTCGACGATCTGCGGCGCCTGGCCGGGGTAGGGCGTGCGGATGATCACCTGCACGTCGGAAAGGTCCGGCAGGGCGTCGATCGGTGTGGTGCGCACCGCGATCAGGCCCGCGACGAGCAGGACGACGACGGCCAGCAGGACGAAGAAGCGGTTGAGGACCGACCAGCGGATCAAGCCGGCGATCATTGGGCCGCTCCACCAGCGATCGGCCGGACTTGAAGGCCGGCGAGACTCGCCTCGGAATCGATGAGGAACTGGCCCGACGCGACCACCTTGTCCCCTTCCGCGAGCCCCGCCAGAATTTCACTGCGGTCGCCGGCTTCACGGCCCACCTGGACCTCGACCGGCTGGAACCGGCCGCCGGGCTCCGCAAGCATGACGAGCGCCCGCGCGCCGGTGCGGATCACCGCCTCCGAAGGCACGGAAAGGGCCGGCCGGGTCGCGCCGGCGATGTGAACTGTGGCGAACATCCCCGGTTTCAGACGGCCGTCGCGGTTCGGCAGCTCGACCCGGACGGTCAGCGTGCGGCTGTCGGCCTGGGCGGTCGGCAGGACGGCGGTGACCTTGCCGACGAAGGCCTCGCCCGGGAAGGCGGCGAGCTCGGCCCGCGCGCCCTGGCCCGCCCTCACCTGGCCGGCCTGCGCCTCGGGCACGGCCGCGTTCAGCCAGACGGTTGCCAGTCCGGTGACCTGGGCCAGGTTCTGGCCCATGTTCACGGTCATGCCCTGGCGCACGTCCAGCGTCTGGATCACGCCGCCGACCGGCGTTGTCACCGTGACGACGGTATGCGCGCGCCCGGTTTGCGCCACTTGGTCGATCAGGGAGTCAGGCATGCCGAGCAGCCGTAGCCGCTGGCGGGCGGCCGATAGCAGGGCGGTATCGCCGGTCTTCTGGACCGCGAGGAATTCGGCCTGGGCGCCGCCCCAGGTGGGAACCAGCAAGTCGGCGATCGGCGCGCCCGCGCGCACGAGGTCGCCGGGCGCGCGGGCGTAGACCCGCTGGACAAAGCCGGCGGCGCGGGGCTGGACCACCGCCACGTCGCGTTGATTGAAATCCAGCACGCCCGTTGCGTCGAGGCTCTGCGCGAAGTCGCCGCGCTGGACGTTCGCGAGCCGCACGCCCAGGTTCTGGACCGTGCCGGGGTCGATCTTCACCCCCGCGGCCGGCCCGCCGCCCGCCTCGTCGGCGTAGCGGGGCACGAGCTGCATATCCATGAACGGCGACTTGCCCGGCTTGTCGAAGTGCTGGGCCGGAACCATCGGGTCGTACCAGTAGAGCGGTTTGCGGGCGTCGCTCGTTGCGGCTCCGGCCGCCGGCGCTGGAGGCTTTTGCAGGTGGGCGAGGAAGTACCCCGCGCTCCCGGCCACCAGGGCGATGGCGGCGGCCGATAGCGCGAGCCACCCGCCGGACGAGGTCGCGCCGGCTGAGGTCGGGGGGGTCATTGGGCGTCGACTCCAAAGGTGAGGACGATGCGGGCGCCGTCGCGCGCGACGTCGGCTTCGCGGTCGAAGGCGTCGGTGACCGCTTCGGCGAGGCCGAGTTCGGCTTGCAGGACATCGGAGAGGCTGGCGGTCCCTGCCGCATAGCTGGCGGTTTCCAGTTCCGCCCGGCGCCTGGCCAGTGGCACGAGGGTCTCCAACGCCCGGTGCAGCCGGTCGTGGTGCATGGCGTGATCGGCCAAGCTGGCCTCGAGCGCCGCCAGCAGCTCCCTCCGCGCCGCCTCGCGCTGGAGGCGCACGCCGGCGGCCGTTTCGGCGCGCGCCGCGATGACCGGATCCTGCCGGGTGGCGGCAAACAATGGCAGGCTGACGGTGGCTTGCACCATCACCATGTCGCCAAATCTCGGGTCGCGGTGTTGATAGGCCAGCTCCCAGCTCCAGTCGGAGTGCTTGTCGGCCTTGGCGGCGTCGACGTCGGCGTCGGCCTGCCGGCCCATGGCGTCGTAGGTCGCGAGCGCCGGAAGTTGATCGACCCCGGCCCGCAGCGCGGCCGGATCGAGCGCGTAGTCGGGCGGGCGGCCGGCGACCTCGGCCTGGCCGTCACCCGTCCAGCGCGCCAGGTCCGCCCGCGCCGTCGCCACGGCCGCCACCAGATCGGCCCGCCGGTCGCCGAGCGCGGCGGTCATTTGCTCCGGCTCCAGCGTCTGAGCCGGACGCATCGACCCGGACGCGAGTTGCGACGGGGCCGCCGCGCGCAGCCTGGCCAGGGTCTGGTTGATGTCGTCCAGCGCCGCCAGCCGCCGTCCGGCGTAGTAAAGGCCTATCCAGGCCAGCGCCGCGCCAACGCGGACCTCGCGGGCCTGCGCCGTCCGGCCGACCTCCGCCGCGCCGATATCGGCGGCCGCGCGCTCGCGCGCCGACCGGCGCTTGGCGAGGTTCGGCACGTCCTGCATGAGGCCGACGCGGGCGTCGCTGAAGTCGTCCCGCTCCGGATGGCCGGCGAGCGGCCCGGAGATCGGAAACCCCTCGACGCCAAACTCCAGTTTCGGATCGGGCAACCGGCCGGCGGCGATGGCGGATGAGCGGGCGGCCCGTACGTCCGCGGCCTTGGCCTGAAGACTGGGCGCGGTCTGGTCGGCGGCTTTGAGGGCCGCCTCATATGTCAGCGGCGCGGCCGGGGCGGCGCCGGCAAGCAGGGCCGACATGGCGAAGAGCCAGGCAGGGCGCATGATGGTCTCCCTCCGGACGATTGAGTCCGGGACTGTCAAAGAAGACGGGGGAAGGCGCCGGCGGAGGCTGATCATCCCTCCGCCGGCGCCCGCTGCTATCGGCTGCCGACGCCGCCCGGGTGATCGCCGAAGTGCTCCGGAGACTCACGCGTCATGCCTGCGCACTGAGCCCGCATGGCCGCGTCACTCATCGACGCGGGGTCGCACCCGACCGCAGCAAGGCGGGTCAACGCCGACGGCGTGCGAGCCGTGCAGATAGTAACAATGCGATGGACGTTGGACGAGGCGCGCGAGAGCAGGCACCCGTAACCGTCTCCCGATCGCGCGGCGGCCACGGAGCCCGCGAACAGAGTGAGCAGGGCCGCGCCTACGCCGGCGGCGGCAAGTTTGTAGCTGGTCATTTTGATGAATCCTGAAAGTCGATACCTTGCCGGCCCGATCGGACCGGCGGGAAATCGCCGAGGAGAAGCGCGGTCATGGAGCCGCGAGCCTCGCCAAACGGCGGGTTCGAGAACCGCGGCCCCTGGGCCGGCGGTCTAGGCGATCGACTTTGGAGGTCGCTCGGGTCCCGCGGGTATATTGCCCTTGACCGAAGCCAGACGAGCCAGTGGGGCGGCCTGGCGCGTGAATGTTAGTTCGACGCTCGACAGCCCGCTGGGCAAGGCCGCCGCTACCGCGCACGAAGCCGCACAGGCCTGGGCGCAGCTCTTGTTGCTCATCCTGCCATGCTTGGCGTGATCACAACACGGATCGGACGCGGCCTTCTGAAGCTTGGCGTGGTTCGAGGCGGCCATTGCCGCCCCGTCCATGTCCGCCATGCCACCGGCCATCGCCATAGCCATCGGCCCGTCGTGTCCGCAGGCCGCCTGGGCGGCCGCGGCGGTCACCGGGCTGACCAGCAGGGCCATCACGGCCAGAAGGGCGAGCACCAAGCGCATCGGCGTCAGGCTACACTCCACCGCCGGTTAGAGTCCATCACCGGCGCCACCCAGGGGCAAATTCCGCGAAGGGCGTCGGCGGGGCTGGCGGCTTCGATGCGCTGAGACCCCGTCGCCACCACCCAACATCATGCCATCGGCCGAGCTTGAATCCGACCTCACGGTAGACGCCAAGCGGCTCAAACCCGACCGCTTCATGTATCGCCACGCTAGGGTCATTGGGCAGCGCGATGCCGGCGAAGGCGGCGTGAAAGCCCTGCGCCTCCAGGATGGCGAGCAGATCGCCGTACAGGCGGCGAGCGACACCTTGTCGCCGGGCGTGGGCCGCCACATAGACGGTGACATCGGTCGACCATTGATAGGCGGCGCGCGTCCGGTGAGCGCCAGCGTAGGCGTAGCCCGCAACCTCGCCGCCACGGTCCGCGACAAGGAAGGGGTGGGTTCGCAAGGTCGACCGCACCCGCTCGGCCATCTCCTCAACGCTTGGCGCCGCGCTCTCGAACGAGATCGCCGTCTGGGTCACGATCGGCGCATAGATGGCCGCGATGGCGACCGCGTCGCTCGCGCGGGCGATCCTCACCTCGAGTTGATCGGCAGTCGTCACGCCTTGGCGGGGGCGGCTTGGCGAGCACGGCGGCTGACCGCCGCGCCTCGGTCGTACCAACCCCGCGAGCGGTTCACGATCGCGACGATCGACAGCATCACTGGGACCTCGATCAACACCCCCACCACCGTCGCGAGGGCGGCGCCCGATCGGATGCCGAAGATGCTGATCGCGGCGGCGACGGCGAGTTCGAAGAAATTGCTGGCCCCGATCAGGGCCGATGGCGCGGCGACGCAGTGCGCCTCGCCAGTCAGACGGTTCAGGAGATAGGCCAGACCCGCATTGAAATAGACCTGGATCAGGATCGGCACGGCCAGCAGCGCGATGATGACCGGCTGGGCGATGATCTGCTGGCCCTGGAATCCGAACAGCAGGACGAGCGTCGCGAGCAAGGCCGAAATCGAGAGCGGCTGAATTGTCGCCAGCGTCTTGGCGAGCGCCGCCGGACCCCCTTGTTTCAGCAGGAGGGCGCGTATGGCTTGCGCGATGATCACGGGGACGACGATGTAGAGCACGACCGACAGCGTCAGCGTCGACCAAGGCACGGTGATCGCCGAGAGGCCGAGCAAGAGTCCCACGATCGGCGCGAAGGCCACGACCATGATCGTGTCGTTCAGGGCGACCTGGCTCAGGGTGAAGTTGGGTTCGCCGTCGGTCAGATGGCTCCAGACGAATACCATCGCGGTGCATGGCGCCGCGGCGAGCAAGATCAGTCCGGCGATATAGCTGTCGATCTGCGACGCCGGCAGCCAGGCGCGAAACAGATAGGCGATGAAGAATGAGCCGAGCGCCGCCATGGTGAACGGCTTCACGGCCCAGTTGATGAACAGCGTGACACCGATCCCCCGCCAGTGGCGGCCGACCTCGCGGAGCGCCGCGAAATCGACCTTCATCAGCATGGGGATGATCATCAGCCAGATCAGCACCGCGACCGGCAGATTGACGTGGGCGACTTCCATCCCGCCGATCGCCGCGAACGCCGGCGCGAAGAAGTGACCGAGCGCGACACCGGCCACTATGCACAGTGCGACCCAAAGGGTGAGGTAACGTTCGAAGATGCTCATGCTGGCTGCGGGGAGTCCTGGCTGTGGCCGATGTCGTCCATGCGGCGCTTGATGGCGAGCCGGTCGAGGCTTTCGATCGGCAGGCTGGTGAATAGGCGGATGCGGTTGGTAAGCATGCGGTAGGTGTCGGCGAAGGCGAGGGCGATCGCCGCCGGATCGCCTTCCACGGCTGCAGGGTCGGGCATGCCCCAGTGGGCGGTGATCGGCTGGCCTGGCCATATCGGGCAGACCTCGCCCGCGGCGTTGTCGCAAACGGTGATCACGAAATCGAGCCGCGGCGCGTCCGGCGCGGCGAACTCATCCCAGGGCTTCGACCGAAACTCGCCAAGCGCGAATCCTTGAGAGCCAAGGAGACTGAGCGCCTGCGGATGAACCGCGCCCTTGGGCGTCGAGCCCGCAGAGTAAGCTTTGAACCGACCGCCGCCGAGCCTGTTCATGATCGCCTCGGCGAGGATCGATCGCGCCGAGTTTCCGGTGCAGAGAAACAGCACGTTGAGGAGGGGTTGAGGTTCGCCGGTCATGGCGCGCCTCAACAGCAGGACGTGGCGGCCGCCGGCGCTTTGGTTGTCGTGGCGGGAGCGCAGCATGCCGTCTGAGGCTTGGCCGCAAGCGCAGCGCCCGGTTCATCCTCGCCGTAGTGGGTGGCTTCGCCGAAGGTGTGGAACGTCTCCCAACGCAAGCCGGAGGGATCGTTCACCCACGCCTTATCCGACCTGGCGTAGCAACAGGTCGTCGCCTCCTGGTCGCGCGTCGTCTCGCCAGCGGCTTTCAGCCGGCCTGCCAGCTCGCCGAGCTCCTCGCCGGATTCGACCTGGATCCCCAGGTGATCGACGCCAGGCGCGCCGGACCGGGTCGAGATAGCGAAGTTGACCCTCGGATCGTCGAGCATCCATTTGGCATAGTCGTCTTTGAGAACGGCGGGTTCAGCTCCAAACAAGTTGGAATAGAACTGGGTCGACTGACCGAGATCGTCGACGGCGACGTGGACGTGAAAGCGTTTCATGACGGGGCTCCTTCGGGTTCAATGCAACATGCGGCGCGCGCCACTTCGGCCAGCGGCGCGCACACTTCGGGGCGGCCCTGGCAGCAATCTTCCATGAGATAGAGAAGCAGCGCGCTCATGCTGTCATAGTCGGCGGCGTAGATGATCGAGCGACCGTCGCGCCGGCTCGTGACCAGGTCGGCGTTCGCCAGAATGCCGAGATGAGTGGACAGCGTATTCGGGGTGATCTTCAACTGCCGAGCGATCTCGCCCGCGGCTACACCCTCGGGCCCGGCCCTTACCAACAGGCGGAACACAGCTAGCCGAGAGTCCTGGGCGAGGGCGGACAGGCGCTTGACGACGCGAGACGATTCCATGATTCTGCCTATCTCGAATGATCGATGGGGTCAACGGTGTCCGGCGATACGAGGCCGCCAAGTCCGCCCTCGCGACCAAGACCAGCTACACTGCCGGCAAAGCCCTGGCCTCCGCGGAGGCGTAAGGAGCGCTCCCTCGGTCCTCCCGTCGGTCGGCCACCTGCCCCGCTACGCGAGGGAGGAGGCGCGGCGCCTCCCGGTCCGGCCGAAGGCCGGCCCGAGGATGAACTCCGCGCGGTAACGAAGGGGCCGTATCCCCTTGAATGAGAAAGTTTTCATTCGCTCGCCCGGTCGGGCGCTTCTATCTACCGCCTCCTGAGTCCGCTCGTCGTGCGCGATGACCGGGCGCCGGCGGTCTGATCAGCGAGCCCTCATTCATGCTTTATCTGGTGCGATTGGCACTCGCGCGGCCGCTGACGTTTATCGTCATGGCCATATTCATCGTCCTGGGCGGGGTGCTGGCGGCGGTCCGCACGCCGGTCGACATCTTCCCCGACATCAGGATCCCGGTGATCGCGGTGGTATGGACCTACCGCGGCCTGCCGCCCGAGGACATGGCGGGGCGGGTGATCTACTACTACGAGCGCACCCTGACCTCGAGCGTCAACGACATCGAGCACATCGAGAGCCAGTCGGTGAACGGGCTCGGCGTCGTCAAGATCTTCTTCCAGCCCGGCGTCGATATCCGCACCGCCACCGCCCAGGTCACCTCGATCTCGCAGACGGTGCTGAAGCAGATGCCGCCGGGCATCACGCCGCCGACGATCCTCAACTACAACGCCTCGACCGTCCCGATCCTGCAGCTGGCGCTCTCCAGCCCTGAGCTCGGCGAACAGAAACTGTTCGACACCGGCCAGAACTTCATCCGCCCGGCCCTCGCCACCGTGCAAGGCGCCGCCATTCCCTCGCCCTACGGCGGCAAGGAACGGCAGATCCAGATCGACATCGATCCGGTCGCCCTGCAGGCCAAGGGCCTCTCAGCCCAGGACGTCGAGAACGCCATCGCCGCGCAGAACCAGATCGTCCCGGCCGGGACCACCAAGATCGGCCTCTACGAGTGGAACGTGAAGCTCAACAACAGCCCGGAGGATGTGGCCGCTCTAAACGACCTGCCGATCAAGACGGTGAACGGCGCGACCATCTACATCCGCGACGTGGCCCACGTGCACGACGGCTCGCCGCCGCAGCGCAACGTCGTGCGCGTCGACGGGCGCCGCTCGGTGCTGATGACCGTGCTGAAGAGCGGTTCGACCTCGACCCTCGCCATCGTCGCCGGCGTCAAGGCGCTGCTGCCCAAGATCCAGGAGACCCTGCCGTCCTCGCTGAAGATCATTCCGCTCGGCGACCAGTCGCTGTTCGTGAAGGCCGCGGTCTCCGGCGTAGTCAGGGAAGGCGTGATCGCCGCCTCCCTGACCAGCCTGATGATCCTGCTGTTCCTGGGCAGCTGGCGATCGACGCTGATCATCGCGGTATCGATCCCCCTGGCCGTGCTCTCCTCGATCGCCGCCCTGTCGGCCCTCGGCCAGACCCTCAACGTGATGACACTCGGCGGCCTCGCCCTGGCGGTCGGCATCCTGGTCGACGACGCCACCGTGACCATCGAGAACATCAACTACCACCTGGAGCAGGGAAAGCCCGTCCAGGCGGCCATCCTCGACGGCGCCCAGCAGATCGTCACGCCGGCCTTCGTCTCCCTCCTGTGCATCTGCATCGTCTTCGTGCCGATGTTCATGCTGCAGGGGGTGGCGGGGTTCCTGTTCGTGCCGATGGCGGAGGCCGTCGTGTTCGCGATGATCGCCTCCTTCGTGCTCTCCCGCACCCTGGTGCCGACCCTCGCCAACTATTTTTTGAAGTCGCGCGTCGGGGTCCACGAGCGCGAGGTCATGGTGGAACACGATTCCCAGGCGGGCCGGGCCGCGTCGCGCAATCCCATGGTCCGGTTCCAGCACGCCTTCGAGCGGCGTTTCGAGGCGATCCGCGCCGGCTATCGCGACCTGCTCGGCCTCGCCCTCGCCAGCCCGCGCAAGTTCGTCGCCGGCTTCCTGGGCGTGGTGCTGCTGTCGTTCGCCCTCGTCCCGTTGCTGGGTCAGAACTTCTTCCCCACCGTCGACGCCGGCGAGATCAACCTCCATGTCCGCGGGCCGGTGGGCATGCGCATCGAGGAGACCGCGGCACTGTTCGACCGAATCGAGGAGGTGATCCGAGGGGCCATTCCGCCCGACCAGCTCGCCGTCATCGTCGACAACATCGGCCTGCCCGTCAGCGGCATCAACCGCGCCTACAGCAATAGCGGGAGCATCGGCCCGATGGACGGCGACATCCTGGTCAGCCTGAAGAAGGACCACGGTCCCACCGCCGACTACGTCAAGACGCTGCGGGCCGCCCTGCCGCGCGCGTTTCCGGGGACCAGCTTCTCCTTCCTGCCGGCCGACATCATCAGTCAGATCCTGAACTTCGGGGCGCCGGCGCCCATCGACCTGCAGATCACGGGGCCTAACGGCGATCAGGACCGCGCCTACGCCGATGAACTCCTGCAACGCCTCCGCAAGGTTCCCGGCGTCGCCGACGCCAGGCTTCAACAGGCCAGCAACTACCCGCAGATCGGCGTCGAGGTCGACCGGACCCGTGCGGACGAGCTCGGCCTCACCGAACGCGACGTCACCAACACCTTGGTGACCAATCTGTCGGGCAGCTTCCAGACCGCGCCGGCCTTCTGGCTCAACCCCCGGAACGGCGTTTCCTATCCAATCGTGGCCCAGACCCCCCAGTACCGCATCGACAGCATCTCACAGATGGAGAACATTCCCGTCACTGGAGCCAGTGGGCGCGACATGCAGGTCCTGGGCGCGCTGGGCACGCTGCGGCCGGAGGAGAGCGCCGCCGTCGTCTCCCACTACGCGATTCAGCCCGCCTACGACCTCTACGCGGCCATCCAGGGCCGGGACCTCGGCGCTGTCGCCTCGGATGTCCAGAAGATCCTCAACGCGGCGGCCAAGGACCGGCCGAAGGGCGCCACCGTCACCTTGCGGGGCCAGGTGACCACGATGAACAGCGCGTTTTCGGGCCTGATGTTCGGCCTGATGGCCGCGATCGCGCTGATCTATCTGATCATCGTGGTGAACTTCCAGTCGTGGCTGGACCCGTTCGTGATCATCACCGCCTTGCCGGCGGCGCTGGCGGGGATCGTGTGGATGCTGTTCGCCACCGGCACGACGCTGTCGGTGCCCGCCCTCACCGGCGCGATCATGTGTATGGGCGTGGCGACCGCCAACTCCATCCTGGTGGTGAGCTTCTGCCGCGAACAGCTGGAAATCACAGGGGATGCGGTCCAGGCCGCCTTGCAGGCGGGGTTCACCCGCTTCCGCCCCGTGCTGATGACGGCACTCGCCATGATCATCGGCATGGCGCCGATGGCCCTGGCGCTCGGCGAAGGCGGCGAACAGAACGCGCCGCTCGGCCGGGCGGTCATCGGCGGGCTGGTCTTCGCCACCTTCGCGACCCTGCTCTTCGTGCCGGTCGTCTTCAGCCTCGTTCACGGCAAGCCGCGGGTGGCGACCGCCCCCAGCCAGTCCCTTCCGGAAGAGCCTGCCTATGCGTGATCAATCGACAGCCATCGGCGTCGGGGCGGCGGCGCCGCGGACCGGCCGAAACCTGCGCCTGGCGGCGATCATCGCCGGAAGCGTGGCGGCCGTCGTCGTCGCCGCTGGCCTGATCAGCCGCGCGCACGACGCGTCGTTGGTAAAGAGCTGGACGTCCGCCCAGGCCATTCCCACGGTCAGTCTGGTGACCCCTACAACCTCGTCAGGTGGCGCGTCTCTGGTGCTGCCGGGCGCGCTCCAGGCCTTCTACAACGCGCCGATCTACGCCCGCGTGCCGGGCTACGTTCATGGCTGGTACGCCGACATCGGCGCCCACGTCAGGGCGGGTCAGAACCTGGCGACCATCGATACCCCCGAGCTGGATCAACAGCTGGTTCAGGCGCGCGCCGACCTCGCCAGCGCCCAGGCCAACATGCAGCTCGCCCGCATCACCGCCGATCGCTGGAGCAAGATGCTGGCGCAGGACGCCGTCTCCAAACAGGAGTCGGACGAGAAGACCGGCGATCTGGCGACCAAGACGGCGCAGGTGAACGCCGCCAGGGCCAATGTCGACCGGCTGCTGGCGCTCAAGGCGTTCGCGCGGATCGTGGCGCCCTTCGACGGCGTCGTGACGGCGAGGAAGATCGACATCGGGACCCTGGTCAACGCCGGGGCGGCCGCGGCGCCCAATTCGGAACTGTTCGACGTGGCGAAGATCGATCAGCTTCGCCTCTACGTTCACGTGCCGCAGAGTTATTCGTCGCAGATCCATTCGGGCATGACCGCCGAGCTCACCGTTCCGGAGTATCCGGGTCGGACGTTCCGCGCCCGGCTCGACACGACGGCCAATTCGATCAGCAACAATTCCGGCACCTTGCTCGTGGAGTTGATGGTCGACAATCACGACCAGCTGCTCAAGGACGGCGACTACGCCCAGGTCAAGTTCACGCTGGAGGGACAGCGCTCGGCCGGCGTGACGACCCTGGTGCTGCCGGCCAGCGCCCTGCTGTTCCGCCGCGCCGGAACCCAGGCGGCCGTCGTCGAGCCGGACAATCACGTGCGGCTGAAGCGGGTGACCGTGGGCCGCGACCTGGGCGCGACCATCGAGGTGGCCTCCGGCCTCAGCCCGTCGGATCGGGTGATCGACAATCCGCCCGATTCGATATCCGACGGCCAACTCGTCTGGGTCGTCTCGTCCCACAGGGCGCCGACGTCGGAAGGTCCCAATGCGAACAGCTGAGCTGCTGCTGGTTACGGCGGCTTGCGTCGCCGCGCTCGCCGGCTGCGAACTCGCTCCCGGCTACCGGCCGCCCACCATCACCGTGCCGGCCAACTACAAGGAGGTGGGGCCCTGGACGGAGGCCCAACCGGGCGACGCCCTTCCTCGTGGCGCCTGGTGGACGGCTTTCCAGGATCCGGTCCTGGGCGACCTCGAGCGGCAGGTGGAGACCAGTAATCCCACTCTGGCCGCCTGCCTGGCCGCCTATGACGAGGCCCGCGCGTTCGCCGCCGAGGCGGCGTCCGCCCAGGCGCCGACGATTACCGCCCTCGACAGCAACACCTATAACCGGCAGTCAGACAACCGGCCCCTGCGCAGCCGCAATCAGCCCGACTTCTACTGGACCAACACCTTCGGCGCCCAAACCGACTATGAGCTGGACTTCTGGGGGCGCGTCCGCGACCTCGTCAGGGCCGGCCGGGCTAAGGCTCAGGCCACCGCCGCCGATCTGGAGACGGCGCGGCTCGGCCTGCAGGTCGAATTGGCCAACGATTATGTGAACCTGCGCGGCCTGGACGCCCAGGCGCGGCTGCTGGAGACCACCGTCGCGGCCTACCAGCGCGCCTACGACCTCACCTGGACCCGCCACGGCGGCGGCGTCTCCTCGGGGCTCGACGAGGACCGGGCCCAGGGGCAACTCTCCAGCGCCAAGGCCCAGGTCTCGGAGATCGCCGCCCGGCGGGCGCTCTATGAGCACGCCATCGCCAGCTTGGTGGGCAAGCCCGCGCCAAGCTTCGCGATCGCGCCTGCGACCACGCCGACGGTCATCCCGGTCGTTCCGGCCGGCGTCCCCTCCACCCTCATCGAGCGGCGGCCGGACATCGCCGCGGCGGAGAGGCGGGCCTACGCCGCCAACCGCGAGATCGGGGTGGCGAGAGCCGCCTTATTCCCCACCATCAGCCTGGGCGGCGAGGGCGGCTTCCAGAACACCGGCGGCCAGGGCCTGCTGATCGCCCCCAACAGCTTCTGGACCCTGGGGCCGCAGGTCGCCCTGACCCTGTTCGACGGCGGCCTTCGCCGTGCGCGGCTGGCCGCTTCGCGGGCGGCGTTCGATGTGGCTGGCGCGGGCTATCGCGCCACCGTCCTGACCGCGTTCCAGCAGGTCGAGGACCAGCTCGCCCTGGCCAATCACTTGGCCCAGGAGGCCCGCGACGAGGCTGACACGGTGAGGGCGGACCAGGCCACCACCCGCCTTTCGTTGGTGCGCTATCGGGAAGGGGCCACCAACTATCTTGACGTGGTCACGGCCCAGACCACCGAGCTCCAGGCCGAGCAGACGGCCCTGGCCCTCGAGACCCGCCGCCAGCAGGCCAGCATCAACCTCGTCGAAGCCCTTGGCGGCGGCTGGACCCGCGCCGACCTCCCCACTCTCGCCGTCGCTGCCCACCCCGATATCCCGGCCGCGCGGGCGCTTTCGTCGCGTTAGGCCGTTCCCGCCTTGGGCGAGGCGAGAGCATCGCGGCCGACGGTTATCCTGACCAGAGCCCCGGGCGCGACGTCGTGGAAGGTGAGGTCGAAGCCGTGCAGGTCGGCGACCGCGGCGACGAGGCTGAGGCCCAAGCCGTGGCCGGGCGTCGCGGCGTGGCGCTACCCGCGGTAGAAACGCTTGGTGACGAGCGGTCTTTCGGCTTCGGGGATGCCCGGGCCGTCGTCGCTGACCTCCAGCCGCGCCCCATCGGGGTCGCGGATCGCGCTCACGGCGACATGGCCGCCAGCGTCGATGAACTTCAGGGCGTTGTCGACCAAGTTCGAGACGGCTTCGAACAGTAGTTCGCCGTCGCCGTGGATCACCACCCCCTCGTCCACGTGGGCCGTCAGCTCAATCCCCAGGTCGGCGGCGAGCGGGGCGTAGAGTTCGGCGATCTGCTCGACGATGTCGCTCAGGGAGACCCGTTCGATGGCGGTGCGCCGGCCACGCGCCTCGAGGGCGGCGATGCGCAGCAGGGCCTGGAAGCGCGTGAGCAGGGTGTCCGCCTCGGCGACGCAGTTCTCCAGCAGGCGCCGGCGTGGATCGTCGGCCCCGAAGGAGGCGCCCGCGTGATCGAGCATAGCCCGCAGCCGCGTCAGGGGGGACCGCAGCTCATGCGCCAGCCCCTGGCCGACGGTCCGCGCCTCTATCATCAGCCGTTCCGCCTCGTCCATCATGCGGTTGGTGATCTGCGCCAGTTCGTCCAGCTCATCGCCGCTGCCGGTGACAGGCAGGCGCCTGGCGAAGTCGCCGGCGCTGATGGCGTCGCTCGCCCGCCGCATGGCGGCGATGCGGGCGAGGGGACGTAGGCTCAGCGCCACCGCCGAGACGAGGCCCAGAAGGGCGATGGCGCCCCCGCTCCACCACAGGGCCCCCACGATGATCCGCCTCAGCGCGACCAGCTGTCGGGTGTCCCGCTCGACGATCAGGATTTCTCCCCAGGGCGTGCGCTCGCCCAACGCTTGCGACGGAGCGGCCCCCGGGCGGTGCGGCGCGTCACGGGGCCGACCGTCGAGATTGAGATCAGAGGGCCGCAGACCGGTGTCGCCGGCCACCTTCTCTCCGCTGGCGGAGAACAGCCCCAGGCTGTTGAGGGGATCGCGGGCCACCTCCTGCCGAAAGCGCCGGATGATGAAGTCCGGCCCGCTCCGCTCCAGCAGCCTGGCCTCGGCGATCAGAGCGCGGTCGACGCGTCGGGTGAGGTAGCCGGCGGTCTGAGCGTAGACCAGGCTCAGCAGCAGGGCGATGCCAGTAGCGAACACTGCGCCGAACAGCAGGGTGAGGCGGAAGGTGGCCGACCGCCACAGGCCGCTACTCAGCACGCAAGCAGTACCCGACGCCGCGCACGGTGTGGACCAGGGGCGCGGGATCAACGGCGTCGAGCTTCTGGCGCAGGGCGCGGACGTGGACGTCGATGAGGTTGGTCCCCGGGTCGAACCGGTAGCCCCACACCGACTCGAAGATCATCATGCGGGTGAGCACCTGGCCCGGATTGCGCATGAACAGCTCCAGCAGCTGGCGCTCCTTGGGGAACAGCCGGAGGTCCTGGCCCTTTCGGCGCGCGGCCTGGGCTACCAGGTCGAGTTCGAGGTCGGCGTACTCCAGGCGCAGGCTCTTCCGGTCGGCGTTACGCCGCCGGATCAGCACTTCCACCCGCGCCGCCATCTCCTTGAGATCGAAGGGCTTGGTCAGATAGTCGTCGCCCCCGGCGCGCAGGCCCCGCACCCTCTCGTCGACGTCGTCCAGCGCGCTGATCATCAGGATGGGGGTGAGGATACCCTTCTCCTTCAGCGACGAGGCGATGGTGAGACCGTCGAGATCGGGCAGCAGCCGATCCAGTGTGATGGCGTCGTAGGTGTTGGTGGCGGCCCGGCGCAGGCCTTCCTCGCCGTCCTCCACGCAGTCGACCTCGAAGCCGCGCCCGGACATCTCCCGGGCGATCTCGGCGGCCGTGGCCGCGTCGTCTTCGATGGTGAGAAGCTTGGGCAAAGCCGACACCCCACCGTTGCGCGCGAAATCCACCCCGGCGCGTTCGAAGATAGGCGGCCTTCGGCGAGGAAACCAGCGTCCAGGCCAGGCGGCGTCTGGTTGAGCTTCGCCGATACGGCGCCGCATCGTCAGGGAATCTAATCTCAGGCTCAGCACTTCTAATTTTCCCGGCCCTGCCTTTGGCCCCATCACCCGCAACTGTGGTGGATGGGGTGACCGGCGATGTTTCTGGCGAGACGGCGAGAGGGCAGGGGTCTGGCGATCCTGCTCGGGTCGGTGAGCCTGGCGCTCTGCGCGAGCCCGGTGTTCGCCGCCGACGAGAGCCCGCCGCAGGGCTCGGATGCGGCGCAGCTGCGCGCCGAGGTCGCCAACCTGACCACGCTCCTGCAGGACCTCCAGCGGCGCGACCAAGACCAGATCCAGGCCCTCGCGGCCCAGGTCGCCGCCCTGAAGGCGCGGCTGGACCAGACGCAGGCGACAGCGCAGGCGGCCGGTCAGCAGGCGCTGCCGCGCGCGACTCAGAACGCCACCGGGCAGATGGCCATCCAGGGCGGCAATCCGGCCCCGGACAACGGCGTCGCCCAGCCACGGGTCGTTCAGAACGCCGCCCGCCGCTTCGAACTCCGGAGCGCGGACGGGAAATACTCCATCGGCCTCACCGGAGACGTGCAGTTCGATTCGGGCTTCTATAACTTTCATCCCGACTCGCGCTTTGTCGGACCTCAACAACTGTCCAACGGCGTGAATGCGCGTCGCGCCCGCATCGGGATCACGGGCACCGCGGGCGGCAACTTCGCCTTCGCCCTCGTCTACGACGTCGGCAATTCCTCTGACCAGACCGCCAGTGGCATCGAGACCGCGCAGATCATCTACAACGGGTTGCGCGGCGCCGCCTTCGAGCTTGGCTACTCGAACACTTTCTTCACCCTGGACCGGGCGACCGGTTCCAACGACACCCTGTTCCTGGAACGCGCGAGCCCCTCCAACATCGCCACCAACTTCAACGCTGGAGACAACCGGGCGAACGCCGGCGTGCGCTTTTTCGGCGACCGCTATTGGATCGGGGGCTATCTGACCGGCCCGGCCAGCGGCGACTCGCATACCCTTACGGGCGAACGTCTTGGCGCCTTCGAGCGCGTGGCGGTGCAGGCGCTCAAGGGCCCCGACTACACGCTTCACCTGGGCTTCGGCTTCGACCAGCTGATCCGGGCGCCCAACACCGGCAATGGGACGCCCAACGTGCTCACTCTCAGCGACCAGCCGGAACTCCGAATCGATCCCACGAGCTTGCTGAGCACCGGCGTGATCGGAACGAGCATCCATCCGGTTACGAGCGGCTACGTACTCGACTTCGAGACGGCGGCCACCTTCAGGAACTTCTTCTGGCAGGGCGAGTACTATCGTTACCGGGTCGACCGGCTGGGCTTGCCCAACGCCAATTTTGACGGCGGCTACGGCGAGCTGAGCTGGGTCCTGACGGGAGAGAATCACCGCTACAATCCTCAGGCGGCCTCCTATTTCCGGGTCTCGCCGAGACATCCGTTTTCGCTAAAGGATGGTGGGTGGGGGGCCTGGGAGCTGGCGGCCCGCGTCAGCTATGTTGACCTGAACAGTAATTTCCTCGCCGGGCAGGCGCTCTCGGCCAATCCTGCGGCCGTCGATGGCGGGATACAGCGCGGCTACAGCTTCGGGGTGAACTGGTATCCCAACGATCTCATCCGGTTCCTGCTGGACTACGAACGCATCGTGTACAGCAAGGCCAACGGGACGGCCGTTATCGGCGCGCCGCTGGGCGCCCGCGTCGGTTCCAGCTTCGACGCCGTCGCCCTCCGCGCCCAGGTCGCCTACTGAGAGGCTAGCGACCCACGCGTCTACGGGGGTCCGCTGAGCGAGCCCTCGGCGCCCTCGCAGTCCATCAGGCTCGACAGCAGGGTTCCGTGCAGCGGCCTGGGCGGATTGCTGAAGGTCAGTCAGTTCTCGGCTCTCGCCTCGCAGACCGCGCGCAGGTCGTCCGTCGTGAAGCCGATCTCGACGCAGCCGGCGGATGCCCCTCGCCGGCCGCCTGGAGCGCCAGGGTCACCTCTCCAGTGTCGAATTCGCTCCAGCTGGGCGAGGCGAAGCGCAGCTTCAGCCCGAGGCTGTCGCGATGGAAGGCCACGGCCCTGTCCATGTGGCCGCCGTATTTGATCGCGTACGTCAATCTCGCCTGCATGGCCTGCTCCTTTCCCAGGGGTGACACCATACCATGATCGCAGGCCCGCGGATTGCGCTTGAAATGTGGATCGCGCGGATAGATAGTTATTAACCCTAACTGGTTTGATCCTGTCATGAGTTCCGTCCCGCCCCGAGGGCCCACACCACCGCGTGACGACGTGCACGCGCTCGCCGAGGCTCTTCGGCCGGCGCTGCTCCGCGTCTCACGCCACCTGCGGCGAGAGGCGTTGAAGGCCGGTGTCTCCGCCCTCGATGCGCAGCTGCTCACGGTGATCAAGAAGAACCCCGGCATAGGCGGCGGCGAGCTCGCCGAGCTCGAACAGATGACGCGCCCCTCGATGAGCAGCCATCTGAAGCGCCTGGAGGCGGCGGGCTGGATCAACCGCGATCCGGCGCGCGCCGAGGATCGCCGGCGAGTGGGCGTCAGGCTCACGGCGGCGGGGCAAGCGGCCCTTGCGACCATCCGCCGGCGCCGCAACGACTGGTTGGCCGCCCACCTCGCCGCGCTGTCCCCCGAGGCGCGCGCGGCGATCGCCGCCGCCGCCGGGGCGCTCGGCCAGCTGGCCGGGGATCGGTGATGGACGACGCCGCCCCCCTCGATCCCAATTCAGGCGCCGCCCAGCCCCTCGCCGCCGCCCCGCCGGAGGTCGAAGACAAGCCCTTCTCTTCCCTTGTGCCGGCGATCATCGGCGCCGCGCTGCTGATGCAGACGCTGAACGCCACGGTGCTCGCCAACGCCCTGCCGACCATGGCGCGTTCGCTGCACGAGGACCCCGTCCGCCTCAACACCGCTATCACCGTCTACCTCCTGGCTTCGGCGGTGTTCCTGCCGATCAGCGGCTGGGCCGCGGACCGGTTCGGCGCAAAGAAGGTGTTGCTGTTCGCCATTGTCGCCTACGCGGCCTCCTGTGCCGGCTGCGGCATTGCCCAGAATCTCACTCAGCTGCTGGTGGCCCGGTGCTTCGAGGGCGCGGCGGGAGCCTTGATGGTGCCGGTGGGCCGGCTGGTGCTGCTGCGCTCGACGCCCAGGCACGACTTGGTCCGGGCGATGTCGGTCCTGACCATGCCTGCCCTGCTGGGGCCGGTGCTAGGGCCGCCGATCGGCGGCCTCATCGTCACCTATGGTTCGTGGCGCTGGATCTTCTTCCTGAACCTGCCCATCGCTCTGATGGGCATCGTGCTCGTGACACGGTTCATTCCCAACGTTCGCGAGGAAGTGGCGCGCCCCCTTGACTGGCCGGGGCTCTTTCTGACCGGGATCGGCATGGCCGGGGTCGTTTTCGGATTCGAGAATCTCGGCCGGGGTTCCTTTCCGGCGTGGGCGGTCGCGGCGATGATGGCGACCGGGGCGGCCTGCCTCGCCGCCTACGTCTGGCACGCCCGGCGGACGGAACACGCCATCCTCGACCTCGGGCTCCTGAAAATCCGCACCTTCACCGCCTCGGTGGTCGGCGGCGCCTTCCTGCGCATGGGTATCGGCGCGACACCCTTCATGCTGGCCCTGCTGCTGCAGGTGGCGTTCGGCCTTTCCGCTCTGCAGGCGGGCCTGATGACCTTCGCCAGCGCCGCGGCGGCCCTGGTGATGAAGACCTGCGCCCCGCCGATCCTGGCGCGGTTCGGGTTCAAGCGCACTCTCAGCGTCAACGCGGTGATCGTGGCCGCGACCTTCATGGCCTACGGCCTGTTCAATCCCGCCACGCCGCACTGGGTGATCTACGCGGTCTTGCTCACCGGCGGCTTCTTTCGCTCCCTGCAGTTCACCAGCCTCAACGGCATGGCTTTCGCCGATATCGATCCGGGGCGGATGAGCCGCGCCTCCACCATGTCGACCATGGGCCAGCAGCTCGCCCAGAGCATCGGCATCGGCCTCGCCGCGACCCTGCTGCGCCTGACGATGGCCCTCGGCCACACCGCGCGGCTGAGCGCATCCACCATCGCCCCGGCCTTCATCGCCATCGGCTTCGTCGCTCTGATCTCCGCCCTGTTCTTCATCGGCCTGCCCGACGACGCGGGGGCGGGGTTGCATGGCGTTCGGGGCGGCGGGCCGGTGCGCGGATGAGCGGGTCGTCCGCCGCGTCGGGGTCCGCCCAACCGGCGGCGCGCCGCCACATCTCCGCCGCGGTCACGGCGTCGCGCAGGGTCCCGGCCCGCCGCGCGCAGGCGTCGGACGCCGCCCGGCCGTCCAGGTCTCGCCAATGCCCGGCTTCCGATGCGTAGAACCGCGCC
>JAQGIW010000037.1 GCA_028290905.1 Caulobacteraceae bacterium | reverse complement strand
AAGGAGATTTCCTGGAAGAATGGACCCACATAACGCCCCTGAGCATCGCCGTATACGGGGACCGGATCTACGCCAGCGAGGAATATCACGACCTCATCGTGCTTGACGCCACGAGCTTCGAGGAGATCGAGCGACACGAGAACCTGGCGATCTACATCCATCAGATGGCGATGGACCAGCATGGCGATTTCTACACGGCGACAGTCTATCCCGAGCACGCCGGGGCGAAGCGTGGCCGGGAAGGCCCCTCGCACCATCGCTGGACTCGCGCACCCGCGGCCACTCCCAGGTAATTCTGGACCATGATTTGAATTTCCGGCAGGGTCACGCCAACGAGATTGGGGGAGCAGGCCAGATGCCGAAGGTCATCGTCGCGGCGACGCTGGATTTCGAAACGCCGGAAAAGCGCGACGAGGCCGTCCGGCTGACGACGCCTGTGCAGTTGGGCACGCGCAACGAGGAGGCGGGCTGCCACGCCTATTGCTTTGCCGCCGACCCGGCGGCGCCCAACCGCATCCAGGTTTATGAGCTGTGGGAGGACAGCGCCTCGCTCGCCGCCCACTTCAAGCATCCCTACTACGCCCGGATGGTCGAGATCCTCAGGTCAATCGGCATCGTGGACACCTGGAACCAGGTCTACGAAGTCGCGCGGCACGCGCCGGTCTACGGTCCGAACGGGGGAGCCAACCCGGAATTCTTCGGAGAGGTCCAGACATGAGCGACCAGGTCCTGTTCACCAATGCGCGGCTCTTCACGGGCGTCGACGAGGGGGTGATCGACGCCGGCGCGGTCTGGGTGGATGGGCGCTACATTCGCTACGCCGGCCTGGCGGCGGAGACCCCTTCCGCAGCTGATGGCGTGCGCCGCGTCGACCTCGGCGGCCAATTCGTCATGCCTGGGATGACGGAATCCCACGCCCACATCTCCTACACCAATAACGGCCCGGGTGATCTGGACAAGACGCCGGTCGAACAGGCCATGGTGTGGTCGATCGACAACGCCCGCCTGATGTTGGGCTCGGGCTTCACCTCGGCGATCAGTTTCGGCTCGGTGCACCGAATCGACGTCTATCTGCGCGATGCGATCGACAAGGGCGTCATCGTCGGCCCGCGACTTGTCGCCTCTGGCCGCGACGTCGGGGCGACGGCCAGCAACGCCGACCTGCACCCGGACCATGCGCGGCCGCAGATGGAGGGCCTGGGCATGCTCGCCGACGGGCCCTGGGCGGTGCGCAAGGCCGTGCGCACCCTGCGCAAGAACGGGGCCAATGTCGTCAAGCTGTTCCTGGACGGCGAGGGCCTGTCGAACCACGCGCCGCCGGGCGAGCTCACCTACACCGACGAGGAGGTGGAGGCGGCGATCCACGAGGCGCACACGCGCAATATGCGCGTCGCCACCCATTCGCGGTCGGCGGCGGCGGTCAAGCAGGCGGTGAAGTTCGGCGCCGACTTCATCGGCCACGCCAACTACCTCGACGACGAGGCCGTCGACATGCTGCGGCGGGCGCGCGACCGCCTGTTCGTCGGGCCGGCGATCGCCTGGGAAATCCAGTTCCTGGCCAACTGCGAGAGCATGGGCTTCACCGGCGAAATGGCGCGAAACCGGGGCTATGAGCGCGAGGTGGAGGCCACGGTCGACGCGGTCAAGCGCCTGCGCCGGGCCGGTGTCCGGGTGCTGATCGGCGGCGACTACGGCCTCAACATCACGCCCCACGGGACCTACGCCCGGGACCTCGAGTACTTCGTCGACCTGTTCGGCCTTTCGCCGGCCGAGGCCCTGCTGTGCGCAACGCGCGACGGCGGCGCGGCCGTCGATCCGGCCGGCATGCTGGGGACCTTGGAGGCCGGCAAATACGCCGATCTCGTCATCGTCGACGGCGATCCGCTCGCCGACGTCCGCGTCCTGCAGAATCATCGGCGGATCACCGCGGTGATGAAGGACGGGAAGTTCTATCGCGGTCTCGCCCGCGGCAATCCCTACCTCGCCTCGCCAGACGATATGGCGGCGCCGCGCCCGGCCGCGCCTGCCGGTCCAAGGCTGGCGGAGAAGGTGCTCGCCTCGGATTGACCGTGAGGGTATCCGAAGCGCAGCGATGCGTGGAGGGGAGCGGTGTGATCGGGTCTCGGCTGATGCTCGTGTTGGTCTGGCTGGCGGTCGGCTGGGCGCCGGTAGCCTGGGCGCGGCATGAGACGGGGTTCCTGGACCGTGCGGTGACCTTCGGCGGTGTCGAGTACCGCTACGAGGTCTATGTGCCGCGCGAGTGGACACCTGGGGGACGCTGGCCGGTGATCCTGGCGCTGCACGGCGGCGGCGAATACGGGACGGACGGCCTGGCGCCCACCGTCGGCGCCCTGGCCAAGGCCATCCGCCAGCATCCCGACCGCTTTCCCGCCGTCGTGGTGTTCCCGCACGCCCATCCGGGTGCGCTGGGCTGGCAGGGTCCTAACGGCGAGGCGGCGATGAAGGAACTCGGCGGCGCGCTGCGCGAATTCCACGGCGATCCGGGTCGCCTCTATCTGACCGGCTATTCGGCGGGCGGCAACGGTGCGTGGTGGCTGGCCTACCACAACCCGGACCGGTTCGCGGCGGCGGTGATCGTGTGCAGCTTCGTGACGGCGTTCACGGGCCGCCAGAGCGGTATCGACTATCGGCCTATCGCCCCTACCTTGGCCGCGGACCCCTACGCCGAGGTCGCCCGCGGCGTCGGCGCCCTGCCGATCTGGCTGGTGCACGGCGACGCCGACAAGAACGTCTCCGTGGAGGAGTCGCGCCGAATGTTCGCGGCCCTGAAGGCGGCCGGCGGCGACGCGCGCTACACCGAGCTGCCTGGCGTCGATCACCAAGCCTGGGACCCCGCCTACCAGAACCCCGACATCGCCGCCTGGCTGTTCGCGCGGCGGCGGCGGTAGGGCCTGATCATCCAGCGTCCGCCCAGGCGATCGCCATCGCGACGCCACCGACCGCCACGAGACTCGACGCCCAGAGGACATCGAGGTTGAACCAGCTCCGCGACAGGAACCGCAATCCCAGCCAGGCGCGAACCAGGACCGCGATCAGGCCTCCGGTGAAGATCATCGCCGCCGTATGGACGACGGCCACTGTAACGGCCGTCTCCAGATTGCCGCCGATCAACACGCTCGCGGCCTGATGGCCGCTGTCCAGTTCGTGCGCCCGGCAGATGCCGAGATAGATCGGAACGAGCATCAACCCGGCGCCATGAGCGGTCGCGACGGCGAAGGACCAAAGGGCGAGCTGCGTCGGCCGGATACGCGCGATGAACCGCGGGTGCCGGCGATGGACGAGAAGCCACAGGCCAAAGACGATTACGACGAGGGCCGCGCCGATCCGGATTTCCCGCTGCCACGCGACAATCGCTGTCATCAGCGTGAAGGGCAGAAGTATTCCTGCCGTCGCGAGAAGATGCCCCAGCGCAAGCAGGCCAAGGGCGCCAAGCAAGTCGCGTCGTCCGCCGCCCATCAGCCCGGCGGAAACGGCGAGCGGCCATCCCATGGCGGGGTTCAGGCCGTGATAGATCCCGCTGACGACCACCGCCAACCAGAGGCCGGCGGCGGTCACTTCAGGAGCCTAGGGGTCGTCAGACGGACGGATAGCAGAAGGATTCGGTCGAGCAGTCCCCGCCCTCCAGCCGAATCTGGTGCGAGCGGTACCCGTCCGGGAACTCGACCCAGAAGTCCTTGTCGAGGGTCAAGCCGCCGCCCGCGCCGACGTCGGCCTTGACCATCGCCCCCGGCACGCCCGCAGGATAGAACTGGTCGTCCCAGGTGGAGTAGAGGCTGTTGGTCCAGTAGACGCGCTTGCCGTCGCGGCTGATTTCGACCATCTGCGGCCCGCCGCGATAGGCCTTGCCGTTCGGATGGTCGGCTTGGCGCGCGATGCCGCCGATATGGACCGAGCCGGCCTGCACCGGATTCATCGGGTCGGTCACGTCGTACTGCCTCATCTCCCCCGTCCCCCAGCAGGAGACGTAGAGGAAACGGTCGTCGAGCGAGAGATCGATGTCGGTGATCAGGGGCGGCACGGCGCCGAAGCCCTGAAGAAGCGGCGGCAGCTGGTCCTTTTCCGCCGGCTCGGGCGGAATCGTCGCGGTCTTCCGAGCGTGGAATTTCCCGTCCTCG
>JAQGIW010000022.1 GCA_028290905.1 Caulobacteraceae bacterium | reverse complement strand
TCATCCCGCAAGGCGCGGGCGGTGTCGAGGTCCCCTGAAATCCCTTGGGCCACGAAGCCGCCGTCCCGCGCCAGGGTCGGCGGCCCCTCGGCGAGGCCGCCGACCAGGGTCCGCAGCAGGCCGTCGAGCGCCGGGCGAGCCCGAACGTCCAGCGCGCGTGCGGCGTCGGCGATCTCGGCCGGGGGGCCGGCCAGGCCGGCCGCTTCCGAGGCCAGCCGCTCGCATACCCCCGCGGCGACCGTCAGGCCATCGCGAAGGCAGCCGAGGTCCCGGGGACCGCCCCTGCCCAGGGCGAGGCGAGAGAGGGCGCGGGCCATGTCGGGCGCCCGCCCCAGTTCGCCGCGCAGGGCCTCGCGGACATCCCGGCGCTCCAGGAACCAGGCGATGGCGTCGAGCCTCTCGCCGATCACCGCCGGATCCAGGAGGGGCCGCGAAAGGCGGGCGGCGAGCAGCCGGGCGCCTGGAGCGGTGACGGTGCGGTCGATGGCCGCCAGCAGCGAGCCCTCCCGGCCGCCGTTGAGGGCCCGCTCAATCTCAAGGCTGGCCCGGGTGGCGGGGTCGATGGCCATGACGTCGCTCTCGCTGGCGCGCCGGGGCGCACCCAGGGCCGGCATGCGCCCGCCCTGGGTGGTGTCGAGGTGGGCGGCGATCAGCCCCAGGGCGGCGATCTCGGCCCCGGACAGCGATCCGAAGCCGTCAAGTGTCTGCACGCCGTAGAGGTGCTTCAGCCGCGCCTCGGACGCGGCGGGCTCGGCCAGAGCGCTGGCCATGGGCTGGACGAGGCCCTCCGCGGCGCGGAGGGCGGCGCCGACCACCGGATCGGCGAACAAGCGATCGGGTGTGAGGATCTCCGACGGGCGCAGGGCGGCGAGGGCCGAGGCCAGGCCCTCGGGAGCCATGGTGAGGCAGTCCACCTCGCCGGTGGAGAGCTCGACGCTGGCGAGAGCCGCCTGGCCGCCGCGCAACGCCACCGCCGCCAGCCGGTTGGAACCCCGGGCGTCGAGGAGGCCGTCCTCGGTGAGGGTGCCGGGCGTCACCACCCGGACCAGGTCTCGGCGGACGACCGCCTTCGCGCCCCGCTTGCGGGCCTCGGCCGGATCCTCCATCTGCTCGCAGACGGCGACCTTGAAGCCGGCGCGGATGAGCTTGGCCAGATAGGCCTCGGCGGCATGCACGGGAACGCCGGCCATCGGAATCGGCTGGCCGGCGTGGGTTCCCCGGTGGGTCAGGGCGATGCCGATGGCGGCGGCGGCCCTGGCGGCGTCCTCGAAGAACAGTTCATAGAAGTCGCCCATGCGAAAGAAGATCAGGGCGTCCGGCTGCCGCGACTTGGCCTCGAAATACTGGGCCATGACCGGCGTGGCCCCCGCCGCCGAAGGCGGCTCGCCCGGAATCACCAGCGGTGCGTTCATGCCGGCGACGCTACAGGGCTGACGCCGCGGCGTCAGCCCTTGACGTCAGGGCTGGGGGCGCCAAGCTGCCCCGCATGGAACGCCTGGACGACATGGTCATCGTCGCGGCCGGCCCCGGCGACGCCGGGGCGCTCGCCGAGGTTCATGTCACGGCGTGGCGCGAGACCTATCGCGGGCTGCTGCCGTCCGCCTACCTCGCCCAGATGAACACCGGCCTATACGCCCGTCGCTGGCGCCGCCAGTTGATGGCCGCGCGACCGCCTGAGATCGTGCTCGCCGCCGAGGCGCGCGACGGCCTGGTGGGCTATTGCGCCGGACAGACCCGGGGGGACGACGCGTCGGCGGAGGTGTCGACGCTCTATGTCCTGCAGACCGCTCAGAAGCTCGGCCTCGGCCGGCGGCTGCTGGCCGCGTCGGCCCGGGTCCTGCGCGCGCGGGGCGCCGGCTCTCTGACCCTGTGGGTCCTCAACGGCAATACGCCCGCCCGGGGGTTCTACGAGCATCTTGGCGGGGTGGCGGTGGCGGAGAGGGTGGTGCGCGGCTGGGGCGGCGGCTTTCGCGAGACGGCCTACCACTGGGCTGATATCGACTCCCTCGCCCGGCTAGCCTAGCGCCGGGACGGCTTCACACCCGTCCTTCGGCTCCGGTGACGTCGTTCCAGAATCGCTTGGCTTTTCGGAAGAAGGTGGCCGAACGGGGATTCTGCTGCTCGCTGCACAGCTCGCCGAACTCGCGCATAAGGGCCTTCTGCTTGGCGGTGAGGCGGGTAGGGGTCTCCACCTCGAGCTGGACCACGAGATCGCCGCGCTGGCGGGTTCTCAGCGAGGGCATGCCGCGGCCGCGAAGCCGGACCGTCTGCCCGAACTGGGCGCCCTCGGGCACCTTGACCTTGATCTTGCACTGGCCGTCGCAGTTTTCCCCGCCGAGCAGGCACGGCGCATCGATCTCGCCGCCGAGGGCGGCCGTGGTCATGGAGACGGGCACCGAGCAGAGCAGGTCGAGCCCGTCGCGCTCGAACAGCTCGTGCGGCTTCACCGACAGGAAAATGTAGAGGTCGCCGCGCGGGCCGCCGCGCGCGCCAGCGTCGCCTTCGCCCGAGAGCCGGATCCGCGAGCCGTCGTCGACCCCGGCGGGTACGCGGACCTCCAGGACGCGCTCGCGGCGAACCTGGCCCTGGCCCCCGCAGCTCCGGCACGGCTCGAGTACGACGCGGCCTGCCCCGCCGCAGCGGGGGCAGGTGGTCTCCACCTGGAAGAAGCCCTGATTACGCCGCACGCGGCCCGCGCCGCCGCAGGCCACGCAGGTGGTCGGGCTGGTGCCTGGCTTGGCCCCGCTGCCGTCGCAGGTCTCGCACATCATGGCGGCGGGGACCTTGATCTCAACCTCGGCCCCGGCGTAGGCCTGCTCGAGGGTGATCTCCAGGTCATAGCGCAGATCCTGCCCGCGCGCGGGACCGCTGGAGCGCTGGCCCCGGCCGAACATGTCGCCGAACACGTCGCCGAACACGTCGTTGAAGATGTCGTGAACGTCGCCGAAGCCCGCCGCCCCGGCGCCGTTGCCATTGACGCCAGCGTGGCCGAAGCGGTCGTAGGCCGCGCGCTTCTGGGGGTCGGAGAGAATGGTGTAGGCTTCGTTGATTTCCTTGAACTTGGCCGTGGCCTCGGCCGCCCCGCCGTTGCGGTCGGGGTGGTGCTCCATGGCCAGCTTGCGGAAGGCGCTTTTCAGCTCCCCTTCGCTGCAGGTCCTCTGGACCCCAAGCAATTCGTAGTAGTCCCGCATCGAAACGTCAGACCCCTCGGCGATTCAAACTTACCTTGGCGCAAGCGCCAGGGGAAAGGCTACCCGCGCCGAAGCCGGCGCCGGAGCGGGCGATCCCCCCGAGGCGCCTACTTCTTGTCGTTTGACACATCCTCGAACTCGGCGTCGACGACTCCGTCGTCGGCGGCCGCTCCGGCTCCGGCTCCGGCTTCGGCGCCCGGCGTCCCCTGCTGGGCCTGATACATGGCTTCGCCCAGCTTCATGGACGCCTGCATCAGGGTCTGGGTCTTGGCGGCGATGGCCTCGGCGTTCTCACCTTCCAGCTCCGACCTGAGGTCGGCGATGGCGGCTTCGATGGCCGACTTCTCGGCCGCGCCAACCTTGTCGCCGTGTTCGGCGACGGCCTTCTCCGTGGTGTGGATCAGGGCGTCGGCGTGGTTCTTGGCCTCGATCAGTTCCTTGCGCTTCTGGTCCTCAGCCGCGTTCGCCTCCGCCTCTCTCACCATGGCCTCGATGTCGGCCTCGGACAGGCCGCCGTTGGCCTGGATGCGGATCGACTGCTCCTTGGCGGTCGCCTTGTCGCGGGCCGAAACGTTGACGATGCCGTTGGCGTCGATGTCGAAGGTGACCTCGACCTGCGGCACGCCGCGCGGCGCCGGCGGGATGCCCACCAGGTCGAACTGGCCGAGCATCTTGTT
>JAQGIW010000304.1 GCA_028290905.1 Caulobacteraceae bacterium | reverse complement strand
ATCAGCGAGAGGACGACCGTTGGGCCCTGCTTCTTCGGCCTGAATTCGAGAGGCAGTTCCGAAAGTGTGTAGGGCATCGATGGGGCGCTCGGAGGAGGGGGCGGGATTGGGCTTAGCAGGCTCTCGGCCCGGCGCGCTACGGATGGCGGCCTCCTCGCCTGTCGCCTAGCGCAAACGCCATCCAGGTGGAATCACCTGGATGGCGATAATTTTGCGCTAGATCTTATAGTTAGCGCACTCGCTCATCGCCAAACCAGTCCCCACTTTGGCGGCGGGTGCGCTAGGCTGCGGCGTTGTTGCACGGGAGAGTTCGAGGTCATGGGCGAGAGCGAAAAGCGTGTCGCGGGAGGCTGCCTCTGCGGCCAGCTGCGCTATGAGGCGCGGGGCGAGCCGCAATTCGCCGGCTATTGCTTCTGCGCCGATTGCCGAAAGGCGTCTGGTTCGGGGTTCATTCCGTTCATGGGCTTCGCCGCCGACACCGTGAGCTTCACTGGCGAGATCCGGCAGGCCGTCAGCCGCGCCTACCGGGGCGGCGAATCGGTGCGGAACTTCTGCCCGACGTGCGGCGGCCTGGTATTCGGGGGCATCGTCGGCGTGGACACCTCGCACACGATCTACGCGGGGAGCCTGGACGATCCGTCGCTCTTCAAGCCCCAGATGGCGATCTTCGATCGCGATCGCCCCGACTGGGTTCCCATGCCGCCGGGGCTGACTGTCTTCGAGACCATGCCGCCGGAATAACTGGGAACTGGGCGGGCGTCCATCGACCGCCTGGGAGATCGCCACCGATCAAGGTGTGGGCCTGATCATTCCGACTCTCAGGTCAGTAGCGACATAGACGCAGACGCTGTCCGCAAACAGCCGACCGTTCGCCACGCCCAGCGCCAGCTTGCCGCGTCGGACCTGCCGCATGCTAACCTCATAGCGCACCATCCGAGTGTCAGGCGTTATGTCCCCTCGAAACCTGACCTCACCCACACCGATGGCGCGCCCCTTTCCCGGTGAGCCCGACCAGCCCAACCAGTAGCCCACGATCTGCCACATGGCGTCCAACCCAAGGCAGCCCGGCATGACCGGATCGTCGGGAAAGTGACAACTGAAGAACCAGAGGTCCGGGGTGATATCCAACTCGGCGACGATGTGGCCCTTGCCAAATTCACCGGCGTCGAGGCTGAGTTCTGTGATCCGGTCCATCATGAGCATCGGGGGGGCAGGCAGTTGCGCATTGCCGGGACCAAAATAGCCGCCCCGGCCGGAAAGGATCAGATCGTCCTTTGTGTAGTGAGACTTCGGCGTATGAAACTCGTGCGGATCAGCCACGGCGTTGCAGTTCCTTCCAGAAACGTAGCGCCTGAACCGAAGCGGACTCTTGTCACACTCCAATCGGTGCGGCATCGGTGATCTACACCAATTGTCTACGCAGGATAGAGATGTCGCGGTTGACGCCGGATAGAAATGTCAGGGCAGGGCGGCTAAGGTCCGCGCGGCGGGCGGGGGCGGAGCCTTTGATGAGCGCGAAACAGCATAAATCCCTGACCGCCTCGTGTCGGTGCGGCGCAGTCGTGTTGGAGGTGGTGGGCGCACCGATTGTGCACACCGCCTGCTATTGTGCGAGCTGCCAGGAGGCGGGCCGACGGATTGAACAGCTTCCCGATGCGCCGCCGATACTCGATGCCGATGGCGGGACCGATGTTGTTCTCTACCGCAAGGACCGCGTCCGATGCGTGCAGGGTGGCGAGCGGTTGGAAGCCCATCGGCTGAAGCCCGAATCGCCGACGCGGCGCATGGTGGCGGCCTGCTGCAACTCGGCGATGTTCCTCGATTTCACCAAGGGCCATTGGCTAACGCTTTATCGCGCTCGCATGCCCGATTCTGTTCCGGCGCTGGAAATGCGGGTCATGACCGCGGACCGGCGCGAGGGCGTCGTGCTGCCGGAGGACGTGCCCAACTACGCGACCCATACGGGGAAGTTCATGTGGAAGCTGCTCGCCGCATGGGTCCCGATGGGCTTTCGGACCCCCAAGGTGGAAGGCGTGCCAGCCTGACTCGACACGCAGGTCATGTCTACGCCGGATAGAGAAGTCACGGTTTGGGCCGGATAGAAATGTCAGTCGCCGACGTTTGGGGTCGGCCGGCGGGCGGGCGAGGAGCCCCTCCGTAGCTCAGAGGCCGGCCGCACACCAAGTTCGCGCCTAAGATATATTATCGGAAATTATAGGATGGTCAGGACGGGTTCGGCAGAACCAGCTCCCCCGACGCAACCCGTCGAAGGGTCTCGACGAACAGCCCCGGCTCGGCGGCCATAACCTTCCGCTCCACGCTTTCCGCGGTCTCCCCGGGCTCGATCGGCAGTCTCACCTGGGCGACCACCGCGCCGTGATCGTATTCGTCGTCCACCAGGTGGACCGTGGCGCCGGTCTCGCCCTCGCCCGCCGCGACGACGGCTTCATGCACGCGGCGGCCGTACATGCCCTGGCCGCCGTAGCTGGGCAGCAAGGCCGGATGGATGTTGAGGATCCGCCCTGCGTAAGCCTGCAAGGTCGCGGGCCCGAGCTTGCGCAGATAGCCTGACAGCACCACGAGGTCGGCCCCCGCCCGGCGCAGCGCCGCCGCCAGGCGTTCATCGGCGCCGACAGGGTCGGCCGTCGTGGGAATGCACATGGCGTCGATCCCATGGGCCAGGGCGAAATCGAGAGCCGGCGCCGCCTTACGGTTGCTGACCACCAGACGCGGCCTGGCCGCGAGGTGGCCGGCTTCGATAGCGGCGACAATGGCGCGCAGGCTGCTTCCGTTGTTCGACGCGAGAAAGGCCAGTTTCATCAAGGGGTTTCGCCGCTGATCTCGATCGTCAGCGCGAGCCCGTCGTGGGCAGCCTCCACGCCCGGCGGTAAGCGGCTGGTCAGTTCGTCGTAGTCCAGGTCGATGTGCAGATTGGTCAGGATCGCGCGCTTCGGGCGCACCCGGGCGATCCATTCCAGCGTCCGCTCCACATGGGCGTGCGTGGGATGCGGCGTGTAGCGAAGGGCGTCGACGATCCACACGTCCAGTCCCTCTAGGGCCTCGAACACCGGCGCGGGAAAGTCGACGACATCGCTGGAGTAGGCTAGGTTTCCAAAGCGATAGCCGACGCTCCTGGCCGCGCCGTGGTCCTGGTCGAAGGTCACCACCGGGATCGGCCCCGACGGGCCTTGGACGCTCCAGGCGTGCCCATGCGGCGGCAGGTCGTGAATGTCGGCAATCGCGGGATAGTAGCCCTCGCCCGCGAAGATGTAGCCGAAGCGCCGTGTGAGGGACTCGCGCGTCGCCTGGTCCATCCAGCAGGCGATGCGCGCGCGCTGGCGCAGGGCGAAGGCGCGGATGTCGTCGATGCCATGGGCCTGGTCGGCGTGGTCGTGGGTCATCAGGAGGCCGTCCAGCCGCTTGACGCCGGCCGCCGCCGTCTGCAGGCGGAATTCCGGCGAGGCGTCGACGACGACGGTGGTCTGACGCTCGGGCCCCTCCCCCGATGGCCGGCGCACCATCAGCGAGCAGCGCGAGCGGCGATTGAGCGGGTTGGCCGGATCGCAGGCGCCCCAGGCCCCGTCAGCCCGCGGCACGCCGCCGGACGAGCCCGAGCCCAGGATCACCACCTCCAGGGTCGCGGTCACGGGCGTGGGATCCGGTCGAACAGGTCGAAGAAGGCCTTCTCGGTGCGCTCCTCGGCCTCCGCCAGAGACCAGCCACGGACGGCGGCGAGTTTCGCAAGGATATGCGGCAGATAGGCTGGTTCGTTGCGCCGGCCCCGCATCGGCATGGGCGCAAGATAGGGGCAGTCGGTCTCCAGGATGATGCGGTCGCCCGGCATGTCCGCGATCACCGCGCGAACTTCGTCGGCGGCCTTGAAGGTGGCGATGCCGGAGACGGAGAACCACGCGCCCAGGGCGGCGGCGCGGCGGGCCAGTTCCGGTCCCGAGGTGTAGCAGTGCATCAGAAGCTTGAACGGCCCGCGGGCGTACTCCTCCTCCAGAATCTCGGCCATGGCGTCGTCGGCCTCGCGGGCGTGCACGATCAGCGGCAGGCCGGTGAGGCGCGCCGCCTCCGCGTGAACGCGGAAGACGGCCTTCTGCACGTCGCGGGGGCTGAGATCATAGTGAAAGTCGAGGCCGGTCTCGCCGATGCCGACGACCTTGGGACGAGCGGCCAGATCACATAAGGCGCCCGGGTCAAGCAACGGATTTTCCTTGGCTTCGTGGGGGTGGGTCCCGACGGTTGCCCAGACGTCCCCGTGCGCCATCGCGATGGCGTGGACGGCTTCGAAGCGGCTGACCCGGTCGCAGATGGTCACCATCAGGCCGACCCCCGCCGCCCGGGCCCGCGCGATCACCGCCTCCCGATCCTCGTCAAACTGCGGCGCGTGGAGGTTCACATGGCTGTCGATCAGCATTCCCCCGGGCTAGAGCACGATGAGGTGGGGCTGAAAAGCCCTACGTCTGAATCGTGCTCTCTGAATGCAAAACGTAGAGCCTGATAATTTCGGAACGAAATCGTCAGGCTCGGCCGATCGCCTTCAGCCGCGAAAGGGTGGTGAAGAAGAGGTCGGCGCGGTCGAGGTTGATGGCCTCCGCATCTCGGGGCGCGACCACCAGATCGTCCCAGATCTCGGCCCAGCGATCGAGGATCAGGCCCCGCTCGCCCTCGGCGGCTCGGCGCGTGGCCATGGCGTGAACCCGATCGGCGAGGCGGTTGAAGAACAACTGGAATTTCGGCATGCCCGCCGGCCCGCGGAAACTGTCGGCGATGGCGAGCATGGCGCGCTCGTCCGGCTCCGGCAGGGCCGCGAGCAGGTCCTGCGCCAGGCGGTCGGCCTCCAGCGCGCCATCGGCGGCCAGACGCCAGGCGCCGCCCGGCGCACCCCGCGCCATCGATAGCAGCCGCTCGGCGTCGCCGGCGGCCACTTCGGCTCGGGCAGCGACCCAGCGGGCGGCGCGGCCCGGCTCGGGGATCTCCAGGCGAAGGCGACGGCAGCGCGAGCGGATGGTGGCCAGCAGCCCGCCGGGCGCATGGGAGATCAGGAACAGCACCCCGCGCTCCGGCGGCTCCTCCAGGGTCTTCAGCACCGCGTTGGCGCCGAAGTTGTTGAGGTCGTCGGCGGTGTCGATGATCGCTACGCGATACGGGGCCGAGGCCGGCGACTTGGCGAAGAATTCCGGCAGGGCGCGCGCCTCATCCACCGGGATGCCGCGGCGCGACTTGCCGTCCTCCGGGTCGCGCTGCAGGGCCATCAGATCCGGGTGGGCGCGCCCCAGGACCTGGCGGCAGACCGGATCGTCGGGCGCCGACCCCAGGGGTCCCAGGCTGGGCTCGGGCCGCGCGCCCAGGAGCCGGCGCGCCGCGCGGTAGGCGAAGGTCGCCTTCCCCAGGCCTTCGGGACCGATGACCAGCCACGCGTGGTGCAGCCGGCCCCGTTCGAGGGCGTCCAGGAAGGCCCGCTCGTGCGCCTCGTCGCCGGCCCAGTCGAAGGTCTCGCGGGGATGGGGAAGCGTCTCGGTCATGGCGGTCCGATGCGGCTCTTGACCCAGCTCCAGATCGCCGCCGCCACCGTGGCCTCGTCCCGCGAGGCGTCGATCAGCACGCAGCGGTCCGGCTCGGCCTCGGCAATGGCCAGGAAGGCCGCGCGCAGGCGTGCGTGGAAGTCCAGCGGCTTGGCCTCGAAGCGCGTCTCCGCCCCACCCCTCCCCGACGCGCGGGCCAGGCCCATCTCGGCCGGCAGATCGAGGATCAGGGTGAGGTCCGCCTTCAGGCCGCCCAGCACCGCCGTCTCCAGGGCTGTGATCAGAGTTTCGGGCGCGCCGCCGCCGGCTCCCTGGTAGGCGCGGGTGGAATCGGCGAAGCGATCGCAGAGCACCGTCGCGCCGCGCGCCAAGGCAGGCCGGATGATCCGCTCGATATGATCGCGGCGGGCGGCGTTGATCAGCAGTGTCTCGGTGATCGGCGACCAGCGCTCGACCTCCCCCGTGACCAGCAGCGCCCGGATCGCCTCGGCGCCCGGCGAGCCGCCCGGCTCGCGGGTGGTCACCACCTCCCGCCCAGTGGCCCCCAGACGGTCGGCGAGACGGCGGATCTGGGTGGACTTGCCGCCCCCCTCCCCGCCCTCGAACGTGATGAAAAACCCTCGCGCCACGAGCGTCACATTGGCCGCTTCGCCCGCCTTGTCCAGGGCGACTATGCGGGCGAGCGGGCGTCGATCTGGGCGTAGGTGTCGCCGCGGGTCTCCCGGGCGCGGAGGGCCGCGAAGACGCTGACCGCGCAGCAGAGCGCGACGTAGATCGAGATCGCCAGGGTGGAGTGGGTCAGGCCCAGCAGCCAGAGCGCGATGATCGGGGCCACGGAGCCGGAAAAGACGCTGGTCAGCTGATAGGCGATGGAGACCCCCGAATAGCGGAAGCGGGTGGGAAACAGCTCGGAGATGAACGCCGCCTGTGGTCCGTACATGGCGCCGTGCAGGACCAGGCCGACGACGATCGCCGTCATCACCGGCACGGTGGCGCCTTCATCCAGCAGCTTGAAGAAGGCGAAGGCCCAGATCCCCATGCCGCCGGCCCCGATGGCGTAGATCCAGCGACGGCCGATCCGGTCGGAGAGGGCCGAGAACAGCGGCATGGCCACCACCTCCGCCGCCGCTCCGGCCAGCAGGGCGTTCAGCGCCGCCCCCCGGCTGACGTGGGCGACGTTGGTCGCATAGGTGATCGAGACCGCGGTGACGATGTAGTAGGAGACACACTCCCCCATCCGGAGTCCCGCGCCGATGGCGATGCCGCCCGGCCGGGCGCGGAGGGCGGCCAGGGCCGGCGCCGATTCGGGCTCGCCCGTGCGGGCGACGGCCGCCTCGAAGACCGGGCTCTCGGCGACGCGGGAGCGCACCCACCAGCCGAAGGCGACGAGGACGGCCGACAGCAGGAACGGCACGCGCCAGCCCCAGGCTAGGAAGTCGTGGTTGTTCTGCACCGCGGCCATGATCGCCAGGACGGCGGCGGCCAGCAGATTGCCTGCCGGCACGCCGACCTGCGGCCAGCCGGCCCAGGTCCCGCGCCGCTTGGCGTCGCCGAACTCCCCCGCCATCAGCACCGCCCCGCCCCATTCCCCACCCACGGCGAAGCCCTGGACCAGACGCAGAACGGTGAGCAGCAGGGGCGCGGCGGCCCCGATCTGGGCGTAGGTGGGCAGGAAGCCGATCAAGGTGCTGGAGACGCCCATCAGCACCAGGCTGAACATCAGCAGCCGCTTGCGCCCGATGCGGTCGCCGAAATGGCCGAACACCAGCCCCCCGACCGGCCGGGCGACGAATCCCACGGCGTAGGTAGTGAAGGCCAGCATGGCCCCGGTGAGAGGGTCGGCCTTGGGAAAAAACAGCTTGTTGAAGACCAGGGCGGCCGCCGTGCCGTAGAGGAAGAAGTCGTACCACTCGATGGTGGTGCCGATCAGGCTGGCGACGATCACCCGGCGCAGGTCGCGTCGGGAGGGCGCCGAGACCGCAGGTGTCGAAATCGCCTCCGCCATGGCCCCTCGCCTCCCCCGAGCGCCTGTCGCGTCTCGTTCGCGCCGTTAGACCGAAGTTCGCGGGTCGAAGGCAAGGGCTCGCCGCACTGGAGTGAGGCCGCGCGCGCCTGCTAGAACGCATGATCCGGACGGGTGGCCGAGTGGTTTAAGGCAGCGGTCTTGAAAACCGCCGTGGGTTCACGCCCACCGTGGGTTCGAATCCCACCCCGTCCGCCATTTGTCGTTGAATTATAAGGGATTTTCTGATGCGGCCCTAGTCTAGGCCCTAGTTCCAATCGCTGGCGCGGCTTTTGAGGTGGGTCGAAGGCCCGGTTTCAGGCGTGCGGACAAGGTTCGCTATTTCTCGGTCGATCTCGGCGATCATTCCGCCAAGGATCGACTTCAACTTGGGACCTTCGTCGACCCAATCGGAGCCGATCGCAGATCCCTTTAGGTGGAGCGACCCGTTTTCGAGCCCCGCGAGGATGCGCGAGCAATCCTCCCTCTCCTCCCGGCGGCGGTGCAAATATGCGGCGTCGTAATCACTGGTCATGAAGCTATGCTACACGGCGGCTCACGAGATCGCGAGAGCGGCGACGGGGGCGGTCATGCGGATTTTCGGGATTCTGGTTTTGGTCTGCGGCGTGGCAGTGATGGTCGGGGGGTTCGCCTTCCCTGTGGCAGTCATCCCCGACACGGACGCCATCCACAGAGCGGCCTATGCCGCTATTCGCGGCATGACCGAAGACGAGGCGCGGCCGATTCTGGAGCAGGCCTTTGCGCCAGTTCCTGCGCTCGCGAACACGAACAAGATGGCCATCCGGGGCATGTTGAACACGAGCGGCGGGGCCGTCGCGATCATAGGCGCCGTGTTTGCCGCGGCGGGATCGATCCGGCGGCCGGATTTAGGGCGGCGGGACCCGACGTCGGCGGGAATGTCCACCCCGTAGGCGCGGATGGCCATCCCACAAACGCCCCGCACGGTGGCGGGGGCCCGTGCGGCCGTCCTGGTGCCGACGTTCGATCAGCGAAGGGCTTATTCGGCTATGCGCTGCCAAAAGGCGATTTCGGTTTCTCACATGAGTCGTCCCGACGTCAGCGGCATTCACTTGTCGTCAATCGCCGCAGTAGAGAGTTGAGTTAGCCGCTTAGCCAAATGTTCATTCACGTCTGCCAATCTATTAGTAGCTTGTCCCATAAGCTTAATTGCGTCGAGAGCTTCGCCTATTCTTATCTGATTGGCGGCATAACTGGTCGTGGAATATACAGTTTTGACCATCCTTGAGCGATGGCGTTCCTCAAATCCAAGACTCACACCAATTGCATTGCATAGTTCATCAGTCTTTTCAGCTGCAAGCTGCCGTTGGCGCAATTTTCCTGGCGTGTCGGCCGGTTCAGGAGTGTTAACCACATCTATATAATTGTCCCACGCGGTCATTACACTTGGATATTTGTGAAAAATAAGCGGGACCGTGCTCACAGCCGCCTGGAAAGCTGGGTCTGCAAAATTCACCCGGCCGACGAGAAGAGTGCGAAGAATATTTAATCTGTCCGTGCGTTCCGCTCTTTGCCTCTCCCTCTGAGTGGATACAAGGACTGCACCAATTGGCCCGCCAATCAGTGCCACGATCGTGGCGACATCCACTACGGTTGACACGGGTTCAGCATCTCCCTTCAGCCCAAGCTTCAGACAGCGGCTAGTCCATCCCTGTTCGCGTGGCTTGGCAATTGTCTGCGAGCGTCCTCGATTCAAAACGCCCCGCACGATGGCGGGGCGCGTGCGGCCGTCCTGGCGCCGACGTTCGATCAGCGAAGGGCGTATTCGGCTATGCGCTGCCAAAACTCGATTTCCGTTCGCCCGTAGACGCCCGCGGCAATCTGCGCCTTGGCGATCTGACCCAATACCGGCGGCGCTGCGCCCTTATACATGAACGCAATCGCAGCGTCCGCCAGGGCGTGTCCGTTCTCGAGTCCAGCCGACCAAAGCGTGATCACGTTCCCGTCGTTTCGAGCAAACGGCAGAACCATTAGCGGGTGTGTAGCGTCGCCCATGTCCATCGTCGGAGTCTCCCGACATAGATGGCGCGCCACAACGGCAAACCAAAACTAGCCTAACAGGAAGGTTAGTTACTAGGAACGATCGACACAAGAGAATATGCAATTTCAAATTCCGGTTTCTGAATCAACTTAAGACCCTTTCATATGATGGCCCGTCTGACCATTCATATGACAGGTCACTGGGCCCCCTGAAGCGCCAATGACCTGCCATATGATCGGTTTTCACCTGCCATATGACAGGGGGGCACCGCATTTTCCTCCGCCGTCTCTCCGACGGACTGGTCCGCCTGCTCGGCGGCCAGCGCGCCGTGGCGTTAGCCGCCGCTCAGATGTGGCCGCACTCGGCGTCGTCCCCGTCGGCCTCCTCCTCCTCGGCCGACGCGGGCCCCCCCGCCCAGTTGCCGGGGTGGTCGCGCGACGGATATCCGTTAGGGTCGAACGGGTGGGGGTGCGGGATGGGCCTAAGACGCCGGAGGAGGCCGTCGTGCTCGTAGCCCATCCACTCCGGCTTGAGCCAGAGGATCAGAAGAGCCAAGCTTGGTGGCGAAAGGGCCAGCCCACCAAGGATCGGCCAGAACCAGCCGGTGGCGTAGCTAGGAACGCTAGTGCGAGCGCGCCACACCCCAACAGCCACGAGTACAACTTGCCCATGCCGCGTCCTCCCCCGAGAACGCGAGCATGCGGCGGCTTGGCCCCAAAGAAAAGGTGGCGCGAGGAGACCCAGAACGTGATGAAGGCCGCGATGTTCGGTGCGATCGCGTCCTCCGCGTGGCGCCGACGCTTGGTGGGACGATCAAGCCGCCCGCAGCAGGCTGAAGGTTCCGATCGGGCGCCCGGCGGATTTGGCCATCGCGCTGGAGGACGGCGAGAAGGCGGCGGACGTCGGCGGCTTTGCGTTCCTTTGAACTGCGAATAAGGCGTCGGTGATGCTGGGAGCCTCGGCCAAGGGGCTGACCACGCAAGCGATTGCTGATCAGTTGAACGCCAAGGCCTGATATCCCCGGCGGGGGGAGCGTGGCAGTCTGGCAACGTGTGCACCGCGCGCGGCGGCGATTGGGAGCCGCTGCGCAGTAATCGCCCGCTGCCGCCTGGAGTGTCGCGTGACGCCACCTAGGCCGAGGAAGCCGAGCAACATCATCGTCCAGGTGGCGGGTTGAGGAACGCCATTATGGGACGGAAAGGTCAGAAAGGTACCCGCTACGGTGCCGGCGTCGTTAATGCTATCCGGGTAACTTCCGAGCGACCCCGGAGGGTTGATGAACGTGTACGCCCCGCCGCTGTAGGCGAAGCCCTCAGCCCTCCCGCCGAAATCTGCTTCGCCCGTCACGGTGCCAGCGTCGTTGATGCTGGTCAGGTTGGTCCCGAGCGACCCCGGAGGGTTGATGAACGTGTAGGTCCCGCCGCTGTAGGTGAAGCCCTCAATCGTCCCGCCGATCGTTGCATACCCCGCCACGGTGCCGGCGTCGTTGATGCTGGTCACCTGAGAGGAGGTCGACCCCGGAGGGCTGATGAGCGTGTACGCCCGGCCGCTGTAGGTGAAGCCCTCAAACATTCCGGCGATGATTGTAGATCCCGCCACGGTCCCGGCGTCGTTGATGCTGCTCGGGTACGTGAGGTTGGACCCCGGAGGGTTGATGAGCGTGTAGGTCCCGCCGCTGTAGGTGAAGCCCTCATACATCCCGCCGATGATTGCATAACCCGCCACGGTCCCGGCGTCGTTGATGCTGGCCACGTAGGGCATGGTCGACCCCGGAGGATTGATGAACGTGTAGGTCCCGCCGCTGTAGGTGAAGCTCTCATCCCTTGAGCCGATGCGTGCGTACCCGGCCACGGTGCCGCCGTCGTTGATGCTGGTCACCTGAGAGGAGGTCGACCCCGGAGGATTGATGAACGTGTAGGTCCCGCCGCTGTAGGTGAAGCCCTCATCCCTTGAGCCGACGATTGTAAAACCCGCCACGGTGCCGGCGTCGTTGATGCTGGTCACGTAGGGCATGGTCGACCCCGGAGGGCTGATGAGCGTGTAGGTCCCGCCGCTGTAGGTGAAGCCCTCTTGCTGAGCTTCAGCCGGCGACACGATACCTAGAAGCGCTGCTGCCGCAGCTACGCCCACAAACACGCGAGGTTGGGTCACATCGCTCTCCTTGGAGCTGGCTGCGCTTCCCGGATCCTATTCGCCACGCAAGGCTCCGTTTAGTCAACCCGGCGAGGCAGTCGACATGAGGCGCGTCGGCCCACGTCGCAGGTGACGATGAATGGGGCCGCCCGTGGTCGGCGGGCTCCGGGAGGCGTAGTCCAAGGCCTGGTTGAAGTCAGCTTTCATGTCGGCGACCCAGGCGCCGCGGCGGGGGAGGGCAGCTTCGGGTGGCCCACCTCGCCGAAGAGGTCAGGTTGGACGATCACCTCGCCCTTATCGTGGCGGCGGTAGACATTCTCAGCCAGCCGGCTCTGCTTGGCCTCCAGAATGAAGGCACCCTTCTTGTAGAGGTCGATGCGTAGAGGTGGCCCATGATCGCCTCGCACCGGATATTCGAACCTGTAGGTGCTGTCTGTGTCGGCCGGTTCGGGGGCGTCGAGGCCCAGCGCGTCAGTCATCTCCCGGAGGAATAGGGCGTAGTTCCCGCTCGGCGCCACCCTCGCGACCGCGCCACCGCGCGATGAACTCATCAACCCCCATGCGGCGACGCTACCCCCTGCGCGCCGCGAGCGCCACCCGAGCGGTTCCCCAAGCCGGCCGGCGCGAACTTGGAGGATGGCCTCAACGACCCTTTCCGCCGAGTTCAACGCCGTGGTCCGTGCACATGAGGTCGCGCAACATTGATCGCGTCCTCCTGGCACCAACGAGGAGCACCTGGTCAATGAGGCTTCTGCGATTTTCGCTGGCGAGCCCGGAGATCGGGCAAGATTGTCGCAGCCGGCGCATGAGACTTGTGGCTCCGGTTGCGAACGACTACCAGATTGGATTGATCAAGGGGGAAGTTCCAAATGAAAATATACAACGGCCGGCCCATAGCTGGCTTTGCTTTATTGGCGTTGTTAGTCGGGGGGTGTTCAACTGTCATGGAAGCAACACGGCCCGCCGGAACCAATATCAACAAATATGTGATGGGCGAGAAGCGGATTGATGTTGTGGCGGATCTTGGCGCACCTTTGGGCAATATCAAAGACGGTGAGAATTCCTGCGATGTTTATAAATTTCACACGAAGGGCACAAACGGCTACGGTAAGACTGGCATAATCTTTACCGAAGCGGCGGCTGACTTCTTCACACTGGGCTTAGCCGAGGTCGTTCTTACGCCAGCCGAGGCTGCGTCCAACGCCCACGCTCATTCGGTTATGTTCTGTTATGACGACCAGAACAAGCTCATCACCCTCAAAGACGCCGGCAAGGAAATAAACCTGACGAAATAGGGCGTAATGGAAGCCAAGATTGTCAGGACGATTGCGTATGTCTTAAATAACGCTGTCCGCCCCCCAGACACTCTCATTCCCAAGGACGCGCCCAAGCCCCCAGGATGGCCGTGGGCGGCGCATCCTTAGATGTTCTGACCCCCACCGCTCGACGGCATCGGTCGCCACGGGCGTCCCTACAGGCTGCCCTGTGGAGCGTCATGGAGGGGCGCGGGCGCCCCAGTGCACCGCACACGGCGCGGGCGACCTGGGCGACGCTCTGGGGCCGTGCGGTGGGTGTGATGGAGCGCGGTACGGTACTATGCGACGCGAGGCCCTGCCCCGTCCTCACGCCGTGTGAGGTTGGAGGTCGGGCAAAGCGGTCGCGCCCTTCGACCTACCGGCTTGAGTTTCAGGGGACGTAGTAGGGGACGGCGGGGGTCAGCCGGATATGGGCTTTGAAAAACCTCACCTTTCGTCGGACACCCCGTCCGCCAGGATCGCGCGAGCAGAGAAAAAGCGGAACGACCCAATCCTAGCCGTAGCTACGCTTTGGGCCATTGCTCGTCACGCCTCCTGCTTGGTTCTTGGCGAGACGGCCAGACCGAGGAACACGAGAACGGCCTGGTTGAGCCGCAGGATATCCTCGTCGTCCAACCTGCCGACGCGTGCGCCGACCTTGGTCTTGGGGACAGTGGTAATCTTGTCCACCATCAACCGGCACGCCGCGCGCAGGCCGTTGCGCTCGTTCGGCGCCACCGGAAGACGGAACAACGGTGCGTCGGTCTCGTCCGTGGTGAAGGCGCAGATGGTGATCGAGTCGGTCGCGTCGAAGCTATCGTCCTGAACGATGACGACGGGGCGCAGCTTGCCGGCGTAGTCCCTGCCGCCGGCGACGGTCCAAATGTCGCCTCGCCTCATTCATCGCCCCAATCCGATATCGCGTCGATGAACGCTTGATCATCCGCAACATGTGTACTGGCGGCAACGACCGCTGACTGACGATGGGCTTCGGAACGGAAGGCGGGAGAGCGCACGTCCGGCACCCAAATCTGGATCGGGCGCAGTCCCTGTTCCCGCAGGCGCTCACGATGTTCCCGCACCTTGATGCGCGAGGGCTTGGCGCTTGATCCCGAGGCCATGACAGGTCTCCAATGTGGTTACATGTAACCTATCATGGACCGCCGGGTTTCGCCAGTCCTTTCACGGGTGTTCGCTGCCGGGACGAACCCCTCCTCTTTCCCGCCCTTTCTTGCCGCAGCGCGCTACGGATGGCGCGAGGATCGTCGTTCGGTGAAAACCTCAATCATTCCAGCTACATAGGCGGGCCTAATGGCCAAGCTTTTCTCTTGCCGTCCAACTTTCGTCGATGCCGAGCCGCCGGAAAGCAACGATGGATGGCGCAATTGGCGTTGATATCATTGGTGAATTCTCATGAAGCGCCAGCAGGCCCTTCGTCTCACATGACTTGGTGAGCAATTCTGCTCATTTGTCGGCACAGGATCAGGGTTCAAATTCCGTCGTCGATCGGGGCAGGCGGGGCCGATAAAGGCAGAGGTGGAACGACGGCGTGGTCCGTGGGTTGAGACGGTGCAGGAGGACCGTCATCGGCTCCTATGGACGAGGACCGACCTCAACCGCGCGACGAGAGAGGCCCCGGCGGAAACGATTTGCCGCCATCGGGCGAAGAAGCGCGGGCGCAGAGGAAGGAGACGAGCATGCCGCTGCTCTGGCTGGCCCTCGGTCTCATCGTTGTTCTCGTCTTTACTCTCCTGCTGATGGCGCGGTCTCCCAGCCAGTCGTATCTGAAGGGCCCCGCCTCGGAGCCGGTCCCCGCTCCCGTCAGCCCGCCCCCTAAACAGGTCGCCCCGTAGGCGTTCGCCGCCGACGCAAGGCTCGCCACCGTGCGCGCCGGATGCGATAGTGGCGCAAACCGTTGGCAACTGAGACTCGAGGAGGACGCCCCATGGCCCCCATCCCCAAACGCGGCGTCGTCGCCGTCACCGGCGCGGCCGGTTTTCTCGGCGGATGGATGGTCAGACAGCTGCTGGACAAAGGCTACCGGGTTCGGGCTTGCGTGCGCCAGGTGGACGACGCGGCCCGCACCGACTTCCTGAAGGCCATGGCCGGCTACGTCTCCGGGCGACTGACCCTGCACGCGGCGGATCTCGACCAGGAGGGCTGCCTCGATGAGATCCTGAGGGGCTGCCATGGGCTCGCCCATGTGGCGCACGTCAGCGACTATACCGACCTCGACTATGTGCGGCGCACCTGCGACCACATCATCGCCAGCGTGAACGGCTCGCGCAGCATCGGGCGCGTGGTGGTTACCTCGTCGGTGGCGGCGGTGATCTCGGAGATGGACCTGCAGGAGGTGGTTCGCCGACCGGTGTTCTACGAGGACCGTTACCCGGACGAGATGAATCCCAAGCGCACCGCGGAGCGTGGCCAGGGCTATTCCATGGCCAAGCTGATCGCCGAGCGCGCCTTCGCCACGGCGGCCGAGGAGAGCGGGGCCTGGGACGCCGTCACCTGCTGTCCCGGCGACAACGTGGGACCCATCCAGTCGGGCCACCAGAAGAACATGGGGCCCTGGCAGCATCACATCGAGGGCATGCTGAAGGGGCGCTACGAACAGAACGGCGTCTATCGGCCGTGGATGACGGTGGACGTGCGCGACGACGCTGCCTGCCACATCGGTCTGCTCGAGAGCCTCGCGGTGAAGAACGGCGAGCGCTACATCGCCTGGTCGACGGACGCGCGAAACTGCGAGGACATCTGCCGCGACATCGGCCGGCTGCTCCCGGAGCTGAACCACCAGGCGACCGACCCCGTCGACCCCTTCCCCGACCGGATCAAGGCGCGCGAGGCGGAGTTCCGGTCGATCTGGGCCCAGGCCGAACTGCGCAACGACCGCATCCGGGCGGCGGCCGGCGTGACCTTCCGCCCGCTCGACGATTCCATCCGCGACTGCGTCGAGTCGCTGATCGCCGTCGCGGGCGTGGGCGTGAAGACGGCGACGCAGATGGGCGCCGCCGCCTGATGGCGCTCCCGCCCTACTTGGAAGCCTTGGCGAGCTTCTCCATGGCCTTCTCCAGGCGGGAGAAGCCGGCGGTCATGCAGGCCATCATCGCTTCGGCGTCGGCGCTGGGGCCGTCCGACGCGCTCATCCTGGCGCCGTTCTTCTTGCGCCCGCCGGCGACCTCGCGGACACACTCGTAGGCCTCGCGCAGACGGCGCCCGCTGTCCTTTTCCTCGGCGATGTACCAGTTCATCAGATTGACGGTCATCGGGTCGAAGTCGCCTTCCGCCATGCGCCGGCGGATGTCGGCGAACGGGTCGGCGTCTTCCTCGCTGCGCGCCGGGATCTTCTCGAGGTCGCTGATGTGGGGATTGGAGAGCTTGGCCAGCTGTTCGGCGGCGCGAGCGTCGGGCCTGCGCTGGAGGGTGTAGCCGAGCTCGGCGATGCGCCGGCAGAACACCTCGCCATGGCTGCGCTCCCGCGCGGCGACGAGCCGCAATGTGCAGGCGAGATCCTCGTTGGGCGTCACGTCGGCCCAGGCCTCGAGATAGACGCCCGCGGCGCTCTCGGCGAGCGAGATGGCGTTCAGCATGCCCAGGTAGCTGGGCTTTTGGGTGGTCTGGGTGTCGCTGGCCATGGTCAGGTTCCTCCGGCGGTCGGGACGTTCAGTGTCCTCGTCGTCGCGGGAACGATCCTAGGCGCCAAAACGCCGGGCGCGCAATGCGCCTGCCCCGCCTCAGGCGTGGAAGTTCCACGCCGAGCACAATCGGCCGATCTTCGGCTTTGCTCCCCGGCCGCGGCCTCCGCTAAGGTGCGCCGTCCGCGCCTCGGCCGGCCCACCGGCGCCGTCCGGTTCATCCCAGGAGACCTCATGGTCCAAATGTTCGCCCTGGCGCTCGGCTGCGCCCTCGTGGTCGGCGCCCTCCCCGCCAGGAGCGCGCCAAGCGACCCGACCGCGTCGGATCCGTTCCAGTGGCTCGAAGACGTCCACGGCCCGCGGGCGATGGACTGGGTGAAGGCGGAGAACGCGAAGACCGCAGGCGTCCTCGAGGGCGACCGGCGCTTTGCCGGGCTGGAGGCCGAGGCCCTGACGATCGGCCAGGCCCCCGACCGCATCCCCTCGCCGGATTTCCTGGGCGGGCGCATCTACAACTTCTGGCAGGATGGCGACCACGTGCGGGGGTTGTGGCGACGGACCAGCCTGGAAGGCTATTCGCAGCCCTCCCCCCCGTGGGAGCCGGTCCTCGATCTAGACGCCCTTGCCAAGAGCGAAGGCGCCAACTGGGTCTTCAAGGGCGCGGACTGCGAGTGGCGCGGCGAGCGGCTCTGCCTGCTCAGCCTCTCCGACGGTGGGGAGGACGCGGTGACGGTGCGCGAGTTCGACGTTGCCGGCGCATCGTTCGTGAACGGCGGTTTCGTGCTCCCCAAGGGCAAGCAACGCGTAGCCTGGGCCGACCCCGACACGCTGCTGGTCGCCCGCGAGTGGACCCCCGGCGAATTGACGGCCTCCGGTTATCCCTTCGTGGTGAAGGCGGTGAAGCGCGGCCGACCCCTGGCCGAGGCCGTCGAGGTGTTCCGCGGCGCGGCCAGCGATGGGGGCTACGGCGTATCGCCCCAGACCCTGCACGATGGCGAGGGCCACCAGGCGCTGGTCATCGTCCGTCCCCTGAGCACCTTCGAGGCGGAGACCTTGCTCGTCACGCCCGCCGGTCCGCGCAAGCTGGCCCTGCCGCTGAAGAGCTCGGTTCAGGACCTGGTCGCGGGACGCCTGCTGGTGACGCTCGACCAGGACTGGAACGTCGGGGGGCAGACGTTTCCCCAGGGCGCGCTGGTGTCGCTCGACCTGACCGCCGCCACGGCGGACCCCGAGCACCTAAAGCCCACCCTGGTGTTCGCGCCGGGACCGCGCGAGTCCATCGAGGCGGTCTCCGCCAGCCACTCCAGGCTGTACGTCGTGATCAACCAGAACGTGAGAGGCCGGGCCTTCGTCTACACGCCCGCGCCTGACGGCGGCTGGCGCAGGAGCCAGCTCGCCCTTCCCGACAACGCCAGCATCGGCCTCGCCGCCACGGACGACCACAGCGATCGGGCGTTCCTGGCCGTCGCCAGCTTCCTCACCCCTTCCACGCTTTGGCTGACGGACGCGGCGAGCGGCGATCTTAGGCAGGTGAAGTCGGTGTCCCCAAAGTTCGACGCCTCGAACGACGCCGTCGATCAATACGAGGCGGTCTCCAGCGACGGGACGAGGATCCCCTATTTCGTCGTCCACCCCAAGGCCATGGCCCTCAACGGGGCCAATCCGACGATCCTCTACGCCTACGGCGGGTTCCAGGTCTCCGAGACCCCCAGCTACAGCGGCGTACTCGGCAAGCTCTGGCTGGAGCGCGGCGGGGTCTATGTCCTGGCCAATATCCGCGGCGGCGGCGAGTTCGGGCCGGCCTGGCACGAGGCGGGGCTGAAGACCCATCGCCAGCTGATCTATGACGACTTCGCCGCTGTGGCGAAGGACCTCGTCGCCCGCAAGATCACCAGCCCGCGGCGCCTCGGCATCCAGGGCGGGTCCAACGGCGGGCTGTTGATGGGCGTTCAGTTCACCCAGCAACCGGAGATGTGGAACGCGGTCGACATCCAGGTGCCGCTGCTGGACATGCTGCGCTTCGAAAAGATCGCCGCCGGGACATCCTGGGTGGGCGAGTACGGCAGCGTCGACAATCCACAAGAGCGCGCCTTCCTGGCCGGCATCTCGCCCTACAACAACCTCAGGGCGAGCGTGACCTACCCCGAGCCTCTGGTCTGGACCACCACCAAGGACGATCGGGTCGGACCTCAGCACGCCCGCAAGTTCGCCGCCAAGCTGGCGTCCATGGGCAAGCCCTACCTGTTTTACGAAGTCATCGAGGGCGGCCACGGGGCGGGGGCGAACCTTCGCGAGAAGGCCCACACCAGCGCGCTCGAATACACTTACTTCATCCGCAAACTCATGGATTGAACCTTTGAACATTGCCGTTACATCTCTCGACACCGCGGCCGGATCCAGCGTCGACGCGGACCCCGGCGCGGACGACCTCAACCGCGCACTGGGCCTGGTGCGCCGCATCGCGGTCGACCCGGCCGGCCGCGCCACGCTGGAGTACGAGGCCGGGCGGCACATGTGCCATTCCGGCGGGGTCGTGCAGGGCGGCTTCATCAGCGGCTGGCTCGACTCGGCTATGGCCCACGCGGTGATCGCCCTGACCGGCTTTGAGATGACGCCCATGTCCCTGGAGCTGAAGGTCAGCTTCTTCGCCCCCGCGCGGCCCGGCCCGGTGTTCGCCGAAGGCTGGGTGGAGAAGTCGGGGCGAAGCACCTGCTTCACTGAAGCCAAGCTGATGGACGCCAAGGGGACGCTCCTGGCCAAGGCCAGCTCGACGATCCGGCTGATCCCGCGCGCCAAGGTGGAAGCCGACGCCCGCGCCGCGGGCTGAGATGGAACCGCCGCCGCCTCCTGACCTGCGACACAGACGCCTCGGCGTCGTTGCGGGCATGGCGGCGGGGCTCGCGGTCACCTTGGCGGGGCTTCTGTGGCCCGGCCTCCCCGCCGGGCCGTCCGACCTGGGCCCGCGTCTCTCGGCCTGGCTGGGTGGCGACCTGGTGGCCGCCTTCTGGCTCGCCGTGGCTGTGGGACGGCTGGCCCGTCATCGCTTCTTCAGCGACGCCGACATCGACGCGGCGCTCCACGCCGGGACGCCCATGGCCGCCGTCCTGCAGAGCCTCGTCCAGAACACCCTCGAGCAGACCGTTCTGGCTGTGGTCGCATACGGCGCCTGGCTGCTCGTCCCGCGCCCGGACGCGCCTATCGCCACCACCTGGATCGCGGTGGCGTGCTTCTCCCTCGGACGCCTGTTGTTCTTCCTGGGTTACGCCCACGGCGCGGCAGCGCGGTCGTTCGGCTTCGCCCTCACCTTCTATCCAACGCTCGGCCTGCTCATCGGCAGCGCGATCAGGCTGTTGGCGCCGGCCCCCGGCTTGTCGTAAGGCTCCGGACGGGGCGGCTTCGCCATCGCCGCCGAGTATACGCCATGACGCCGACCCGACGCTCATTTGCCCGATGCCTGGCCCTGACACCGGCGGCCCTGGCTCTGCCCTGGCCATCGGCCCTTCCGGCGCAGCAGGAGGATCCGTTCGGCGGAGAGCTCCCCCCCAACGTATTCTACAGTCCGTGCGGGCGACCCTTCCGCGCCAAGCCCGGCGCGCCCTATCCCATCGTCGACTGGTTCAAGCAGGCCGACGCCAACGCCGACGGCAAGATCGAGCACGCCGAGTTCGTCGCCGACGCCATGGCCTTCTTCAAGGTCCTCGACCGCAACGCCGACGGCGTGATCAGCCCGCAGGAGGTCGCCTTCTATGAGCAGCGCATCGCCCCCGAGGTGCTGGGCATGCGCGTGGAAGGCACCAGCAACCATTTCATCGAGGACAGGCCCAGGCTCTGGCTCGTCCAGGGTATCCCGGGTGGACTCGGTCCGGGTGGCACTGGGTCCTTCCACCCGGGTGGCGCGACGGGGCCGGGCACCTCGGTCGACCCCGGCTCCGTGGACGCCGGCCCGGCGGAATCCGGGCGGCCGAGGCCCTATGACGCCTCGGGAAAGGGCGCTTCGCCCTACGGCTTCTTCGATGAGCCCGAGCCCGTCACCGCCGCGGATTTCAACTTCCGGGGCCTGATCTCCAAGGCCGACTTCACCAAGCTCGCGGACGCCCACTTCACCACCCTGGACCGGGACGGCGCCGGCTATCTGAGCCTGGAGAGCCTTCCCAAGACGCCGGTCCAGCGCCGCCTCGAACGCGTCCACCACGCCCGCCGGGGCTGAGGTCCCTGCCCCCTAGAGCGTGTTCCGATCCGATGGAATCAGATCGGCGCTCTAGTCCTTTGTTTTAACGCGCGTTTTGATCCGAAAACCGGTTCCCACTTTTCGGAACGCGCTCTAGTCTTACTGAGTCAGAAAATCCCCTGATGCTGGGGGATTCGCGGAAGGGGCGGATTTGCTAGCGTAGGTGATTCGTGGAT